>CAYWMP010000070.1:0-26700 GCA_964459445.1 uncultured Desulfobacteraceae bacterium
TTCCTGAACTCTGAACCACTGAACACTGAACACGCGGAACACCTTAGTTTGTCAATGCTCGTCAGATTTGTTTGACTCGTTTAGTCAAAGAATCGCGGTGTAAGGAGCTAAATGCCTGCTGATGAATCCCTGAGAGCGCTACATGGAAGTCTTTGAAAAAGAAAAGACAATCTCTATTCAACCCACAAAGGATCTTTCTGCCAAGAAGATCATTGCCGAAGCAGGAATGGCCCTTCTTCTGATATGGGGTGTCTTTACCCTGCTGGTAACCTTTTTCTCACAACCAAGCCAAGGACTCCTGCCCTATTTTATGGCAATTTCGCTTCTGCTTGTTATCCCCTTGGTTGTCGGTTTGATGATGAGTCAGCATAGGCGCAGTAGAACTGCCTTGATCGACGGGAACTCAGGCGTCCTGACCCTTAAGGTGCTCTGGCGCTCCGACCAGGTTGCCTTTGACGAGATCAAAGAGTTCCGTATCCGTAAATACCGGTATAAACGGGGCCTGTTCCTTTATCGCCTGGAAGTTGTCATTTTAAGCAACAAGCCCCTCATACTGGTCAGGGACGTGCCAAACCAGGACGCCCTCCGCACTCTTGCCAAGAAAATCGGACAACTCGCCAACAAACCAGTTTTCTAAAGAATTCTTTCATTCAAAGTTAAACCACTTGCGCGGGATAGTATTATGATATCCATGTTTACGAAATATCCCCTTTTCTGAACCGCGGAACCGCAAAACAAGGAACAGCAGAATATCGAAGTGGAAGACTTTGTTTTTTTTAACTTCTGCGGTTCGAAATTCCTTGTTCGACATTCGATATTCAAAACCTAAAAAGCAATTGATTCCACATCTGGCGGCATCAAAAATTATAGTTCTTTACCTGGCGAAGAGATAAAAAAAGGTGAGGCCCGTAAATGAACCTCACCCTCATTTGTCACTTAAGCTGAACAATTAGCGGAACATCATCCCGCATCAGCCCATGCTGTCAATCCTCTCTCTTCGTCTGTGCCAGGAATAATGTTGTCGAGAACAATACCGATGATTCCGCCAACCGCCATTCCTGTCTTGCCGATGGTGGTGATGATATTCCCGATCCACGCGACACCGGTGGGCCAATCAGCGCCCACCGGAAATTTATCAAAGTATTCGGGAAGGCTCAGACCCATGAAAAAGGCAAACCCGATTATGAATAGATTCCTGGATGAAGACATGTCACACAGGACCAGGTTTGACAACCCTACCGCTGCGATCATACCAAAAAGCCCGCAGTACATGGCGCCGACCACGGGGCCCGGCATGGTGGTGAATATGGCCCCGAATTTTGTGATGAACGCGAGGACGATCATGACGCTGGCCCCCATCCTCACTACGTGCCGGCTCGCGACCCTCGTGAGACCGATCGCGCCGATGTTTTCCGAATAGGTCGTGGATCCGTTACAGGTCTGAAGACAACCGGCGATAAAACAACCAATACCCTCTGTCCCCAGGCCTCGACTGATCATGGAAGCCGTGGGTGTAGGCGCTTCACTCATTCGCGCGGCTGCATAGTAGTCGCCGATTGACTCGATCATGGAAGCGACGTATGCAGCCACCATGGCGAGTATTAGGGCGATCTTAAACTGCGGAAAACCCCATTTAAAGGGAAGAAGGGGCTTTATACTGATCCATGGCGCCGCCGCCACCTTTGCCCAATCCACATAAGCGGGATGCCCCGGACCTACGATACCTAATCCTGAAATGATAATGGCAATAAGCCATCCGGTAAGGATCGCCATAAGGACCGGGAACAGCAGGAATACTCTCGATTTTTTGCCGAGCAACTGGGAATAGACGATCAGGGCAATGATGGTAAGCCCGGCCACAAGCCAGCTTCCCTTGGCGCCTTGGGCGAAGGCCACCGGCGCGCCGACTTTATAGAGAGCCAAGCCGATGAGGGCAATGGTGGGACCGATGGTGATTGGCCCGATGTACTTTTTGACCTTGCCCATGATGCCGGACCAACCCAAGATAATCTCAAAGAAGGATGCAATGATAATCGCTCCGGTGATCTGCTGGATGGCAATCTCATACCCCATTCCCTTTCCCACTGTGGCGCCTATGATGACAAAGGCAGGGGGCAGAAAGGAGAAGGACCCACCTTGAACTACTGGTAGTCTGTTACCGATCGTGGACTGCAACCAGGTGGTGATGCCTGAAACCAGAAATATGGTGGAAATGAGAAGTGCCGTTTGATCTGCGGGCATTTTCATGGCCCCCGCCAGAATCAAAGGGATCAAGACCGTGGCCCCAAACATTGTCAGGTAGTGCTGTATCCCTAGAAAAATGCTTTCGCCAGTAGGCGGCTTGTCATCAATACTGTAGATAATCCACCTTTTTTCTTCAGCCATATACCCCTCCTTTTCTTTTGCCCCGGAACCGGGGATATCAATGATTGAGATATTGCTGCTCTAAAATCACCTAATTCCTAAAATCTTCTGAGTATTAACCCTCCTTTCATCAATAAGGTTTCGTACTCCTGATATATGCATATTCTCGATTAAATTAATTGAACTGCCTTATATCAAGGCAGGCATTAAGCAGTCAAGCGAAAAGGTTTTCTCTTTAAATAACGGCCAGTTCCAGCCTGTCCCTTGAATTTCCCGTCTAGAATGATGATGCGACCGTTGGAAAAAACGGTTTTGGGCATTCCTTTACCCTTGAAACCTTCATAGGGTGTATAGTCCACATTTTGATGCTGGGTCTTGGCCTTTATTTCAAAGGGCGCCTTGGGATCAAAAATCACGAGATCCGCGTCACTGCCCACAGCCACGGCGCCCTTTTGAGGGAAAAGCCCGAACATCTTTGCAGGGGCCGTGGATACCAATTCCACAAAACGGTTCAGGCCGATGCGCTTTTTATTCACCCCTTCATGAAACATCAGCATGAGTCTGTGTTCAATGCCGGGCGCGCCGTTCGGAATAGCGGCAAAGCTGTGCTTGCCCATATCCTTCTGGCCCTTGAAGTTAAAGGGGCAATGATCCGTTGAAACAACCTGGAGATCATTGGTTGCCAGCCCCTTCCAAAGCACATTCCAATTGGACTTGTCCCTTAAGGGCGGGGACATGACATACTTGGCGCCCTTAAATCCCGGCTCAAGATAGTTTTGATAGGAACGGAGCAGATATTGCGGACAGGTCTCGGCAAAGGCAGGAAAACCGGCGTCTCTCGCCTCCTTTACCTTATCAAGGGCCTCTTTACATGACAAATGAACGATATAAATGGGCGCTTCGGCCATCTGGGCAATGGAAATCCCCCTGCCCGTTGCTTCACCCTCGGCCTCTGGCGGACGGCTCAAAGCATGGTATTTAGGAGCCGTCTTACCCTCATTAAGATATTTGTTGATCAAAACATCGAGGATATCGCCGTTTTCTGCATGAATCATGACAAGGGCTCCGGCCTCTTTTGATTTCTGAAGAACCTTGTAGAGCGTACCATCGTCGATCATCAGGGCCCCCTTATAGGCCAGGAAACATTTGAAGCTTGTGATACCCTGTGCCACGATTTCAGGGATCTCCGCCAGGATTTTATCCGTAAGATGACAGATGGCTACATGAAATCCGTAGTCAATGACCGCTTTGCCCTTGGCCTTCTTCATCCATGTATTCAAGGTCCGCTTTAGGGTCATGCCCTTTCCTTGAATGGCAAAATCCACGATAGTCGTGGTTCCCCCAAAGGCAGCCGCAATCGTGCCGGTTTCAAAGTCATCATTTGAGACTGTGCCGCCGAAGGGCATATCCAAATGAGTATGGATGTCAATCCCCCCTGGGATCACGTACTTGCCTTTCGCGTCAACCACTTCAGCAGCAGGCTCCTTCACTTTTTTAGCAATTTGGATGATCTTGCCCTTTGCGATGCCCACATCCGCCCTGTATGTGTCAGTCGCAGTCACCACAGTCCCGTTGACGATTTTACAGTCCATAGCTTCCTCCTCTTCTAACCAGCCCGCAAGCTGATGTAATGAATAGTGACCTCTTTGGCGTTCGATCTTAAAGATTTGTCTATTTCCCGACAGCATCCTATTTCGCTGCCAAGGCAATACAGTCCCAGACCGGACAGACATGCTGGCACAGGGAGCACCCGGTGCACTTATCGCTATCCACCCAGGGTGTTCTGTCCTCCTTTAGACTGATGGCCTGATAACCGGAGTCTCTGCAACTCACATAGCAAAGGTCGCACTTCACACAAAGATCCTCATTGATTTGGGAAACGAGTCTAATTTCACGACTGAGCTCTTGCTGTCCTATGAGCTTTTCGAGAGCTACGCCCACCATGTCGTCAATAGAATCGAAATCTTTGTCTTCCATGAAGTTCTCGATTCCATCCATCATGTCTTCCACTATCCCATAGCCGCTGGCCATGACGGAACTGCACACCTGAAGGGTTGAGGCTCCCAGCAATAAGAACTCTGCCGCATCCTCCCAGGTGCCGATACCGCCGATACCTGAAATCGGAACGTCGACGGCTTTGCAGATAGTTGCTATAGCCTTCAAAGCGATGGGCTTTACTGCAGACCCGGAAAGCCCGCCATGGGCGGAATAACCCGCCACTGCCGGTTTAGGAACCAATGTCTCGAGATCCACGCCGATAATGGAGGCCACTGTGTTGATGGCGGAGATACAATGGGCCCCCGCATTTACGCATGCCTTGGCAACCACGCCCACGTCTGTCACATTGGGCGTCATTTTGGCCATGACAGGAATACCGACTGCTTCCACGGTCCATTTCGTAACGGTTGCAGCCAATTCCGGGTTCTGGCCGATGGCCGCGCCCATACCCATCTCAGGCATGCCATGGGGGCATGACATGTTGATTTCGATCATTTGAGCGCCGGCCTCTTCGCATTTCCTGGCCATCATTTGCCAGCCGTCAGGTTTGCTCGCATCATCCATGATACTGGCGATCACCACATGCTCGGGATAGTTTTTTCTGAGTTCCTCGATTTCCTTGAGCCAAATCTCGAATGAACGGTCCGTTGTGAGCTCGATATTCTCAAATGCATAGATCTTTTTCGGTTCATCCGCGGACCCAGGAAAACTGAGGCTCGCCAATCTCGGCGTCACGTTTACGATGCTGTCCGAGTCCACAACCAATGTCTTGGTAACCGCACCACCCCAACCCGCCTCAAATGCCCGGCCCATCATCTCTCCGGTCGTCGTGGGGGGCGCCGAGGAAAGGATAAAGGGATTCGGAAAATGAATCCCGCAGAATTCCACGCTTAAGTCAATATCTCCACCGATTTTCATGTCACAAACCTCCTTAAAAAGACAAGTGTAGGGCTCAAGGCGCAAGGCCTAAGGCAAAAACCGCCTGCTTGTGCATTGTCCCTTATGCATTACTCCAGCTTTTTTATGGATCAACAACCTATTGCTGCCCATCAGATAGTAGGGCCAACTTCAGATACTAAGTGTTCTCCTGGATCCAGGCATCCATGGCAAAGGCGGCCTTTTTTCCATCGCCCACGGCCTGCACTGCCATGTCACTGCCCCGGATGAGATCGCCGCCCGCATATACACCGGGTACGGACGTAGCCATTGTCTCCTCATCGACTTTAGCCCTATTCCATTGATCCTTTTCCAGATCCTCTAAACCTGTGGGCGCCCCTTGACCGATGGCCAATAGAGCGGTTTGACAGGGGACTAAAAATTCGGATCCCTCAATTGGCAACGGCCGCTTTCGTCCTGATTCGTCCTCTTCACCCAATTTCATTTCAAGACACTCAACTTGGGTCAGGCGGCCGCTCTCTCCCAGAAATCTGACGGGGCTTGCCAGTGTCCGAATAGACACGCCTTGTTTTCGAGCGAACTCTCGCTCTTCTTCCCATGCAGGCATTTCTTCCTCGGACCGTCGATAAAGGATGGTGACCCTGGCAGCGCCGAGTTTGCGGGCTGTGACCGCGGCATCTATGGCAGCATTTCCTCCTCCAATCACCACAACATCTTCTCCGAGTTCGATATTACAATCTTCCTGAATGATCAGGGCGGAATTAACCTCGCGCAGCAAATCAATGGCCTGCATCACACCGTCCATTTCTTCGCCGGCCACACTAAGAGCAATGGGGCGCCCGCATCCGGTTCCTACAAAAACCGCTCGATAACGATCCAGTAAAGAAACAGGATTTTCAACGCCCTCCTTTAGGCGAACATTTACCCCGAGGGATTTGATGTAATCCACCTCCTGATAAACGACCTGTTTGGGAAGACGGTAGGCTGGGATGCCGTACATGAGTACCCCGCCAGGGTGGGATTCGGCTTCAAACAGATCCACGTCATACCCCAAACGCTTGAGAAAGGTGGCTGCCGAGAGCCCTGCGGGACCGGAACCCACGACTGCCACGGCTATGCCCTTTGGGGGCATAGATCGAAGACGCTTGGGGCCTTTTTCTAATTCCTGATCAGCGGCAAAACGCTGGAGACGACCGATATCAATGGGTTTTGCCAGCTCCGAAGAACTGCATTCCCCTTCACAAAGGCACTCCTGGGGGCAGATCCTCGCGCATATGCCGGCGAGGATATTATCTTCTTTTATAACCTTGATAGACCCGCTGAAATTTCTTGAGGAGATCCGGCGAATGAATTGGGCAACGTTTATCTCGGCCGGACAGACCTTTGCGCAGGGTGCGTCCTCGCACTTGAGGCATCGAGTGGCCTCCGTCACGGCCTCCTGGGTTGAAAAGCCCTTCTCTACCTCCTTAAAGGCCTGGACAAGCTCGTCGTAGCGCACGGTTCCTAGTCTACCTCTCTCCCCCTATATCCCAAATTCACTGCTCTTGGATAAGGGAACATCCGTACTCACGGCCTCAGCGTCACTGATTTTCAAGGATTCGTCCAAAATGTTGATGGCTTCATCAATCTGATCTTCGGTGATGATTAGCGGGGGAGCAATGACAAGGGTATCAATCCAGGGCGCCACATACAGTCCGTTTTTCATGGCATCACCCGCGACCTTGGCCGTCATCAGAGGTGCACCGGTAATCTTGTCGGGCTTGACATTGAAGGGTTCTCTTGTCTCGCGGTTCTTTACGATCTCGAGCGCCCAGAAATGTCCTATTCCGCGAACGTCACCCACGCTAATGTGGCGTTCCCCGAGTTCAAAGAGTTTCTTCTTTAAATGCTCTGCTGCCCTTTGCGGCAGTCCTGATCCGAACAACTTATCATATTCCTTCATGGCCGGCGCCACGGCGGACAGGGCAAGGGCGTGATAAGCATAGGTATGTCCGTGACAGAAAAACTCCTCATCAAAGAAATCTCCGACCGCCTTGGTCGTGACCGTCATTCCCAAAGGCGTATAGGCTGAAGTGCACCCTTTTGCCGTGGTCATGATGTCGGGAAGTACGTCCCAGTGCTGCATGGCAAATGTTTTGCCTGTCCTGAACCATCCACTCATGACTTCATCGGCAATCAAAAGGACGTTGTTCTCATCACAGATTTTCCTGAGTATGGGAAAGTATTCGGGAGGAGGTACAATCCGTCCATTGGTTCCTACGACCGGTTCCACGACCACGGCGGCTACATTCCCTTCCTCCTTGATCATATAATCCAGATAACGCGCACACTGGATATTACAGGCCGGGTATTCGAGGGCAAAAGGACAACGGTAGCAATAAACGTCCGGGGCAAAACACACCCCGTCCACCGTATATCGGACGCGTTCCACGGGCCATCGCCTCGGATCGCCGGTAAAAGCCATGCCCGCGGGTGTTGCGCCATGGTAGGAGCGATATCGCGAGATCACCTTATAGGCAGGGGCCTTTGACAGCCTTGTCATCACCAGGGCGCCATCGTTGGCTTCCGTTCCACTGGTGGAGAAAAAAAGTTTACTTAGGCCTTCAGGCATCACGGAGAGAAGGGCTTCAACCGCTTCGAGGGCAACCTCCGTGGTAAAGCCCGGCGAGACATAGGGCAATTTTTCAGCCTGTTTGACAATGGCCTCTATGATGGCCTTGTTTTTGTGCCCTAGGTTCGAACACATGAGTTGGGAAGAAAAATCAATATAAGGCTTCCCTTTGGCATCGTACATATAAATCCCTTCAGCGTCCTGAATAACCATGGGCGCCGTCCATGCATTCTGCCGATTCCATGTTCCATAGGTGTGGTCTGCAAAACCCTGAACTCTACTGGCTAAGTCATTCATGCCTCACTCCTTCATCTTTGTTGTTGAAAATGGAATACAAATCAAATCGTCACCCTATCCCTCTGTTAGCACTGGCATTCTCCCAAACAATTGCTTTTGTTCAGTAAAAAAAATGAATATCGAATATCGAACAAGAAATTTCGAATTATGAAGTTTAAAGACTCTTTTGTCTCACAGTTTTTATTCTTGTAAGATAGGTCTGCGGTTTTTACCGGCCAGAAGTAATGCAGGTAAAGTTTCAGAAGTTCAGGTTTAAAAAGTTAAAACTTAATGGCGAGCTTTGAACTGGGAACTTTGCTTCAAAACCTCTGCCACAAAGATTTTCCCAACTACAAAATCTATCAGTCTATCTTCAAGGTCTAATGTCCTGGGTACCTTCGAGATTCATTATTCCTTGTTCGATATTCGATATTCTAAGAGCCCAAAGCTATTGCTTAAGCTAGCGCAAATACCCCCTTTTGAAAACTCCGGATATTTCTTATGGAAGCAGGTCTATCATATCCTCATAGGTCTCGGGGCGCCGATCCCGGTAAAATTGCCAGACATTTCTGACCTCGCGAATGATATCAAAGTCCAGATCCGCTACGATCAATTCATCCTTATCTCTGGAACCCTCCGCCACAATCTGCCCTCTGGGATCACAGAAATAGCTCGTCCCATAGAATTCGCCGATATCCCAGGGTTGCTCATGGCCGACGCGATTGATCGCGCCCACGAAATAGCCGTTGGCAACTGCATGGGCAGGCTGTTCCAACTTCCAGAGATATTCCGACAGACCAGCCACGGTTGCCGAGGGGTTGAAAATGATATCAGCCCCGTTGAGTCCGAGGATGCGTGCGCCTTCCGGGAAGTGTCGATCATAACAGATGTATACCCCTATGGTCCCATAATCGGTTTCGAATACGGGGTATCCCAGGTTGCCAGGTTTGAAATAGAATTTTTCCCAAAATCCGGGATGGGTATGGGGGATGTGTGTTTTTCGATATTTCCCCAGATAGGTGCCGTCCCCGTCAATTACGGCGGCCGAGTTGTAATAGACCCCGGTGATCTCTTCCTCATAGATAGGAACGATCATGACCATTCCATGCTTTTTGGCCTGCTCCTGCATGAGTTGGATGGTTGGTCCTTCGGGAATCTTCTCGGTGATATCGTACCATCTTGTATCCTGTTCAGCAGCGAAATAGGGGCCATAGAAGAGTTCTTGAAAACAGATCACCTTTACCCCTTTTTGTCCGGCCTCCTCGATAAAAGTAAGGTGTTTTTCGATCATAGACTCCTTGATCTTGTCCAGAGGCTGATCCCCCGCTAGATCGCACTTTGCCTGAACCAATCCGCATCTTACAATTCGAGCCATTTGGTTGTCCTCCACATATAACTTATTTTATGATACTTAATCGCTTTCACAATGTATCTGATGTAAGGGGCATAGAAAACAAGGAAAACTGGTATAAGGCTGAAGGCTTAGGGCACAAGGAAGAAAAAAAGAAATCCTTCCCTTGAGCCTTGCGCCTTATACCCTGCACCTTTCTTCTAGGAATCGAGGATGTTAGACCGCTCCTGCCGTTTTTTTGCAATCTTTTTGAATAGCCTCGGAATGTCTGCCATGAGGGTATCGGAAAGCTCTGCAGCCTTTTGATAAAAGGCCATTATGGCTGCCTCGATCTCGGAGGCCTTTCCCTTGACCTGCGAGAGATCCGCATCGTCAGGCAGATTCAGTTCCAACTCATAGTCATCCGTGTCAAGTCCTTCGAAAGCAAAATTCGACTCCAATGTATCCGTGATTATGCCAAAATAGGTTTGTTTCACCTGCTTCTCAAATCGCTTGTTTTCTTTAGTCCAGGCCTGAAACTGCACCTTTAGCTCCGGGAACCTCTCCGCATGTTCACCGTAAAAAGTAGATGAATCGTTCTCCATCCTGGATACAAATGTCATAACGGCTGACATCGTATTCAATCTCATTAGAACCACCTCTCAATCACAATTTTGGGTTCCGTAAAGAACCGAATCACATCACGGCCTTGGCCATGGACGATACCAAAGAAGGAATCCTTTCTGCCGCCGAAGGGGAAAAAGGACATGGGCGCATTGATCCCAACATTGATCCCGATGTTTCCGGCCACCACATCATGCCTGAATTGTCTCGCCCACTTGCCGCTATTCGTAAAGATTGAAGCCGCATTGCCGTAGGGATTGCAGTCGATAATTTCCATGGCCTCTTCCAGATCCTTTGCCCTCAGGACGCTCGCAACCGGACCGAATATCTCGTCCACGGCACAGGTCATCTCATGGTGTACTTCCTCCAGAACAGTCGGATTCAAAAAACAGGTTTCAGGCACATCCCCCACAAGGTTGATATTCCTGCCGTCTAATTTGATAGTCGCTCCGTCCTTTTCCGCCTTTTCAATAATGGCTATGACCCTCTCTTTGGAGTCCTTGCTTTGAAGCGGCCCCATCTGCACGGATTCATCCAACCCATCCCCAACCGTGATCTTAGACGCGGCCTCTGCAAATTTGTCTAAAAATGCACTGTGGGTATTGTCATCACCCACAACCAAGAGATTGGCGCCCGACAGGCAACGCTGCCCGGTGTTTCCGTAAAAGGATGACATCAGGCTCACCATCACCTGGTCAATGGCCGCGTCCGGCATCAGGACGATAAAATTCTTTGCTCCACCCTGGGCGATGCAGCGGAGGCCGTTCTCACCGCACTTCTTGTAGACTTGTCTCGCGACCGGTGTAGAGCCGACAAAGGTTATCCCCTGCATATCCGGGTGATCCATCATGGCATTGGCCGCTTCGGTACCCCCATTCACGAGGTTGACTACGCCCGGGGGCAGACCCACATCGTCTATCATCTCGAAAAGCTTTGCCTGGCTCATGGGTGTTCGGGGTGAGGATTTCACCACAAAGGTGTTGCCGCATGCGATGGCAAAGGGCAAAAACCACATGGGCACCATGAAAGGAAAATTAAAGGGCGCTATACAGCCAAACACCCCCATTGGTTGGTAGATAGCGATCTCATCGATCCCCACTGCGATGTCTTCAAGGTTGAATCCCTGCATCAGTGAGGGAATGCCCGAGGCCACTTCACACATCTCAATGGCGCGTCTTGTTTCCCCCCGGGATTCATCAATGGTCTTACCATGCTCCCTGGTCTGAACAATGCTTAACTCGTTGAAATTTTCTTCCATGATCTCGACCAGACGGAGAAGATAGCGGCTCCTGGAGACCGGCGGCGTATTGCGCCAATCCGGGTAGGCCTCTGCAGCTGCTTTCACCGCTGCGTCCATGTCCGCCTTTGAGCTCTCAGGCGCTTCGCATAGGACTTCACCCCGTGCCGGGTTGATGATCTCATTGTACTTATCTGCCTGCGCATCCACCCACTCCCCGTTGATATAGTTCTGCAACCTCGGAATCGACATTTTTTGTCCTCCTTCTTAAGGGTTTACAATGCTGATATATTCGATTAACATGAAGATCAAATCAATAATATGCGATATATTTAAACCTATATACCAATAAAATCGATAATCGCAGAAAATAGCATTTTGGCAAATTTGTCAAGGAAAAAATGAATACCCCCAACAAATGTATCTTGAAGGATAATAGGGGGTTAACGATCTTTAAGAGAATTCAAAGCAGTTCGTCCACAAAGTCACGAAGACACCAAGATGATAATGTGTTTTTTTTCTACTTTGTGCCTTTGTGCCTTGTGGCTAGACCGCTACCCTTGTCTGAAAAATATGGAAAACGGGCATTTATCTCCTGTATGAAGTTCTATAACGTTCGACCATTTGAGGGATGCCGTGAGCGGAAACGAAAACAAGAAAAAGAAAAGGAAGTTGGATCATATAGACAGTGAAATGATTCGCCTTTTGCAGAAAGACGGAAGAATTCCTAACACGGAGATCGCCAAAATCATCGGCATTTCCGAAGCAACCGTTAGATCCAGGTTGAATAGGCTGATTGACGAGGGATTCCTCCAAATCGTAGCTGTCAGCAATCCTTTTAAAATCGGATTCGAAATTGTGGGAATCATCCGGATCAATGTAGACATTAAGAAAATTGAAAGCATAAGCACGGAGCTGGAAAAAATGGATGAGGTCTGGTTCATCACCCATGTGACGGGCGGCTCGGATATCTATACCGAGTTTGTGGCCAGATCCTTGGATGAACTCAATGATTTGATCTATAGAAAGATTAATCTTATTGATGGCGTGATAAGAACGGAAACTTCGCTTATTCTAAATTATATCAAGAGGCGATATGATTGGGGCACGGGATAACCCCGTCTGAGCTCTGTAGCCATCAGGTCATTTTTGCGATGGCTGAGTTGTGGAAGGCTTACCAAAAAAACGAACATCCAACACCTGTCTTGCCGTAGCATTTGCGAAGGCAAGACAGGTGTTCAATGTTCGACGTTCATCCTGCAAAACAACCCCTGAACCTCTCGTATCTGACTACGCATTGCTGGAGTCATTTTTTTGATCAAACTGGCCGCTTCGGCGGCAAGTGGCAGCGCTGAACGCTGAACTCATGAACCTCCTTTAGGGAAGGGCCAAAAAGGTGTTTGGATCGAGCTGGACTTTGGTGCCGGGCGTGTCTTTGTTGTCATCGTCTTTTAGAAGCTCCAGGTGGATGCTTGATTGGGAGGGATTCAACTGGATGATAATGGTAAAGAGATCATCCACTTTGTCACAGGGGTAAGGGATGCCCCTTTCGTTCGCATCAGTGATATGCCGATGGGAGAGAGCTGAAAACCAAACCTCAACTTCAAAATCCGAAGCGAGTTTCTTAAATCCCTCGAGTATATCTCTACCTACCTCAGGGAAATCCACACCGTCCACGATAAGGGTATCCGGAACAAACTCAATCTTATCCTTGAGATTCTGCATGTTATTCCTGAGACGATCGAGTTCGAAGCTCTGATTCAAATAAGCCAGGATCATCCTATTTCTCTCAAATAGCATCCTAAGTTCCTGTTCATCCTCCAGACCGAGAGCCTTGACAAGATCGTAAAAGATGACGTTGTAGTAGGACGTAATTTTTTCCGGTACGTCTTCCAGAGAAATATGAAGGAGTTTTTGGTTACGAAACAGTCTATCAAAGGCTACGTGGATCAAGCATGCGGTTTTTCCCACTCCCGCCCTTGCCATGAGCACACCCAGATTTCCTTTTCCCAATTCCTTGCTTGAAGACTTTTCCAAAATCCTCAGCGGACTGACTTTCATAAAGTCATTAATCATCTCTCCCCCCCATCTTTTTTTCCATTTTCTTGGCGTCAAAGTACAAAGAAGTAATATGACGTTAAATCCTGAACTTCAAAAAACAGGTTAAAAGGTCCACCGATCAATTTAGAAATACTCCTGATGGCTTAATTTTGACATTTACGTTTGGTCTGCCTATTTGTTACGCTTCTTCAGAGTTGCCTTAAGCTCTTCCGTTATGGATTCCGGCACCTTTGAATAGCGGCTGAATTCCATGGTGAATTCGGCCTTACCTTGGGTCATGGACCTCAACGACGTGGCATATCCGAACATCTCTGCTAAAGGGACTTCGGCATCGATGGTCGTGAATAGGCCATCTTCTGCAGAACTCATGATAAGGCCTCTTCTTTGGTTAATGGATCCGAGCACATTTCCTTGGAACTCTGACGGACTTTCAACGGACACTTTCATGATAGGTTCAAGGATAATAGGCTTTGCTTTCGGGTAAGCCTGCCTGAAGGCCCCTACGGCCGCTTGAAAGAAGGCCCGATCCGATGAATCAACAGAATGAAATTGCCCGTCATTTATCTCCATCTTCATGCCCAGAACCGGAAAACCCGTTATTGGCCCTTTTCCCAAACAAGATTGAAATCCCTTGTCGACCGCAGGAATGAACTCAGTGGGAATAACGCCTCCTTTAATCTGATTAAGGAATTCGTAGATGCCGTCGTCGGATGGCGCCATGTAACCAGCCACGCGTCCATACTGACCGGCCCCGCCCGTCTGTTTTTTGTGAATGTAATCAAAATCTGCCTTGCGTGATATGGCCTCTCTGTAAGCCACCTGCGGCATGCCTGTGTCCACTTCAGCCTCGAATTCGCGCTTCATCCTCTCCACATATATTTCAAGATGCAGTTCACCCATCCCGGAGATAATGGTATCACCAGACTCCTCATCAACGTGTGTTCTGAATGTGGGATCTTCTCTGATAAAACGGTGTAGGGCTTTGGACATCTTGGTATTCGATTTATTGTCTTTCGGGGTCAGTGACAAAGAAATCACGGGTTCCGGAACAAACATGGATGACATGGTGCAGTTAAATTTCCCATCCGTGAATGTGTCCCCTGAAAAACAATCCACCCCGAAAAGGGCTATGATTTCCCCTGCGCCGGCCCTGGTGATATCTTCCATCTCATCGGCGTGCATCCTGGCAAGCCTCCCGACCTTGATCTTTTTCCTGTCTCTTATGTTGATCAGGTCATCCCCCTTGCCGACGGATCCTTGGTAGATTCTCAGATAGGTTAGTTGTCCATAGGGCGTCACTTCCAGTTTGAAGGCAAGGGCGATTACGGGGTCATCGGATCTTGAAGAAATCACGATCTCCTTCTCCCCATTGTCCAAATCAAGCGCCAGGTTTTCAACGTCCTCCGGTGAGGGCAGGTAATGCTTAACTGCATCAAGTACAGGCTGCACACCTATGTTTTTGTAGGCTGACCCTATGAATACGGGGATTATTTTTCTCTCAAGGGTTCCTCGCCTCACTGCCTCAATGATCATTTCTTCGCTCACCTTACCCTCGAATACGGCCTCCATGAGCTCGTCTGAAAACATCGATGCAGCATCCAGCAATTCTTCCCTTTTTGTTTCAGCTTCGGCAAGAAATTCAGGCGGTATATCCTCCTCCCGCACCTCATCTCCAAAGGTCCCCTCAAAATAAACGGCTTTCATCGTGATCAGATCAATGATCCCCGTAAAATCCGCTTCAAGACCTATGGGAATCTGCATCATGACCGCATTGTGATCCAATCGTTCAAGGAGCTGTCCCGTCACCCGGTAGGGGTCGGCGCCGGCCCTGTCGCACTTGTTGACAAAGGCGATCCTTGGAACCCTATAGCGGTTCATTTGCCGGTCAACCGTAAAGGATTGGGATTGGACACCGCCAACGGCGCACAACACGAGGATAGAACCGTCCAACACCCTTAGCGATCGCTCTACCTCGATGGTGAAATCCACATGGCCCGGGGTGTCTATAATATTGATTTTTTGTCCTTTCCACTCACTATAGGTGGCTGCAGATGAGATCGTAATGCCCCTCTCCTTTTCGAGCTCCATTGAGTCCATCTTGGCCCCGATCCCATCCTTACCCTTAACTTCATGAACGGCATGGATCCTCTTGGTGTAGTAGAGGATTCTTTCAGTCAGCGTGGTCTTACCTGCATCAATATGAGCACTGATACCGATATTTCTTAGTTTTTTTACATCGTCACCCATCAATCAACTCCTGAGTTCTCCTGAGCTGGCATCATCCATCTATGGATTAACAGACTATTCGCCTAATTTGAAAACAACCTAGTGCAATAGCGGAGGCAGGGCTCTTTTTTTCAAGCCCTATCTCAAAAAGAATTCCACTGGACTCTGCCGCAGCTTGGCCGCAGTTTCTCTTGCACCTACCAAAAAAGCCTTGTTCTTGGACGCGGCCCTATATACACCAATGACGAACGCAATGAGCCCGAGCTTATCTGCAAATTCTGTACCTTCCCACAAAAGAAAAAGAGGGCCACAAAATCGTGACCCTCTTTTTAATATACAGCATTATTCTAGAATTTAGAAGGGGTATGCCTCCAATTCGATAGTTCTATCTGCAATTTCCCTTTTGAGGCTCACGGCATCGACGGGTGTATAGCGCGCCAATTTCTTCACACCAGCCAGTTGCGTCCTAAGTGTATCCCCCTCTTCCACATAGGCCAGGATTTGCTTTGCCCAGTTCTCTATCTTGGGCATCATGTCATCCACATAGGCCTTCACGGTCGCAATCTGATAATAGGCTGCACCCTCCCCATCCTTGGCAATGATCTTTTGGGTTCGAAGCAGACCGCTTTCCATGGCGAATATTTCGATGATGATGTCCGCGATCTTCCCAAGTACCTCCTGCTCCTTTTGCAGGTTTTGACCGAACTTTTGGGCAGAAACGCCCGCAACCATGAGCGCTATTTTTTTGCTCATCTTGACCATATGCTCCTGGGTGGCGAGGGGCGTGTCGGGAAGCTGCACGGACAGGGGCGAATATGTCAGAAGTTCCTGGGCAATGGACTGGGCTGCCGGCAGGAGAGCAAGCCGACCCTGTAGTGCCCGTCGCAGCATGGTTCCGGGAACGAGCATCCTGTTGATCTCATTGGTTCCTTCCCAGATCCGGTTGATCCTCGAATCCCGATAGGCTCGCTCAGCCGGATATTCCGCGCAATACCCATATCCACCAAGCGTCTGGACGTATTCATCGACGCAAAAATCGGCACATTCCGATCCGTATACCTTGGTAATGGAGCATTCCGCAGCATACTCCTCAATAGCCTTGGCATTCTCGGCGCCGCTCTTTTTGGCCTCCTCGTCAAGGGTACCCAATTTGCCGTCGAACATCCCCGCAAGACGGTACATCATACTGTCGCTCATGTAGGTACGGATGGCCATGTCGGCGAGCTTAGCCTTTATCATGCCAAAGGAACTGATGGGGACCTTGAACTGAATCCTCCCATTGGCATATTTGACGGACTCCGTCACACAGATCTTACATGCACCCACAGCTGATGCACCCAGTTTCCACCGGCCGATATTCAGAATATTAAAGGCGATCTTGTGGCCCTTTCCGATTTCAAAGAGGACATTTTCCACAGGGACCTTGGCATCTTCGAATATGACCGGGCGAGTGGAAGAGCCGTGATATCCCAATTTTTTCTCTTCCTTCCCGGTTGAGACTCCCGGGAAATCTTTCTCTACGATGAAACCGGTAAAATCTTCGCCATCCACCTTGGCGTAAACGATAAAGCTGCTGGCCCACCCGGCATTGGTGATAAACATCTTTTCCCCATTGATAACGTAGTGTTTCCCGTCCTCTGAAAGGACTGCCTTTGTCTTTGCGTTAAGGGCATCGGATCCTGCGCCCGCTTCCGTCAAGCAATAGGCCCCGCACCATTCACCTGATGCGAGCTTGGGCAGGTATTTGGCTTTCTGTTCTTCGTTTCCAAAGTAAACGATGGGCAGGGAGCCGATCCCCGTATGGGCGCCATAGACGACACTAAAGGAACCCGCGCCTCCCATGGCCTCGGCCACTATCGTTGTACTGACCTTATCCAGCCCCAAGCCGCCACAATCCTCGGGGACATCCGTTCCCAAAAGCCCGAGTTCCCCTGCATTGGCAAGTAGGCTTAAAACCAGTTCATGGTCTTTTTCCTCAAGTTGCTCGATTTTAGGGACAACCTCCTTGACGACAAAATCCTTTGCAGTTTCAAAGATCATTTTATGCTCTTCAGTGAAATCCTCAGGAGTAAAAACCTCCTCAGGGGCCACATCCGTAATTAAGAACTCACCACCCGCAAATATTTTTTTGTCTGACATGCCTCTCACTCCTTTTTAAAATGTTTGCCGTTCTTTGTGGAACTCAGCTGCGCATTGTTCCACAATTTGAATACTGGAACAATGGAATGATGCAATAATGGGTCTTGATATCAGGTTTCAGTGTTCAGGTTTCAGTAATCTACACCTGCGCTCCTGACACCTGAATCCCGAAACCTGAAACCTATTACGCCATATTTGAACCACAAAAAATCACTAATAATAAATATTCCTGATTTCAGAGGTTGTAGAAATCCCGAGATGTACAATTAATAATCCTCGATCTCGAAGATGCCCGCCGCACCCATGCCAAAACCGATGCACATGGATACGAGACCCCATCGAAGATTTCTTTCCTGCATTTCATAGATCAACTGGGTCGTCAGTTTGGCCCCCGTGCATCCCAAGGGGTGACCCAGGGCAATGGCGCCCCCGTTCACATTGACTATATCCTCATTCAACCCCAGTTCCTTAACACAGTAGATTGCTTGAGCAGCAAAGGCCTCATTCAGCTCAATCAGATCGATTTGATCAATCCCCATCCCGGCGATTTTAAGGACTTTTGGTATGGCCGCCGCAGGTCCCACGCCCATGTATTCCGGTTCACAACCCTCTGCGACATGGTACCGGAAGGTGGCCATGGGTTTTAGTCCCAATTCCTTTGCCTTTTCCTTGGACATAAGGACAACACCGGCCGCGCCGTCGCTGGTTTGCGAGGAATTTCCCGCTGTCACAGTACCTGTGGGTTTAAATGCCGGTCGAAGCTGGGAGATGCTTTCCTTTGTGGTGCCCGGACGCATGCCTTCATCCGTATCGAAATTCACCTCTTCAAACTCAAACTGCCCGTTGGGCAATTGCTTCTGCCTTTTGATTTTTAATGGCACAATCTGGCTCTTAAAACGACCCTCTTTGATCGCGGCCTCGGCCCTTTGCTGACTCCTTGCGCCGAATTCGTCCTGCTCGTCCCTTCCGACGTTGTAACGTTCAGCCACATTCTCCGCAGTGAGCCCCATCCCCGTAAAGGCCCCCGGACGCGTCTCTACAAGGGCGGGATTGGGATACATCATACTTCCCCCCATGGGTATCTGGCTCATACTTTCCACCCCGCCGGCTATCACCACATCAGAAAAACCGCACATGATCTTTTCAGCTCCGATGGCAATAGCCTGGAGCCCGGAGGAGCAGAATCTGTTCACCGTCATTCCCGGAATCCGATCGGGCCAGCCCATGGACATGACGAGGACGCGCCCCAAATTGAGACCCTGGACCGCCTCCGGGAAGGTACACCCTATTATTACGTCATCAATCAGCATGGGATCCATGTCCCCTGCCCTTTTGACCAAGTCTCCAAGAACGGCCGTCCCCATCTGTTCCGGGCGTGTGTCCTTTAGCGCCCCACGGGGCGCTTTTCCGACTGCGGTTCTGCAGGCGGCAACGATTACGGCTTCTCTCATCTTTCTTCCTCCATATTCAGTTCGTCATTTGGCTTGCCGCGCCGTAGCTTCTTAGCGAAGGCGGGTCATTTATCATTCGCAAATGCTGTATCAATTGCGAAGGGGTTTACCCGTTGTCAACATATGCTGCATCCTGGCCTGGGTCATGGGATGACCACAGAGACTCAAGAAGGCTTCTCTTTCCAAATCAAGGATGTATTGTTCGCTGACCAGGGTGTCCGGGAGTACATTGCCCCCGCAGAGAATATACCCGACCTTTTCTGACACCGTGATATCGTGATCAGTGATATAGCCCGACTCGTGCATGGTCCATAATGCGAGTTTTATCATCGCAAGGGTATTTTCACCTGCCACGCGAATTTGTTTGGGCCTCGGCGGCGTGTAGCTTTCCATGACCATGGAAAGAACGGTTTTCTTGGCATCCTCTATGAGGAAATCACGGTTAACGGTCATTCTATCAGTGGGTCTTAGAAAACCAAGTTTAACCGCCTCCGGCCCCGATGTAGCCACCTTTGCCATGGCGATTGCCTCAAATGCCCGGGCCACAAAGGGCATGAGCTCGATCTGTTTCTGATAAAGGCCGCCCTTCTGGACTTCAAAAAGATGTTCCGTGTTTCGAATAAGCAATTCCTTGCAGCCGCCACCGGCCGGCACCAAACCGACACCGACTTCGACCTGTCCCATGTAGGTTTCGGCAGCATAACGAACGCGGTCCGCTGCCAGACACACCTCGCAACCCCCGCCCAATGCCATCCCGGCAGGCGCGGCCACAACTGGTTTGTCCATATATTTGAGTTTCATCAATGAATCCTGAAGTGATTTGATGGCCCAATCCAGATCATCCCACTCTTCTTCCTGGGCCGTGAAAAGGACCAAAAAAAGGTTGGCGCCCACAGAGAAATTGGTCGCGTGGTTGGCGATCACCAGACCTTCGAAGTCTTTTTGTACGATATCCGCGGATTTGTTGATCATATCAATGATATCTTGACCCAAGGCGTTCATTTTGGTGTGGAACTCCAAACAGGCAACGCCGTCCCCGATATCAATGAGCGTGGCGCCCGTATTTGTTGCCACGGTCTTCTCGCGGTCTTTGAAGGAAGGCAATTGGATTATTCCGGGTTTTTCCGGGATTTCCGCATAGTTTTTGGAGGCGACATCATAGAAATAAGACCGACCATTTTCCTTTTTATAAAAGGACTCTTTTCCGCTATCCAGCATCTCCTGAACCCAACCGGGGATTTCATAGCCGGCGTCCTTCATCTTGGCGACCGACTTGGGCAAGCCAATGGCATCCCACGCCTCAAAAGGTCCCATCTTGCGAGCGAAGCCCCATTTCATGGCATTGTCGATGTTCACAATATCGTCGGCGATTTCGGGAATGCGGTTGGCTGTGTAAATCAGGCTTTCAGAGGTGGTGCGAAAAGTAAATTGCCCCGCTATGTCATCTGCATAGTAAAGTGTTTTGACCTTTGCTCCGGTTCCCGGTGTGTTTTTGGCTGCCTCGAGGGAGCCTATTTTCACTTTCTCCTGGGGGGTGTGTTTCAGGGTTTTGTAGTCGAGGGATAGGATGACCCGCTTTCCTTCATCATCCTTTGATTTTTTGTAAAACCCCTTCTTGGTCTTCTCACCCAGGAGCTTTTTGTCCAGCATGCCCTTGATAAAATCCGGCGCCGTAAACATCTCCCGCCTTTCATCATTCGGGGCGCCTTCATATACATTATCAGCCACATGGAGTAGCGTATCCAGTCCGACGAGATCTGCGGTTCTGAAAGAGGCGCTCTTCGGATTTCCGATCACAGGGCCGGTCAATTTGTCCACCGCCTCAATACTCAAACCAAGATCCATCATGGTCCCGATTGCTGAGAACATGCTGAAAGTCCCGATTCGATTGGCCACGAAATTCGGGGTATCCTTGGCGAATACCACGCCTTTACCGATGATCTTCTCACAGGTTTCAGCCAATAGCTCTACGATTTCGGGAAGGGTATCGGAGGTGGAAACTATTTCTAAAAGCTTCATATACCTCGGAGGATTGAAAAAATGGGTTATGGCAAAGTGTTTGCGGAAATCATCGGATCGGCCTTCACACATGGCTGCCGCAGAGATCCCGGACGTGTTGGATGTGATGATCGTTCCCGGCGCCATGACCGATTCGACTTTCTCGAACAGCTTCTGCTTGATATCGAGTCTTTCCACCACCACTTCGATAATCCAGTCTACATCCTTGAGCTTGTCCAGGTCGTCATCCAAGTTTCCAATGGTGATTAGACCGGCACTTTCCGGAACATAAAAGGAAGCGGGCTTTGACTTCAAGGCCCCTCCCAATCCAAGACCGGCCAGTTTGTTCCTGAATTCTTTACTCTCTGAGTCGAGTCCTTTTTTCTTGTCATCTTCTGTCAGCTCGGGAGGGACAATGTCCAACAGCAATGTCTCTATACCCACATTGGCCAATTGGGCAGCGATGGTCGCGCCCATCACCCCGGCGCCTAGCACACCGGCCTTCCGTATCTTCCTACCCATCAGGAAACCTCCTTGAAAATATCAGTGTTTTAAAGCCAGCCTTTAACGATATCCAAACCCTTAACCTTTTAATATTCAATAGTAATTGCCTTGAAACTGAATGACCATTCATTCATTTCAAGCCGAAAATACCACATAATTTTGGGCAAGTCAAACCCTAATTAAAGGAAATTTGGAATAAAAAAATCGGCTGATATGGAGACTCTCCTTGAACTGATTGAAAAACAGTGATTTTCGTGAGATAAGAAATGACGGTTTAAATAAAAAGAGAGATAGAGGGGAAAAAACATATGCGCTTTGTCATCATCGGCGGGGATGCTGCGGGAATGAGCGCAGCAAGTCGTGCAAAAAGAAATCAACCTGATTTGGACGTCATTGTCCTGGAAATGACCCAGGACGTCTCATACAGCGCCTGTGGGATGCCTTACAACATTGCAGAAAGGCAACGAGATATAGATGATCTTGTGGTGAGGCACGCAAAGGTCTTTAGAGATAAACAGGGCATAGACCTGAGAACAGGACATCGCGTTGAAACCCTGCTCCTTGATACCAAAGAGGTTACGGGGAAGGTCCTGGGAGGCGAAGCCTTTGCCCTCCCCTATGACAAGTTGATGATCGCCACAGGGGCCAAACCCATCATGCCTGACCTACCGGGAATTGATCTTCCCGGTGTTATGGCCCTTAAAAGCCTTGAAGATGGGCGAAGAATCAAACACTTCATTTCATCTAACGGGGTCAAGAGGGCCGTGATCATCGGAATGGGATATATTGCCCTTGAAATGGTTGAGGCCTTGCATGCCCTAGGCATCGAGGTAGAGATGGTTAAACCGCGATCCGTTTTTATGCCCTGGATGCATCAAGATATGGCTGACGTGGTCAAGGATGAAATTGAGAGCCACGGTGTCAAGATGCATCTTGGTTACAAAATCAAACGCATCGAAAGGTCGAGTGATCAATTAAATGTGGTTTGCGATGGGGGTGTCCTCGAAGGGGATATGGTCCTGGTCGGCATAGGAGTCAGGCCAAGAAGTGAACTTGCACAAGCCGCCGGCCTTGATTTGGGACCCGGAAACGCCATTTCCGTGGATAGGAAGCTCAAGACTTCTCACGAGGATGTCTATGCCGCAGGCGATTGTGCCGATGCATTCCACATTGTCACCGGCAAAAAGACATGGATTCCACTCGCACTCAGGGCCAATCGAGCCGGGTGGGCCGTGGCCGACAATATCCTGGGTAAAAATACGGAACTGGAAGGTGTAGCGGGTACAGCCGTATTCAAGGTCTTTGAAATGCAGGTGGCCAGGACCGGCCTGAGCGTAGCCCAGGCTGAAGAGGTCGGATTCGATCCCGCAGAGGCGATCATCAAGACCGGATCTAGGGCCCATGCCCATCCGGGCAGCACGGATATCTGGGTACAGATAGTTGGCGATAAAAAAACGGGACTGTTGCTAGGCACCCAGCTTATAGGCAAGGAAGGGGCAGCCCATCGGGTGAATGCGCCTGCAGTGGCCTTACATGCCAAAATGACCGTCGAGGAATACTGTCAATCCGATCTGGCCTATGCCCCTCCCTTTGGACCAACCTGGGACCCAACACTCATTGCAGGAAACCAACTTATGAAAAAGCTCTAATCCTATCAATGACCAAACCCATCATCAAACAATTCCCCGTAGGTGATTTTGAAGTTTTCACCTATATCGTGGCCTGCCCCGAAACCCAAGAGGCCGTGATCATCGATCCTGCCGGAGAGGCCGCGAGGCTGGCCGGCGTGGTCCAAGATCAAGGATTTGCGGTCCAATATATTCTCAACACACACGGTCATGCGGATCACGTTGTGGCTAATCAGGAATTAAAAGATGTTCTGGGTGTCCCGGTCTGCATGCATGAAGCAGACGATGATTTCTTTTCCAGGAACGATGGTCGCAGCACACCCGAAAATGAGTTAGGACGCCTGCCTTCGGAATCGGTTGATATCCGATTGAAAGACGGCGATGTTTTAGAGGTAGGAACACTCAGAGTAGAAGTCTTACACACCCCCGGTCATACGCCGGGCTCAGTATGTTTTCTCGTGGCCGGGAATTTATTCACCGGCGACACGCTGTTTGTTGGCGCGGCTGGAAGAACGGATCTCGAAGGGTCGTCACTCGATTCACTCCTCAATTCCATAGAAAAGAAACTGCTTGAACTGCCTGACGAGACCAAGCTTTGGCCTGGACACGATTACGGTGATGCTCCAACCTCTACCATCGGTCGCGAGAAGAAAGAGAACATCTATATCACCGATTTTATCCTTGATGCCTAATATCTGAGGTACCGCTGGGGATGTCCTCCTGGCACTCCTGGCAAAAACAAGACATGCAATGTGATGTGAGGGTCCTAATATGGAGAACGATGCTGAGACAAAAGCGCAATTGACTGAAGAAATTGAAGAGCTTCGCGAGCAGCTTGCTGAATGCAGATCTCTCAACAAATCACTGGAAAACAGAATTGATGCTCTGCAGGAATCGGAATCCGGATTCAGGCAACTCTTTGAAAACAACCCGCAACCCATGTGGATCAACGACCTGGAGACCCTGGCCTTTCTGGCCGTAAACAAAGCCGCCGTTCATCATTATGGTTATTCTGAGGACGAATTTCTTTCCATGACCATCAAAGACATACAGCCTCCCGAAGACATTAAACCCCTCCTTAATAACGTTTCCGGGGTAACCGAGGGTCTGGATGAAGCCGGTACATGGAGACACATAACGAAAGACGGGGCCATGATCGATGTTGAAATTACTTTCCATACCTTAACCTTCAATGGAAGAAAAGCCGAGCTTGTTCTTGCTTATAATATCACGAAACGAAAAAAAGCCGAGGCGGCGTTGCGTGAAAGCGAAGAGAAATTTCGCCGAATATTTGAAACTGCTGCCGTCTCTCTTTGGGAGGAAGATTTTTCTGAGGTGGTATTGGCCATTGAAAACCTGAAAGTGGAAGGCATCAATGATTTTCGCGCTTTTCTGGACGAGCACCCTGAATTCGTAGAACAAGCTATAGGCATGGTAAATATCAAAGATGTTAATGCCGCAACGCTTAAACTATATGGGGCTCAGTCCAAAAAAGAATTCACGCATTCACTCGACAAAATCTTCGTTCAGGAAACGACACCATTATTCAAAGAGGAGCTCATTGCGATTGCTGAAGGAAAGACATCCTTCGAGTGCGAGGGAGTTGCAAAATCCTTTGATGGCAAACTCATGCACATCCTTGTAAGTATGAAGCTTCCTGCAAAAAAGGAACAATTCGGCAATGTACTCGTAAGCATCATGGACATCACAAAACGACGAATGGCTGAAGAAGCCCTTTCAAGAAGTGAGGAACGTTACCGCTCCTTTTTCGAACTCAACCCATCCGGGGCTTACATTTCAAGACCCGATGGCTCCCTGGTAGCCTGTAATACGTCCTTTATGAATATTTTTGGGTTTCACTCTGCTCAAGACGCTATGAACTCGAATCTCGAAATTATATATCCAGATCCTTCTTCTCGAACCGAATTCGTAAATCTAGTCAAAAAGGAAAAGGAGCTCCTGCAACACCAATGCGAGCTTCAACATGTTGACGGCACCCCGGTACATGTTGTCGAAAATGTTGTGGGCATTTTTGATGAGCAAGACAATCTGATGGAGATTCAGGGATTCCTTGTTGATGTGACCATGCAGCGAGATCTGGAGATGCAGTTGCGACAGGCAGTAAAAATGGAAGCCATCGGCACCTTGGCGGGCGGTATCGCCCATGATTTTAACAATCTCCTCATGGGAATCCTTGGGAACGCCTCATTGATGCTCCTTGAAAAAGACTCTAACGATCAGGACTATGAAAAGCTCAAGAACATCGAGCTCTACGTTCAAAATGGGGCTGAACTCACCAGACAATTGTTGGGTTTTGCAAGGGGAGGAAAATATGAGGTCAAACCGACCGACCTCAACAGGATAATCAGCGGGACCTCAGAGATGTTTAGTCGTACCAGAAAGGAGATTGCTATCCATTCGAAGCTCGCAGAGGATTTATCTGCAGTGGAAGTAGACCAAGGGCAGATCGAACAGGTGCTTTTGAATCTATTCGTGAACGCTTGGCAAGCCATGCCCGGGGGCGGAAACCTTTATCTCGAAACAGCAAACATTTTCCTTGATGAGAATTCCGTTAAACAATTAAAGATAGAAAGCGGTCTGTACGTGAGAATCTCCGTTACAGATACCGGTTTGGGGATGGACAGAGCGACTCAGGAGAAGATATTTGATCCCTTTTTCACTACAAAAGAGATGAACCGGGGTACCGGCCTGGGTCTCGCCTCAGCTTACGGCATCATCAAGAATCATGGGGGCCTCATCAACGTTTACAGCGAAAAGGGTGAAGGAACCACCTTCAACATATTCCTGCCGGCCTCACAAAAAGAGGTCCAGAAAATCGGGGACCAGGCAACAGCGTTAAAGGAAGGTTCGGAAACCGTCCTACTCGTTGATGACGAGGAGATGATTCTCGATGTCGGGGAAAAATTTCTTAAGGAATTAGGATATGGCGTTTTGGTCGCAAGCGGAGGTGAAAAGGCGATTGAGATTTACAGCACGAATCCAGACGCAATCGATCTGGTTGTCTTGGATATGATCATGCCGGGTATGAGCGGTGGAGAGACCTTCGACAG
Source organism: uncultured Desulfobacteraceae bacterium (assembly GCA_964459445.1). Lineage (GTDB taxonomy): Bacteria > Desulfobacterota > DSM-4660 > Desulfatiglandales > HGW-15 > CAYWMP01. The sequence goes on from CAYWMP010000070.1 coordinate 26,416, forward strand.
ATTGAAAGAGATCAACCCCGGCCTCAGGGTTCTTCTTTCCAGTGGTTACAGTATGAACGATCAGGCAAAAGAGATATTGGCCCGTGGTTGTGACGGGTTCCTACAAAAGCCCTTCAATTTGAAGAATCTATCGGAGAAACTGCGGGAGATTTTGGATAAATAGAAAAACTCAAACCAATACGCTTACCGTATCTTACCTGTTTCACGCGCCGGACCCATTTTTCTCAGCCACCCATCAAATCACACATCTATATATTTGGTAGATAGATGAACGTATTCTATGTT
>CAYWMP010000071.1:0-26606 GCA_964459445.1 uncultured Desulfobacteraceae bacterium
TGGCCGTAATCATGTTGGGGTGCGCGACGGTGAACCCTGCAATCGCAGGCCGAATCGGCGACAGGCAGGTCAACCAACAGGAGAGGATTCTTCAAGGCATAAATAGCGGAGCACTTACAGGCGAGGAAGCAAGACGCCTGGAGAAAGAGCAGCGACTAATACAGGAAACCAAAAAAATGGCATTGATTGACGGTATTCTCACGGACAAGGAGCGGTTGCGAATAGAAGCATTGCAAGACCAGGCGAGCGAACGCATCTACCGGTTGAAGCATAATAAGTTCAGACGTTAGATGAAAAATCCTATAATTGCTGAAGGCCGTACTTCGCGATGAGTCGGGACAAATAGGTCCTTTGGATTCCCATGGTCGTTGCCGCCTTACTCCTATTGCCTCCGGTGTGATTCAGGTTGGCCGCAATAAATTCCTTCTTGAAATTGTCCACAGCCGCCCTCAGGGTTAATCCCACTTCGGCGCCCGGTTGGATCATTTTCACACCGGATATAGGCAAGTCCTCCGGCAGGATCTCTTGACCGTTACCCATGACAACGGCGCGCTCTACGGCATTCCTGAGTTCCCTGACGTTGCCCGGCCATTCGTACTCGACTATCTTATTCATAGCCTTTTTTGATATCGTTAGCTCAGGCAGACCCTTCTCATGTTTGAACAAATCGAGGAAATGGTCAGCGAGCCTGGGGATATCTCCCTTTCTTTCTCGCAGGGACGGCATATGGATTTGAACCACATTGAGACGAAAATAGAGATCTTCACGAAAGCTCCCATTGGCCACTACTTCTTTAATGTCCCTGTTGGTTGCGGATATGATCCTTACGTCCACGGTAATGGGCGTGTTACCGCCGACCCGGTAAAACACGCCCTCCTGCAATACGCCAAGGAGTTTTGCCTGCATCGTCGGATTCATTTCTCCTATCTCATCTAGAAACAGCGTGCCGCCATCGGCCAGCTCGAATTTCCCGATTTTCTTACTGAGCGCCCCTGTAAAGGCTCCTTTTTCATGGCCGAACAGTTCCGCTTCCAAGAGTGTTTCCGGGAGGGCTGCACAGTTTATAATGATCATGGGACCATTTTTCCTCGGACCTGCATGGTGAATGAGGCGTGCAAGCAATTCCTTTCCTGTGCCGCTTTCCCCCAGAATCAGGGTGCTTGATTTTGAGTTCGCGACTTTGTAGGCATCGGAGATGATGTTTTTCAGTTTCTCACTCTCACCGATCAACCGGTATTTGCTGCCGAGTTCTTCCCGGAGATTCTTATTTTCCTTTTTGACCTTGTCTATTTTCCTTGCGTTGCTGATGGCCATGGAGGCAAGATCAGCAAAGACCGTCAGCAGCTTCATGTCCTCTCTTCGGATTGGACTTCCATCCTCCTTGTCAATGATCTCTACAACCCCAATGACATCGCCATTCAATTTCATCGGTACACAGGCTATGGAACGGGTCTCAAATCCGATTGATTCACTTATTTTTTTGTACCACCGCGCATCCTTTCTTACATCGGGTATGAGAAGGGGTTCTCCCTTTTCAGCAACATAACCTGCTATACCCTGTCCCAGATTAACCTCAAAATTTCTGACCTCTTCTTTCTTTTCGCCTGTCGCGACCTTGAAGGACAATTTTCTGGTCTTCTTATCCAATAGGAGAAGGGAACTGGCTTTGGCTTCCATCATTTTCGTGCCGGTATCGATGATCAACTCTAAAAGCTGATCCAGGTCTAACACGGAAGAAATCCAGGTTGATATTTCCTTGAGATGATCAATAGGAGAATCCGGCATGAGCGTCCTCCCGTTTGTCGACTTTTCCATAACAAAATGCCCCTATTCTTCGTAGTTCATTCGGTGTTTTACACGTAGGTGTATACTTTTCTTATCGGCAGTTTGCATGAATTTCATTAGCAGAGTGTCAAGAAAAATCCATCTGGGGCATATTCGGATTTGACGGGTGGTGTGGGACGCCGCTGAAAAAAAGAGAAGGCGGGATTAAACTTTCAGGCAAGGCATAATTAATTCAGGAATATTAAATAGATAAGATTAATTGAGCATCACGAACACTTGAAAATTCGAATCTCTCATTACAATAAGTTGGTTGGTAGAATAACTTATATTTTTTTATACACTCGACATCATATTAATTCTCGGACGCTTCCTGGATATTCCTTGTCTTGGAAAGCCAATATCCCATATCCATCTCTTTAAACATACCCTCCGCCCTATTTAGATTCTCCTGGGCTTTCTCTTGACGGCCAATATTTTCCTGGAGTTCTCCCAGAAAGAGATATCCCTTTGCACAATCCGGTCTGGTCTTCAGGGACTCCAAAACTTCCGCTCCTTGAACGAGGTATTTTTCTGCCTCATCGCTTATTCCCGAATCCCTTTTGCCGATGATTCTCCCAAGCCATATGGATGTTGTGCCCATGACGTGTTGTTCGGAATTCTCCCGGGAGATACGAAGGGCCTCCTCCATAATCCCCTTTGCCTCGTCGAGATCTCCTGATTCGTATTGGCATATGCCCAAAGCCTGATAGTGGTAGGACAAGAACCACTCAATGCCCCCGTCACGGAGGATCTGCAAGGCCTTCTTCACCGAATCGCAGCCTTTTTCCGGGTCGCCCAGCAGGGCTTGGGCTGTGCCAAGACCACTGAGAGACAGGGTCATGGGGTTAATGAAATTGGCCTCTTTGAAATACCGGATTGCGGCCTCGAATTGCTCTTTGGCATATTCGCAATCACCCTTAGCCATCCCCAACATCCCCATATAGTTACTGCAAATGCCTAAGGTGACGGGTCTCCCTATCTCTTTTCCTTTCCTCAGACCCTCTTCACTTAGACGAATAGCTTCCGGAAACCGGCCCAACATCCCATGGCAGTAACCGCAAATAGCCTTCATCGTTGGATAAACATTGGCGGGGCCGCCAAAAGTATCTTCCTTTCTGTCAGCTTTTTCCAGAACCGCGACCACGGTAGAGGACACTTCGATGACCTTTTCATATCTTCCCAAGCTTATGTTCGTCAGGCAAATATCCGGCCCTGATTGGGCCATGGATTCAACGTCCTGCATGCGAGAGGCCTCTTCAAAGGCCCTGCCGGAATATCGGTTGCCTTCAGTGATTCTGCCCCTGTTTGTATGATAAAGGCCGATATTGCTATAGAATCTAATGAGGCTCTTCTTATCGCCCAGTTCTTCCGCGAGCCGGGCCCCCTCTTCGAGAATGGCCGGACTATCCTTCGGAAACCCTAGCATGATCATGGGGATAATGATTGCATGGACCACGGCCACATGGTCTTTTTTGTCCTCTTCGGTTTCCGGAAGGCGCTTTAGGGCGCCTATCGCTTCTTTATAGTAATTGTAGGCCTCCCAGGCCGAATTGTTCCTCGTGGCCTTGTCGCCGGACAGTTTCAAATAATGGTATGCCTTTTGCCTGTTGTTGCTCCTTGAGTATTGATAGGCCAGCATCTCGAGGTATTCCTCGATCTTTTCCCCATGGATTGCCTCAATAGCTTCGCCGATTCTTTCGTGCAATTCCTTTCTCTTTTGGAGCAACAGGCTCCCATAGGCCACCTCTTGTGTTACAGCGTGTTTGAAGATGTACTCAAGCTCCGGGAATATGTTCTTTTCATAGATAAACTCCAGGCCCTGGAGCTTTTGAAGGTAGGATTTCAATTCTTCACGCAGGCCGGTAATGACCTGCAAAATGCTGTAAGCAAAATCTCGTCCTATAACGGAGGCGACCTGCATGGTACGTTTGATGCTGTCTTCCAATCTGTCCATCCTTGACGCTATGATCCCCTGCACGTTGTCCGGTACCTCGACTTTGGAGGCCTTGGCGCTCAAGACATACTTGCTGTCCCTTTTTTCAATAGAGCCGTTTTCCAAGAGAGCATAGGTGAGTTCTTCCATAAAAAGAGGATTTCCGGCCGATCGGCTGAGTATGAGTTCCCTGAGCTCCGGGACCATATCGCCGTCTTCCAGTATGGATTGCACCAGTTGGGCGCTCGTCCCTATGGACAGTTGATCCAGGCCGATCTTGCGGTAATAGGTTTTGCTCCCCCATGGATGGGTGTATTCGGGTCGGTGGAGGAGGAGCAGCAGAATAGGTGTGTGGGTCAACCAATCAATAAAATAATCCAGGAACTCCTCGGAACTTTTGTCGATCCAGTGAATATCATCAACCGTAAGGATAAGGGGTTTATTCTGACTCAATCGAATGAGCAGATTCCGGAGGGCCTCGAAGGTCTTTTCCCTCTTCTCTTTGGGCTCCAATCGGTTCCATTCCGGGTCCTCTACGGGAATGGACAAAAGGTCCTGATAGGCCGGCTGGGACGACCCTAATTGACTATCAATGGAGAGGATCTTTTCCCGCATTTTCTCCTGGCAACTCTGCCCCTGCTCTCCTTCTTTGATATCAAATAGGAGCCTGAGCACATCCAGTAGGGGCAGGAAGGGCACCAAGGTGCCGGACTGAACGCATCTGCCTTCCAAATATTGGCAGTCATCGCCAAGTTTGTTGCGCAACTCAAATATGAGTCTGGATTTCCCCACCCCGGCCTCTCCCACGATACCCACGATCTGGCCGGACCCGCTTTGGACCTTTTCGAAGGCCTGCAACAGGGTTTCTACTTCAAGGTCTCGGCCAATGTATTTGGTAAGACCTTTGGTTGCTGAAGCGTCGAGGCGGGTCACCACATCACTGACGCCTTTGAGTTCAAAAACCTCCTGAGGTTCTGCCTTTCCTTTTATAGGAACCTCACCGAGGGATTTTAGTTCAAAATAGGCTTTGGCCAACCTATAGGTTTTTGCAGAGATCATGATACTGCCGGGATCGGCCAGGCTCTCCATTCTTGCCGCCAAATTGGTCGTATCTCCAACGGCCGTATAATCCATCCTAAGATCATCCCCTATGGCGCCCACGACAACGGGACCTGAGTTGAGTCCAATACGCATCTTGAAGTCAACACCAAAGGACCTATTGACTTTCTCTTCATACCTCCTCAATGCCCTCTGAATACCAAGGGAGGCGTGGCAGGCCCTTTGTGCATGATCTTCATGGGATAGAGGTGCGCCAAATAGGGCCATGACGCCATCGCCGGTGAATTGGTTGATCGTTCCTTCATAATTGTGAATCTCCTCCATGAGAATCTTGAAACAGCCGTCCATAATCTCATGGACTTCCTCGGGGTCTAGTCTTTCGGATAAAGACGTAAAGCTGGCCACATCCGCAAAGAGCACAGTAACCAATTTTCTTTCCCCCTCTACAGAACTGCGGGTCGTGAGGATCTTTTCGGCCATGAACTTGGGCGTGTAGGAATGGGGCTTTTCATAGTCGATTTTTTGAGTCTCTTTGTTCTCTTTTGTCTCTTGGGGTTCTCCAAGCTTCTGCCCGCATTCACCACAGAATTTCTTTCCCATTGGGATCTTGTTTCCACAGTTAGGACAGACGATTTCCATTTTCGCGCCGCATTCCTCGCAGAACTTGACATCTTCACGGTTCTCAGACTGGCATTCCGGGCACTTCATTTGTTTTCTCCCTTGAATATCGCTGAATCAATCCTCTTTTTCCCTGAGTTTCTTTGACAGGATAACAGGATTAACTCGATTATTTTTTTGTCCTGTTGATCACTTAGTTCAGATCCTCGACCTTACGCTAAATTTCGACCTTTCTCTCTCAAAGATTAAGAATCGGCCCACAGGTTTCCCCGTGGCAACAAGGCAATCAACACAAAATCGTGAGAACGAAATACAAGTGGAATTGTCCACCAGACATAAGGCGGATTAACATCAAGTCTATCCTGTTATCCCGTCAGAGATATTGCTCCTGAGTTCTTTCTTCAGCTCGTTGCCAATATTCCAGCATTTGGCTACTTCGCTCCCAATTGACCAATACTTGATGCTGCTCATATCGAACAATAATGGTTTTACTTTGGCGACATCCACTTTTCCATCAGAAAGCACAGACTCATCTGCATAGGTCTCGACAATCTCTCCTATGATGAGCTCATGGGTCTCGGTATCGTAGATATCGTAAAGCTTACACTCCATATTGACCGGGCACGCCTTGATCATGGGGGCCTTATCCAGTTGGCCGTAAAAAACCTCGAAAAGTCCGGACTTGTCGGTCTTTTTGCCGGTCACGATGCCCACATAGTCTGTCTCTTTTACCAGATTCTCGGAGGGCAGATTGACGCTGAAGACCTTGTTCTCCCTGATACCCTGATTGGTGTAGTGGATTTTGCCCATACTGAGAGAAATGAGATAGGGCTTGGCATGGTTGACGATGCCGATGTGCGCGATGGTGATGAAATTGGTCTTTCCGTTTACGATCGCACCCACAATGGTGGTAGGTGTGGGATATAAAACATTGATACCGCCGAGCGCATTCTTCATAAAATAACTCCCTCTTTTTTAGAGAATTTATAATGAGTATAAATCCTGCCCGTCGAAAATCCGGTTACACGAGAACGGGTCAGGTTTTAAAGCGGAGGCATGGTTTCTTTTTTATGCCCTATCTCAAAAAAGAATTCCACTGAGCTTTTCCGTTCCCGGAGATGGGAGGGTTTACGCCCCAGAATCCCTTGCAGAATTCCTCTTGCCGATGAAATGAAATCTTTTGTTAAACCCTTCCATCTGCGGGAACCGCCACTGGCGCCTATAGATAGGGCATAAAAAAGGAATCATGCCGAAGCGATGATTTTGGTAAAGCGAGCTTTTTCAACACAGCTTTTTGAACCGGTTTTACTAAGATGAATGAAATCAGTGACGACAAATGCTGAAAGTAGAATGAGCAAAGCTCATAAAATGATCTTAAGTATAATGAAGTACAGAATTTGAAATGCGCCTAATCCGGTAGTAAAAGAGTAGATCCCGTTGTTTTTCTCGCTTCGAGATCGCGGTGCGCCTGGGAAGCTTCAGACAAGGGATAGGTCTGCCGAACTTCGACTTTCACTGCACCCTTTTCAACCACATCAAAGAGGTCCTTTGCATGCTCAAGCAGGTCCTCTCGTTTTTCCGTATAGTTCATGAGACTGGGGCGGGTTAGAAACAACGAACCCTTCATAGCAAGAATACCCAGATCGAATGGCTCAATGGGACCTGAGCTTTGGCCGAAACTGACCATCATGCCCATAGGGCGAAGGCAATCAAGGGATTTCATGAAAGTCGCTTGTCCAACCCCGTCATAGACCACATCCACGCCCTGTTCTTGGGTTATCTCTCTGACCCTCGAAACGAAATCCTCCTCATCATAGAGTATCGGGTGGTCGCAGCCGTTGGAGCGGGCAATATCGGCCTTCTCCGATGACCCCACCGTTCCGGTCACTCTGGCCCCAAGATGTCGGCCCCATTGGCAAAGAATCGACCCCACGCCACCTGCCGCCGCGTGGACCAGAATGGTGTCGCTTGCCTTCACGGGATAACAACCCCGAAGGAGATAGCGTGCGGTCATACCCTGAAGCATTATTGAAGCCCCCTCTTGTGTTGAAACGCCATTAGGCAATTTCACGAGACGATGGGCCGGAATGCATCGGGCCTCGGAATAGGCGCCTGGAGGCAATCCTGCATAGGCCACACGATCGCCTACGGCCACTTCCATAACCCCCTCACCAATCGCCTCCACAATCCCTGCCCCTTCCATCCCGGGGATGGCCGGCAGAGGGGGTAGCGGGTAGAGTCCCGTGCGGTGATACACATCAATAAAATTGAGTCCTATAGCCTCATGTCGGATAAGCGCCTCTCCCGGACCGGGCGTGCCCGGATAATAATCTTCCCAAAGTAGGACCTCGGGTCCCCCAGTTTCATATATTCTTATGGCCTTTGGCATGGAAGTATCCTTTCAGTTTATGATAGATAACATTGTTTTTTTGCAGTGTCGAAGTGAGCTATAGAATCATAGAATAGACCAACACATTTGAGATTCATAGGACAAATCTAAGAATAGGTGGGGTATCTGTCAAATCAAGGATACTGAAGGCCACAACGCGCGATTAAGCCTTTTCTCCCTGTTGTCCTTGACACAAATGATGACTTCTCCCTATACTCCCTCCTTCAGCTCTAAACAACGATGAGAAGGAATGCCATTGAATCCCAATGAACGAAATATCCTGACGATAACCTGTTTTGCCCATTTCGTGTCCCATTTCAATATGCTGGTTTTTCCGGCCATCGTCTTGCCGCTAACCGGCAGTCTGAATATGGAATTGAGTGCCGTGTTGGCTTTGTCCTTTTGGATGTACTTCCTTTTTGGTGTCACGGCCCTCCCTTGGGGCCTTTTAAGCGATTGGCTCGGCGCCAAGCCGCTTCTTTTTGTTTTCTTTGTCGGTGCCGGGGTGTGCGGGCTCTTATCCGCCGGCGTTATAGACTCCCCAGAGCTGTTTTCCCTTTGCCTCGCAGGCATTGGATTTTTCTCCGGCATCTATCATCCTGCAGGGCTTGGCTTGATTTCCCGGGAGATATCTCGAATGAGTATGGCCCTGGGCTACAACGGCATGGCCGGCAATGCGGGACTGGCCTTAGCGCCTCTCCTGACGGGGATCATCAATTACCAGTTCGGAATCCGAGCCGCATACCTTTGTCTGGGCACCCTCAATCTTTTTGGAGCCGCCCTCATGCTCCTATTGCCCACATTGGAGAACCCCCATAAACAGAAAACCGAATCCCAGAGCTCAAAAACTCTTATAATTGGCTTCGCCGTCATGTGCCTGTGCGTGATGTTGGGTGGTATCGCCTACAGAGGGGTTACGGTGATTCTGCCATCCTATTTTGAACTCAAAAACCAGGTTTTGTTCGAGACCTTGGTGCAATTGAAGTGGTTTATAGAATCCAAAAATGTAGCGGCGACCGCACTCACATCGCTCGTTTTCGGCCTGGGCATGTTTGGCCAATATATGGGAGGCCGCGCTGCCGAGCGGTTTGATCCCCGTCGGGGATATCTGGTGTTTCATTCTTTGGCTTTGCCCATGGCCCTGGCGATGGCCTTTTTAACGGACCTTCCTTTGATCCTGGTCACCATGCTCTTTTTCCTGTTTTTCCTTGGCATGCAACCGATTGAAAACACGATCATCGCAAAATTGACACCGGACAGACTCAGACACAGCGCTTATGGAACGAAATTCATTCTCACTTTCGGCGTTGGGGCCCTGGGCGTTCATATGGTGGGCTGGATAAAACTCCATTTTTCATTATCAGCCGTATTTGTCACCGTAGCCGGTCTATCCTTCTTACTTGTGCTATCCATTATTTTACTCAAAAGTGTCACCCGCGACCTTCAGTTCAAAGGTTAACCTGGAACGCCAATCCGAAGAGATGAAACAATACTACCTTCAAAGATGAGGCATGAGTTTAGGGGCACTTGCGATAGAATCAAAATAACCTGATAAAATTTTAGAGTTGGCAAGAAGGCTTTGATTGCCATCAGTTCTTGATCAATACTCTCAGGTTTCTGCCGAGTACGTCCAGATACCCAATCATATCCATTTTTTCCACCTTCGTTATGGTATAATCCGGGATATCATGCCTCGGTGTACCTTCCAAAAAGAGGTTTGTCTCCTTTTCATCGAATCGCTCGCCATCGACGATCCATTCCCGCACATCCTTGTTAGCCGGACAAACCCTTTGGCAATAGAGGCATCCCACAAGACAGTGGTGCCAAGCTGGATCGATCCAATCGGGGAATTCACCCTTTCTTTCGTTATGAAAGGTGATACAACGCTCGCCATGGAGCAGGAAGCGGTCATCGTCAATGGCATTGGTGGGGCATTTCTTCATGCAGGCTGTACATTTCTCACAGAGATCCATGGCCTTTGCTTCGCTCCAATTATCTTCAATAGATGGCAAATCAGTGTAAAAGGCCGCCAACCTTTGAAAACTTCCCATCCCTTCAACATAAGTAACGTTGTTCCTCCCATACTCGGCCAGGCCGCAGCGCACGGCCAAAAGTTTCAGAGGCGGCATAGCTTGGACCAAACCATATCCCTCCGATTTCAAAAGTGATCCTAGCATTTCCCCCGCTTTCCTATCGGTGGCATGGGAGTAGGTTGGCGGAATCACAAGAGGGAACACCTCTCCATTCCAACTAAAATAGGTTCGGACCCGGGGCTGCGGAACGGCAACAACAATAGCGGTCTTTGCCTTAAGCGTGGTGTCCGATTCATCACAACTGAACGATGTCAGTTCTTCCTCGTAAAAAGTCTCATCGAACGCATCTCTTAAATGCCTTCCTTCAATTTCCTCCCGCAATTCTTCGATGTGCTCAAGAGAGAGAACTTTTCCTTTCATTCCATTTGCTTCCAGCACGCTATACAATTTGTTTGTTATCTCATCTATTTCCATTTGCTGTTCTCCTTATCCAGTTTTCAATTTCAAGTTTCCCTTTTTCCAACTTCTCTTGACATTTGCATAACCGGTTTATATAGTTTTACCGGTTATAAACTAGCATGGCAAATATAACCTGTCAAACTATTTTTACTGGTTAGATCATTTTTTTCGGATTGAGAATATGATTGACCCTAAAAGACATGTCGGCAATTTGAAACTGCTTGGGGGCAAGCTGTGTCTTGATTTTATCAATACTCTCGATTGGCGAGGAACCGACGCCCCTGTTGAATTCCTGAACACCTATGCAGACCTGATTACATGGGCACAATATGTCGGTATCCTCACTAAGCAGGAAGCGAAATCACTTTTGGAAAAAGGATCTCGCGAGCCAGAGAAGACGGGGGCAATCCTTCGTCGAGCAGTGAAATTGAGAGAAGCAATCTACCGGATTTTCCGCTCCTTTTCTGAGAGCAAATCCCCTTCCGCCGTGGATCTCGCTGCCTTTAACAGAAGTTTCTCCAAGACCATGGGCCTGTCTCGAATCACGCCAACCGAGGCCGGCCTTTCCTGGGACTCCAACGGGGATAAGAAAACCCTTGATTGGATGCTCAATCCTGTTGTCCGCTCTACCGCTGATTTGTTGGTTTCTACGGACTCAAAAAGGGTTAAGCAGTGCGCGGACGCAGCCTGTGGATGGTTGTTTCTCGACACCAGCCGAAACAGGAGTAGACGCTGGTGTGATATGAATGACTGCGGCAATCGGGCAAAGGCAAATCGTTTTTACAGGCGAAAGAAAGAAGGTCCCAAGAGTAACCCAGCTCCGTCCGAGACTTAGAAAGGTTCTGGGTAGCGAAAAGAATTTCTAAGATCGGTTAACGATTCATTGACCTTCCTGCACTTTTCATTGTACATGGGGGGCGGCATCATATATTGAGAACCGAATTTCTTGAAACAGTGATAGGATTCCGCTCTTTGCCTCTTAATTTTTACGGAGGGCTGATCGGCAGGATCATGAAGACTCTAAATCTTCACAGCTGGGTTTGACTCCCGGGCCCTCCGCCATTTGAATATTCGATAGTGATTCCTTGCGAAAAAATTTGGGACAAACTTCTCTGACTTTGAAGGATTCTCATTTCCCCTTTGAAAAAGAAAATCTACATACGGAAGCGTGAGGAGTTGTGGGTTGTGCTCGATAAGATAAAACTGTGGCCTTCGCGCAATGGTACCTTGCACGGGATTCGAAGCGTGAAGAAAAAGGGGGCATTCATCGAGTTTACCACCCACTGTAATCAAAAAACGCGAATCAAGAATTCCAAAACAAGCAGAGTAGCTCGTTGGCTCAGAAACAAATGGTATGCTCGCCCTTGTCCGGGCTGTAGAGTGCCGACCTGGAAATTGGAAAAATTTTCCATAACCTCTTTCCAGTGAAACACTTCGGCATTCCCGCATTTTCCTCGTCTCCATGGCGTGGAATCTGCGGCATCTTTTTTGGAGGGAATCCTATTCCGTGAATATTCCTTTCACTGTGACGCAGAAGCAACGACTCATAGAGCTGGGGGCAAGGTCGGACACCACGAGTTCCGCCTTCCCATCCGAGGAACAAAGAGACCTCTCCTTTAAAACCATCCACAATCAATTAGCATCCGAAAACAAGCAGCGACTCCAGGCCTTGCGTCGCGATATGCGACGACCCATGATCCGAACAATCGAATCAGTACTTGTGGAGAGCCTTAACAGGGCAGGTTTCGTGGAAGTCCTTACCCCTATTATCCTGTCCAAAGGCATGCTCACCAAAATGGGCATTAAGGAGGGTCACCCTCTCTTGGATCAGATCTACTGGCTGGATGATAAAACCTGTTTGCGGCCGATGCATGCACCCAATCTATATTTTATTCTCGGCCACCTTGAGAGGTTATGGCCAATGCCGATTCGCATCTTCGAAGTAGGCCCTTGTTTCCGAAAGGAATCCAAGGGCGCCCGGCATCTATCTGAATTCACGATGTTGAATGTAGTCGAAATGGGAATTGAAGGGGACCCCCAAAATCGTCTGGAAGAATTAGCCCAACTGCTGATGGAGGCCCTTGATTTGGAGTACGCTCTTGAAAGGGAGGATTCCGAGGTCTATGGCAATACGACGGACGTGACAGTAGAGGATCTTGAGATTGCGTCAGGGGCTATTGGCCCTCATCCTCTTGATGCTAACTGGAACATCGCAGATAACTGGGCCGGACTGGGCATTGGGTTGGAGCGTCTGGTTATGGTCAAGGAAGGATTTGAAAATATCCGAAGGTCCGGACGCAGTCTGATTTATCTTGACGGCGCCAGATTGAACGTGTAGAGAATGGCCCGCTATGCCTCTTTTTCCCCTGATTAGATGATGCCGTCGGAAACGGCGTTTCTAAAAAAACAGCGGGGTTAGCAACCTATATTGAAAGTGCAGCATTTTCGACCAATCCCTTCTAGAAAGGAGGTGGTGAAACGGATCAGGCTAAAGTTTATTGGAAAGCTCTCGAAGCAGCGTAGTTTGAGAGCACAGCATGATGGGAACCCCTTGCTAAGGGAGGTAACATTGTGAAACGCAACTTACATGCTGGAAAGAAGTTAAGCGGGGGCCTGAACCTTAACGTCTTTACGGATGATGAACTCAACGAAATACACCTGGCGACCCTTGAGGTACTCGAAAAGACAGGTGTATTTGTTGAAGACGAGGAGGCTCTGGAAATCCTCGACGGTGGCGGCGCAGCCGTCGACCCCAAAACCAAGATGGTAAAGATTCCCCCTTACCTACTGGAAGATTCCGTACGCTCGGCGCCTTCAAAGATACTCCTTGCCGGGCGAAATCCCAAAAACGATTTTGTGTTGGAAAGCAACCGGGTTGGGTTTACCTGTTTCGGTGAAGGAATTTTGGTCGTCGATCCCTACACCGGCGAGCTCAGGGAGCCTACCAAGGCCGACGTAACCGCTTCGGCCAAATTATGTGATTACCTGGATAGTGTGGATGTTTATGAAAGGGCTGTTGGCGCGCACGATGTGCCTCAAGAGCTGGCCCAGGTTCACAATTCCGAAGCATGGCTTCCAAACACAACCAAGCACGGCTTTCAGGGCCCCTTCAGTGGCTATCAATTAGAGAAGATCGTGGATATGGCTTCCGCCATTGCCGGGGGAAAAGACCGGTTGATGGAGCGCCCGATCATCTCCTTTGTCACATGCCCTGTTAGCCCGCTGAAACTCCCGAGGGATTGCTGTGAAGTTATCATGGGATCCGCTCGAAACGGCCTGACGGTCAATATACTTTCCATGGCAATGGCAGGCGGATCATCGCCCGTAACCCTTGCCGGTACCCTGGTTACCCACAATGCCGAAGTCCTGAGCGGGGTCGTTTTGAATCAACTCACACGAAAGGGATCATCCGTCGTTTATGGCAGTTCCACGACAGCCATGGACCTCCGGCTTGCCACAGCCTCGGTGGGATCGCCGGAGTGTGCGATGATTAATGCAGCTGTGGCTCAAATGTCCCGTTACTACCTGCTGCCGAGCTGGGTTGCTGGTGGTTAGTGTGACAGCAAGATAGTGGATGCCCAGTCCGGCCACGAAAAGACCCTCACCGCCTTACTACCAGCGTTGGCAGGGGCCAACCTGATATACGGCATGGGGATGCTCGAGATGGGAGTCACAATCGATTTTGGCCAACTGGTCATAGACAATGAAATTGCGCGAATGGTCAAGCACTGCGTCAACGGTATTCCCGTAAATGATGAAACGCTGGCTATCGACGTCATCAATTCAATTGGTCCCTTTCAGGACTTCCTCAGCCATGACCACACCTTCAAGCACATGAGGATTGCGCAATCCCAACCCAAACTCATGGATCGCAGGATGAGGGAGGATTGGGAACAAATGGGCAGCTCGAATCTTTATCAACGAGCGACAGAAGAGGCCAGGCGCATCCTGGAGACACATGAACCCGATCCGCTTCCTGACAGCGTTCTTGCCACAATACGATCCATTGTGGAAGAGGCCGAAGAAGAACTCGGCGTTCGCGACAAGAAATAGGATACTGCCCTCCCACCTATTAAGGGAGGGCTTTATCCCTTCGCCATCAATCTTCGATAGAAATAAGGAGGAATGAAACTAATGACAGGAATTATTGAGAAAATGTCGGAGATTATTATTTCCGGGAATATTGATGGAGGAAAGCAGATTGTTCAGCAGGCCCTCGATGAGGGGACGCCTCCTAAGGACATTTTGGATAAGGGACTATTACCTGGGATGGACGTCGTGGGCCAGAGGATGAAGACGGGCGAGATGTTTATCCCCGAAGTTCTACGTTCGGCGAAGACGATGCAAGCGGGCCTTGATGTTCTTTTGCCCCATCTAGGCGAAGACGATGCGGCCGGTTCAGGGACTGTGGTCATCGGCACAGTGGAAGGAGACCTTCACGACATCGGAAAAAATCTCGTAACAATGATGCTTGAAGGAGCGGGGTTCAAGGTCATCGATCTCGGAACGGATGTAAAGGCCCAGGGTTTCCTGGACGCCGTCAAAGAACACAAGGCAAAGATCCTGGGCTTGTCCGCTCTTCTGACGACGACAATGCCAAAGATGAAAGAAACCATGGATGCCCTAGTGGAAGCGGGCATACGGGATCAAATCAAGATCATGGCCGGCGGCGCCCCGGTTAACCAGAAGTTTGTGGATGAGATCGGAGCGGACGCCTATGGCGCCAATGCAGCTATGGCTGTGGAAAAGGCTAAGGAAATCCTAGCGTAGCGTTTCGTTCTTTAGTCTAAAGGGGCTGGGGGTGCGTGGATACCTTATATTCGGGGAGGAATTGATACGACTACTCGATGAATTCCTAATCAAAGGAGGTTCCCATGGGAAAAGTATTTACTCGATTGGGCGATGGATTTCCCATCGAGCTAACGGAAAGCGAACTCCGCAAGGATCTGGAAAAGGGTACCGAGGACGCGGCGGATCGCGGCAAGATTGATCCCCTTTCCAAGGAAGAATTGCAATATCTTTATGATCTCTTCCGCTCTCCTGAGCGTTTTGTGAGCGTCGAACCGGGCAATGAAGTTGTGCTGAGCTATGATTGTCCTTCGATAAAATTCATGAGGACCGCCCTTCCCGTCCATCGCACCCAGACCCTTCAAATCCTGGAAAAACTCATGGGGGCCGACACGATAGAACTGGGACACGTCGACTACAGCTATAAACAGGTCAAACCCATCACCTCGATGGAGCAGATCGTCCTGGAACAGATACTTAACGTGACCCACGCACCGCTCTTTTACGGCGCCATGCCGAACCTAGGCCTTTACAGCCAACCGGACGGCCCTTTCCCGAATCCTTCCGAACTCATGCCTCAGGGAAAAATTGCCGAAGCCAAAGAATCCTATGAGGCATCCGTCGAGGCCGGTGTCAGCGACATTGTCTATGTGGGCAGCGCCATGTATGAGTCAGGGGCCGATGGCGTAAACATTGATACAACGGGAGCGGCCGGGGATGCGGATTTTCTGGCAGGACTGAGGGCGGCCGAAACTCTGAGAGACAAATATCCTGACCTTTGCATCGAACTCGGGATGGCCGGCGAATTTGTCCTTGGACTGCACGGTGATCTGACCTATGACGGTGTGCGTCTCGCCGGTCTCTATGCCCATGATCAAGTCAAGCTGGCAGAGAAGGCGGGAGCGAGCATCTTTGGCCCCGTGGTCAACACCAAGACGAATCGATCCTGTCCCTGGAACCTGTCAAGGGCCATCACCTTTACAAAGGCCTGTGGTGAGGTCGCCAATATACCGATCCATGTGAATATGGGTATGGGCGTGGGGGGAGTGACAATGACGAATCATCCGCCCCTGGATGCGACATCAAGGGCGTCCAAGGCCATGGTCGAAATTTGTCGCCTCGACGGATTGTAGGCTGGCGTGGGTGATCCGCTTGGTATGGCCATCACCCACGCCGTTGCCTCGGGCATGGGCGGAATGCGAACCGCCGGAGATCTGGTGGCCCGCATGCAAATGTCCCGCGGCATGAAGATTCAACAGGCGAAGGAGTATGTGGCCGACAAGCTAAAGGTTTCCGTCTCAGACCTTACCGATCCGATCGTGATGGGAGAAGTTCGCGAAGATTTGAAAATAGGTGTCCTCTCTCCGCTACCAGGGGCTGTTAAAGACATTGAAGCCAAAATTCGCATGGCTGAAGTGCTGGACATCGAGATCAATTGCATCAAGCGTCTTAAAGCCAAACTTTAGCAAAACTCCGCTCTTCAGTCTGCACCGACCCGGTGCAGTCAAATCAAGGAATCCACAGGATTCCTAGCCATTTGGGATATCCAAAACTAAAGCAGAGACCGCCAGGATGAGAATTGCCGTAGTGGGAGGAAGACTCCAGGGTTTGGAGGCGCTGTACCTGGCGAAGCAAGCCGGCTTCAAAACCCTGTTGATCGATAAAGATCCAATTGCCCCTGCAAAGACACTTGCAGACGAATTCCGATGTCTGGATTTTCCGATCCAAAGGGACGCGGCAAATGAGTTACTAAGCTCTTCAGACCTGATATTGCCCGCCACTGAAAACCCTACCACGCTCCGCTCACTAGAGAATACGGCACACCAGAGCGGCATACCGATTGCCCTCGATCTCGAAGCCTTTTTTATCAGCTCATCCAAAGCAAAAACAAACGAATTGCTTTCCAAGGCCGACATCCCTATTCCTGAATCCTGGCCCGAGTGCGGATTTCCGGTCATCATGAAACCTTCCAATTTGAGCGGGAGTGCCGGTGTCCTGAAGGTTGAAAACCAAACTCGCCTTCAGAAAGAACGGACCGATTCAAAAGGGGAATGGGTGATACAAGAATACCTCGAAGGTCCATCCTATTCGCTCGAGGTTATAGCCGACAAGAATAAGGCTGTCTGCTTGCAGGTCACGGAACTGGCCTTTGACCCGGGTTATGATTGCAAACGGGTACTGGCCGGTCCCACGATCGGTAGGGACTTGGTTGACGACTTTTGTGAGTTAGGCAAACGAATCGCTTCCGCCATCCCTGTAACGGGTATCTTTGATATCGAAGTGATAAGCACTTCAGAGGGCATGAAGGTGCTGGAAATAGATGCTCGCCTCCCCAGCCAAACGCCCAGTGCCGTATATCACTCCTCCGGTATTAACATGGTGGGGCTTTTGGCGGACTTTTGGGTAAATGGCCGTTTGCCGGAAGAGCAACCGCCGTCCACCAAGAACAAAGCTGTGATTTATGAACATCTTCGATTAAAACATGGCGCACTGGAAATCTGTGGAGAGCATATCATGGCTGATGCTCAGAATCTGAAGCTCTACCGAGATTGGTTTTCAGCGGATGCGGCCATTTCCAATGTCAAGGGCGCCACCGATGACTGGGTGGCCACCACCATCTATGTGGAAGACAGCGAGACCTTAGTATGGGATAAACGGGATCGTGCGATTCATGAAATGAAAAACGCCTTCCGTGTCCAGCGATTTCTGGACCCTGTTCTTGACAATTAACGGTAATCACCCTCCTCCAAAAGGGACAAGAGTGACTGAATATCCGTTCCCATATTTTTAAGCAGAGACCTTGAGGACAGCTATGTTAAGGAGAGAATACGGTCTTTCGGACAGCGAGATAGGTAAACTTCGAGATGCAACGATGGACATCCTGAATAGTGTCGGCGTTGCCTTTTACGATTCCGAAGCCCTGGATATATTCAAAAAACAAGGCGCCAAAGTATCAGGAAATATTGTATGTCTCAGTGAGGGGCTTGTGGAAAAGGCCCTGGATACGGCCCCTTCGAAGTTCACCATTACGGCCCGAAATCCCCTCAAAAATGTTTTGATCGGCGACAACGGCCTTGCCCTATCGCCGGCCTACGGCGCCCCTTACATAATAACGGAGTCGGGCGATCAGAGAAAAGCAACCCTGGAAGACTACAACAACTTCTGCAAACTCGTTCATATTTCAGAGATCTTCAATCTCAACGGTTTCATGATGGTCAGTCCCTGGGACGTCCCTGCTGAAACGGCCCACCTGGATATGCAGCTTTCCAATACCCTTTTGAGCGATAAACCATTTATGACAAATACGGCGGGAAGAGAGGCTTCAAAGGATGCCATCGATATGGCCGGCATCGTCTGGGGGGGGAAGAAGAACCTCAGGGACATGCCCGTGATGATTCCTCTTATCACGGCTTTGTCGCCGCTTCAATATGCGACAGAGGCCACAGGGACCATCATAGAGTTGGCGAGGTACGGTCAACCCCTTATCCTGTCACCACTTGGCATGGCCGGCTCAACGGCCCCGATCACCCCGGCTGGTTTACTTGCCCTCCAAGGTGTGGAAATTCTTGCCGCGATGAGCCTCGCCCAATTTGTTCACCCCGGCACGCCCGTCGTTTACGGAGGGATGCTCAGCCCCTTGGACATGCGAACAGGCAATCTATCGGTCGGCGCAGCGGAATATTCCATGGCGCTTCCCATTACCGCACAGCTCGCTCAAGCCTATGGACTACCATCCCGAGGCGGAGGATGTCTCACCGACGCCCATGTTCCGGATATCCAAGCGGGCATCGAAGCAACCCTCGCCCTGTCCATGGCCGTAAGTTGCGGCCTGCATATGATTGGGCACGCCTGCGGCGAGCTGGGGGCCTTTAGGGCCATGAGCTTTGAAAAATTCATTCTAGATGAAGAAATCTGCAAAATGGTCTTGAAGACGTTTAAGCCGTTGGAAGTCACGGATGAAACAATCGATCTGGATGCAATAAAAGAGGTCGGCATCGGAGGGGAATATCTCACCCACCCCAAGACCTTTGAACGCTGCAGGACGGAATTCCTCCTGTCTGATGTGATGAACAGGCAGGATTACGCCGACTGGGAAAAAGCGGGCAAAAGGAGGGCCGATGAAAAATCGAGAGCGCTTTTAGAGGCCCGTCTCACCGAATATAATAAACCCGATATCGACCCTGAAGTTGAGCAGGATCTCATTAAATATGTGAAAAGAAGAAAAGGGTTATGATGTAAATGCGTTAGAATTGAATAGTTCAACTGAGCGAATAGGGATTTCAAGCAATTCGCTGATTCGAATTTTGGCGGCCATTCCCCGGGCACTGCCCGCGACGGCGGTAACGACGCCAATGCCCAAATCCTCCCTGAGCTCCCTCATCACGGCTTCGTCGGTCAGATCCATAACTCCGACACCCAGTTTATCTGCCACGTATCTTTTGGCCTCGGCTATTTTCATCTTTCGGGTGATTTGCATCCGAGCCACCAGATCTCCGGCGGTCCGGATCCCACCCATGCCTGATGCCATGATATGGGCGATGGGCATGCCGAAGGGATCTCCCACTCCCACCTACAAACCGTCCGCCTTTCCGATTTCTACCAAGGATTTGGATGCGCGCGACACGCTATCGACTGGGGGTTCCTCGAGCATGGGAACCCCCCCCACGCCCATTCCGACATTCGCGTGAACGGGAACAGTGGCTGCGGAAACGGTTGCCTTGACAAAGGTCACGGCCCTGGCAAGGTTCCAGGGTGTCGATTTGGAGGTATTGACATTGATGGCCGGTCCAAAGACGTCTACTCCGGCTGATTCTGCTAACTTAACCTGTTCGTGGGGATAAACGCCGGCTATCCGTTTCCCTTCAAAGGCAACCTGACCGTGAAGTCCCATGATGAACTCACCCGAAGCCCCCATTTGAATCGCCATGTTGGGTGTGATCTTCTTTAGTTCCTTGACAGCCCTCAGGGCGGCACAAAAGTCCGCGTCGCCTGCGGACCCTGCTGTATCCAAGTTCATCCCTTCGCAGCCTACCTCGGAAAGCCTCTTTCCGACATAGACAATGTCTTTGGCCATTTGCGCAGCCGCTTCTTCCTGCGCTTGAAGGGACTCCTTGACTTTAGCCCTGTTCATGAGTTCCCAGGGATTCGAGATGGGGCCGTCCGGTTTAAAATACAGACCCATGTTCGGCTGGGCCCCATAGAAAAGTGGGACAGTTGTCACCATCGAGGCGGCATAGTATTCCTGCGTTTCCAAATTGATTATCGGTTTGACGGGTTTGTAACTGTAATCGCTATGACCCATCGATGTGGTATCAGCCCCACAGGCCCGCTCGTGCGTGAGGATAGCTTGCTGCCGGCTGAGAGGGATGCCCACGCCGCCACCATCCTGTGCGGAATAGAAACTCATGGTGCACCCGTCGTCTGTCACAACCACTTCATTACCCCTAGAGACGCTCACATTCCGCGATGGCTCTCTAAAGATCTCAAGGAGCTGTTCCATGTCATCCTCTGTCAACTGGGGGATTTTTCCTCTTTCGGACGCATCCTTTGTCCCTTCGAGTATGTCTTCTTTGACCTCTTCACCGGACATTGAGATTCTTCTGCCGTCTCCCATCCTGGTCAATATATCGCCCTTCATCATCTTCCCCTATCCTGAATATTCGTGACGCGGTATCCATTCAGCCCCTTTCAATTAAGCGGAATTGAATCAAACACACTTTCAAATCTAATGGGCTAATGGCTGATTACAATAATGAAATTGTTCTTAACAGTCCAGCGCTTTGAAGGAAGGACGAGGCATTGAGGGGGTTCAAACAGCTTGCCGATGGTTTTTGCTGACCGAAAAGCGGGGCCGAATTTTGTGCAATTGATTTCCAACTCCGATCAGACTATGCTGATGCACTATTTACTTGTCCTATGGGAGCTGTGATTTTATGCCCAGAGCCTCTTGTGTTTTAATCCTATTCTCTATTTTGATCTTTGGCTGCAAGGTGACCGAGAAGAGTATTAAACAAGCCCTCCTGCCCGTTGAGGTGCAGGTCATCCAATATCATGTCCAAGAGTATAACCGGTCTTTAGAGGAGTTTACTCGAAGGCTCTATCTAAAAAACCCAAAGTACGAAAAAGACATTGAAATGCGGAAAAGAAAAGTACACGGAATTTTTCATGGAGAGGCCTTACATCCTTCGGATTATAACAACCTCCCTTCCCATAGGATCCTAGAGGCCGCCTTTGGAAAAAACCCATCCTATGAGGACCGTGTTTTCCTTCTTGGTCTTGGCCTGGCAAAGAGCATTAGGGAAGCCTATGATACGAAAGACATGATTCTTCTAAGTGCCATGCAAATCCCTCTCGAAAAGCTTGAGAAACTCTATCACAATATCAGTCATGTCAACTGGAGACTAAAAGTCTATAGGGATGAGAATGGCAAATTACTGTTTTTGACGAATGAGGCAGGGGAAAACGGGTATATAAATATGGGATATGAAGTGATTATGACGGAGATCCTGACAAGGATCAAAGACGATATTTATCTGCGAGGGGGCGCCCCACCCAAGCTCATTTTCAATATGTCTTCTCTCTTTCTTCCGCTTATTCTGCTCTAATTTCAGACCTCAAAGTCTACACCTTCTTTGCGACACAGACAGTCTTCCTGCCCGCATATATCACAGACATATGACTCTACCAAAGGTGGTGGAGGCGGTTTTTCCATTTTTTTGCGAAAAAAATAAACCACCGCCAATGCAAATATGAGGAGAAGAAACAGGGTCCAAATCATGTTCTTTTTTTACAACTCAGGTATTGATTCGGGTTTTCCATTAATCCTGGACCTTAATACGGATGAACACCTGAAAGTCACGATACGCCTTTCAGTCAGCATTAAGTCGTCTCCGGTCGCGGGATTTCTTCCTCTCCTTCTGTTTTTATCCCTGACGGAGAATTTTCCGAATCCTGAGATGAGCACATCCTCTCCCTTCTCAAGAGAACCTTTTATCATTTCAAGGATAGATTCTACCAGCTCTGTGGATTTGTTTCGTGAATAGCCAACATTGTTATACACCGAATCGATCAAATCGGCCTTTGTAACGGTCATGCAGGTCCTCCTTTCATTTCCTCATAGAGCCCCTAAAGATCTCGTTTTCCCTAATGCTATGAGTGCCCCTTCTATCCTGTGCTTCAATCGTCCCTATCAAAATCCCAAAACATGTTTAAATCAAAAACCACCAGTTGAACTATTGGTATGAGGAAGGCCCCGAATATTTGAAAAAGGCTGAATTGTTACCTATACTTGACTGCCCAAGGGAGAGGTCAAGGAAAGCTATATCTGATCATCCCTAGTTTAGAAACTCGATCGCTTAAGGTCAACCCATGAATCCATTACGGTTTTAACCACGGGTTCTCAGCAAAAAATCCACGATCCTTTCTAAATGATTCACCGTGCTGCATTCCCTTGCCAAAAAGCAGTAGGGCAAATACCTTTTCATTTCCGAATCTCCTGTGCCCCAAAAAGTGGGAGGTTCGGGGTTTAGCCAGATGATTCTCCTGCTTCTTTCTCGGATGAGCCTAAAAACATCCGATTGGGGATTTCCATAATTGTTACGGGCATCGCCCAGGATAATTACCGTGCTCTTTTTGGTGATTTTGTCAATCCAATTGTCTTCGAAATCCCGAAAGACCTGCCCGTAATCGGTCCTCCCGAACACGACGCCCAAATCCGAACTTTTCTGGAGCCTAACGAGCGCCTCTTGGACATCGTAGGTCTCGAATATATGACTGACTTCCACGAGATTCGAGCAAAAAACAAAGGATCTTAAACGGGCAATCTCCTCATTTAGACTGTATAAGAAAAGTAGCATGAACCGGGATACCGCTTGCACGGAACGGCTGATATCGCAAAGGACGATAATATCCTGCCGGTCAATTTTTTTTGCCTTCCATTGGGGATCGAAGAGAAGCCCCTGGTAGGCCACATTTTCTCTTAGGGTTCTCTTGAGATCCAGTGATCCCCTTCTAGAGTGTTTTCTTCGTCTCGAATGCTTATCGTTGAGGCGTTTGACCATTTTGCGGATGATGGGATGCAAACGTTGGTAGTCGCGCTGTTCCAAATCAGATAGCTTTGCGTCCCTGAGATACTTCTCTATGATTTCCTCTGTGGCCGCCCCGGCATAAAGACTGAATTGCTGTTCAACAAAATCCTTCACCTTTTCAATCACTCTTTCTTTTTCTTCCTTAAGCATCTGCGCCCGAATCAAAGAGTTCGAATCCTTTTCCCGGCCAAGCCTTTGAATGTCTTGATCCAGGCCTTCCTGCCCCATGCCTTTGAGTATCCTCTGGATATATTGACCCTTTTGAGTAAAGAACCAAATGCCTGTGATATCAGCATCCTGAGCCGCTTGCCGCAAGGCAAAGGACAACCCCGCACTGTCGCCGGAAAGGAGCATTTGAGTCAGAGGTGAATCCGTCATTCTCGTCTCATGAGGATGGAATGGGTCGGGAATTTCTTCTTTTTGCGAAAAGGCATCCATCTGGAAGAAACGATCAAAACAGTCCTTAAAGACCTCCTTTTCGTGCTGTGATTTGGCAAGACTCACTGATAGGGAATCCTGCAGCACTTGTTTGTCTTCATATCCGATAAATCCCATCGCATTCATGGCATCAATAGTCTCCGACGGGGATATTCTTACACCGGAATTCCTGAGCGCTTTGATAAAACTATAAATGACTCGTTCCATGGTTTGATAATTAGGCGGTCTTGATGGCCTTATCCGCTATCTCATAGAGGCGATCCTTAAGGACCTCGATATCCTCCTCAAATTTGAGGAAGACATTCATTGTTTCCCTGATCGAATCCTGGTCCAAAGCCGTTGAATGGAGAAACATGACGACCCTGGCCCAATCAATCGTCTCACTGACCGACGGGAGTTTTTTCAGATCGAGTTCCCTTACCCTATGGATGAAAGCGACAAGCTGTTTTCGCAGGATTTCCGAGAGATTGGGCACATGGACACGAATGATCTCTCTTTCAAGTTCTTGATCCGGAAAAGGTATGAACAAATGCAGACATCGACGCTTAAGAGGTTCGCTCATCTCCCGTGTATTATTGCTTGTCAAAAACACATAGGGTCTTGAAAGGGCCGCAATTGTTCCGATCTCGGGTACCGAAACCTGAAAATCCGAAAGGATTTCCAATAGGAAGGCTTCAAATTCCTGATCCGATTTGTCCACCTCATCCACAAGTAGGACCGCTCCCTCTTCCTGCTGAAGGGCTTTCAAAAGGGGTCGCGGTTCGAGGAAGTGGGGGGAAAAAAAGATGTCATCATAATTGTGGAGCTTTGACATGGATGATGCCAGGCTCTCTTCCCCCTCAAGAAAGGAATTCAGTTTGTCCCTGAGAATCTGCGTGTAAAGCAATTGCTTGCCGTATTTCCATTCATAGAGGGCCTTTGATTCGTCCAGCCCCTCATAACACTGCAGTCTGATAAGCGGCAGATCAAGATAGCCGGAGGCGGCCTTCGCAAGCTCTGTCTTTCCGACCCCTGCAGGGCCTTCCACAAGAATGGGTTTTTTAAGATGATGGGCGAGATAGAGGGTGTTCGCGATTTGCCGGCTACAAATATAACCAGTCTCTTCAAACCCTTGCATCACTTGTTCTATTGTTGCGAATTTTTTTCCAAGATCCTTCTTCATCCACATCTCCAGGGCATGGTTATGCCTCAAGATTCTATAAAGTCGATATCGGGTGAATTGAATTCAACCATTTATGCAGCGATGTTGTCAAGGTTCGTAAAAATCCCTATGATGTTGACTATACAGGATTAATGTGGTTTTTAGTGTCTTGTATCGGAAATAACTTTCACCAACCGGAGGTCAAGACTATGGAATCGAGGGTGCCTACGCGAGAAGAGGCATTGGAACTTCTCAAAAAATACAACAAAAGCGACAGCCTCATCAAACACGCCCTGGCGGTAGAAGGCGTTATGCGATACATAGCCAAAAAGCGGGGGGAAGATGAAGACAAATGGGGGATGATCGGTCTCATCCATGACCTTGATTACGAACAGTACCCGGACCAACACTGCACCAAAACCGATGAGATCCTTCGGGAGAACGGGTGGCCCGAAGAATACATTAGGGCGGCGGTCAGCCACGGATGGGGAATTTGTTCGGATATCGAGCCCCAGACCCAACTGGAAAAGGTCCTCTTTGCCATAGATGAACTAACGGGCCTCGTCGTGACGACAGCCTTGGTGCGACCGTCAAAGAGCCTTGTGGATCTGAAGGCCAAATCGGTGAAAAAGAAATGGAAAGACAAAAGATTCGCTGCCGGAGTAGACAGATCCATTATTGAAAAGGGCGTTGAGATGCTGGACATCGAGCTGAGCGAGCTCATAACGGATACAATTATGGGAATGAGGGAAGTTGCTGAAGAGATAGGCCTAAAGGGAATATGATATGCGGCCCTATGCGGGGTTCTAATTTCTGGATGGTTTATTCAATTGGGGTTGGTTGTCGGCATTTTGTTCCCACTGTCCTTTGCACGCCTATGCAAATGCCTGACATAGCCTTCACAAACCTTTTCCGGATCGATTTGAATGACCCGGGCATAGGACTTCAGAAAATTCTCCAGATAAATCATTGGAGGAAGGGTTTCAAATTGATCGGCTTCAATCGCTTCGAGGATAGAAACGTTGACTCTCGTAACCTCAAATAAATCCTCAAGATTTATCCCCAGCAGTTTCCGCACCCTGCTCAGATCCCCACCTGAAATTTCATCCTTTGAAAGGATCTCGCTCGACAGGTCTTTTATGCCTTTGTCCTGAATTTTCCTTTTAATCCTTTGCTGGATCCAATCCCTACCCTTGGACTTGCCGGCCTGAAATAACGGAATTGGCTTTTTCTGTACCCTCTTTTCCAAGGCCGACGAATCGATTTTTCCATGATTCACCAACTGCCTGTCATAATCGATTCTCTTTTTCTCATCTATGAGTGTGTAAAAGGCCTCTTCAATTCGTGCCAGGATCTCCCCCCTTTCCTCGTCAGTAAAAAGAGAATAGGTAACCAGCGAATCATCACCATATATGGAGAGGGCTTCCTTATAGGCCTGCCGAATCTCGAATGGCGATGATTCTACGGTAACTTCAAGCATCTCGTAGTAATTCAGTTCCTCAAACTCTTTCATAGGGTCCCGAGAGATGAAACGATAGCGTCACTGCCGTTGGACGCCATTTTCTTGGCAATATTCTGGAGGGCCGTTGCGGCTGGTCTGTAGGGGTATTTGTGAATAAAGATGTCTCTTGAATAGATGGCATCATGGACCCTGTCGTCATAATTGACGTTTTCCAGGAAAAGAAAATGGGAATGGAAATGCTTGTTGCATACCTTTTCGATCTTTTTCCCGAGAGTCGCGTCTGTCTGCTTTCGAAATTGATTCACAACAAAACTCAACTCAACCCAACTTCGTGCCTTTTTGCAATTTTAGGTATTAAATATAGCCAATTTTCGA
>CAYWMP010000072.1:0-26429 GCA_964459445.1 uncultured Desulfobacteraceae bacterium
GGAATGCCATCTCAATGATCTTCCAGGAACCCATGACTTCGCTGAATCCGGTGTTAAAGATCGGCGATCAAATCTCAGAAAGTGTTCGGGTTCATGAAGGGATGACGCGAAGAGAGGCCTGGCGTTGGGCCGTTGAGATGCTTCGGATGGTAAGGATTCCCTCTCCGGGCGCGAGATCCAGGGAATATCCCCACAAGCTCTCGGGAGGCATGCGCCAAAGGGCCATGATTGCCATGTCGCTATCCTGCAATCCTCAACTCATACTCGCGGATGAACCGACAACGGCCCTTGATGTAACGATTCAAGCCCAGATCATGGACCTCATGGTGCGTCTAAAGGAAGATTTCAAGACCGCGATTGTGCTTATTACCCATGACTTGGGCGTTATTGCGGAGATGGCGAGCAGGGTCGTGGTCATGTATGCAGGCAAGGTGGTTGAGGAGGCCTCTGTGAAAGAGATCTTCAAGGACCCTAGACATCCCTACACGCAGGGGCTTCTCGGCTCCATTCCCGTTATGGGGCGTAAGGATCAGATAGGCATCAGGCTCCAGGAAATAAAGGGGATGGTGCCAAGCCCTCTTGAAATGCCTGTGGGATGCAGATTTCATCCACGCTGTTTTCGCTCCATGGATGTTTGCTCTGAAAAAGAACCACCTATGGTCAAACTGTCCCAACACCGGCGGGTGAATTGCTGGTTGGCGGCGGAAATCGGGTAACCGATACCGGCGACGCAAAACACGAAAGTAAAGACGGGGTAACACTTCGGCGTTTTTAATAGGTACTTGATTGGGTGGAGGGCGGGGAGATTGCTAAGCCCCCACTAGGCTGAAAAGGGTAAAATTCGAAGAAACGAACTGGTTGATATGCCTCTTCTGGAAGTAAAAGACCTCAAAAAGTATTTCCCCGTAAAAAAAGGACTTCTGTCCAGAACAGTCGGCCAGGTCAAGGCCGTTGACGGGGTCAGCTTTACTCTGGAACGGGGGGAGACTCTGGGGTTGGTTGGCGAGAGCGGGTGCGGCAAAACAACGGTCGGGCGATCCATCCTGCGGCTGACCGAACCGACCTCGGGGAGCGTGTTTTTTAACGGGCAAGACCTTCTGGGTCTGAACAAAGAAGAGTTGAGGGATATGAGGGCCTCGATTCAGGTCATCTTTCAAGATCCATTTTCTTCACTTAACCCCCGCATGAGTGTAGGGCATATTATTGCTGAACCCATCAAAAACCACCTCAAGGTATCAAGAGAAGAGATCAGGGCGCGAGTGGCCGATCTCATGAAGAAGGTCGGGCTTCACCCGGAACAGATGACCCGTTATCCGCACGAGTTCTCGGGGGGACAGCGCCAGCGTATCGGCATTGCGCGCGCCCTTGCCATGGATCCCATTGCCATCATTTGCGACGAACCCGTTTCAGCCCTGGATGTGTCCATTCAAGCCCAGGTCATCAACCTCCTCGCCGAACTTCAGGAAGAGCTAAACCTGTCCTATGTCTTTATTGCCCATGACCTGAGTGTTGTGGAACATATCAGTGATCGGGTGGCGGTGATGTATTTGGGGCGGATTGTGGAACTGGCAACCGACATAGCGCTCTATCAAAACCCCCTTCATCCCTATAGCCAGGCATTGCTTTCAGCCGTTCCCACGCCTGATCCGGACGTCAAAAAAGAGAAGATCCTCCTGGAAGGGGATGTGCCAAGCCCCTTGAATCCTCCGCCGGGATGTAATTTTCACACACGGTGCCCGGAGAGCGAAGAGATATGTACCCAACAAATTCCTGAGTTTCGGGATCTGGGAGAAAGGCATTGGGTTGCCTGTCATAGGCGATGACTGGTTGCTTGTTACTCGTTGCTGGCTATTTGTTTGAAAGGACTCGAAACTGAAAACTTGTCGGAGCGAAAATTTCGGTGCAGACAAGGCGGACTAGATGATACCTAGGATTATGGGCCCGGGAGAATATGAACATGAATGAAGTCAGCCGGAATGATGCTCTTCGATTGCATCGTGATAGCATTATTATAGACGGGCTGAATGCCAGCTACTTCTTTGATAAGGAAGTCCTGGAAAGCCTTAAGAAGGGAGGCATCACATCCTTTAACGGAACCATTGCTGCCTGGCATACCCTTCCTGAAACCATGAACCTCATGGCAGGTTACCTGGAGCTCTTCAAAAGGCATGATGACCTCCTCATGCCGGTTCACAAGGTGGAGGACATTCAGTGGGCCAAGGCCACCGGGCGCATCGGTTTTATTCTGGGATTTCAGGGCATAGGTCCCATAGGGGACAACATCCGTCTACTCAGTGTCTATCATGCCTTAGGGGTAAGGATCATTCAACTCACGTACAACCACCAGAATCCTGCCGGGTATGGGTGTATGGCGCCTGAGGACAAGGGGCTTACGGCCTTTGGCAGGGACATCATCGACGAATTGAACAGTCTCAAAATTCTTATCGATCTTTCCCACTGCGGGCCTAAAACGTCTCTTGAAACGATCGAAACATCCAACCAACCCGTGGCCTTTACCCATGTCGATCCCGCGGCCCTGGCCAAACACCCCCGGAATAAATCAGACGAGGCCCTGAGGGCTATAGCTGCCAAGGGTGGGGTCGCAGGAGTTACTGCCCTGCCTGCCATGCTGACCGGGCAAAGGCATGCGACTTTGGAGGACTATCTAGCGGCCATCGATTATATGGTGAACCTCATGGGAATTGATCATGTGGGGATCGGCCCCGATTTCATGGAAAACATGCCCGAAGAGATTCTGGGGCCGGCGCTTCAAGGAATTTCGGATGAAGAGAAGAGAAAATACTTTAGCGCCAAAGAGGTTGAAGGCTTTACCTCCATATCCGCGTGTCCAAAGGTAACCCAGGGCTTGATGAAACGAGGATATCCTGAAGAGGCCGTGAAAAAAATCATGGGTTGCAATTGGCTGAGGCTTTACGAGGATGTGTGGAGCAAGAAGGAGAATTTAGTCCCAATCGCCTGAGATCTTTGCAAAACGCCTCCTTTTGCCCAAACTTCCTTTTCAGACTCGTTCCGCCGCTCATCTAAAGGAAAGGATGGGCCACGATCTCTGGCTCGCCACGATTTTTAGCGGCTCTGTGGGTTCGACCACATAGGGTTTTCCCACGAGTTCGAGGAGGGGGATATCCGCCTGATGATTGCCGTAGGCGTAGGACTCTTTAATATCAATGCCTACTTTTCGTGCCAGCTCCAAACTCAGCACTCTTTTGTTTTCACCAACGCAAATCAGCCCTTTAGGCCTTCCGGTCAGTAATCCGTCTTCACCCTCTTCCAAATCAGTAGACAGCAGATGGTCGAAGCCAAGATTATTTGCAGCGGGCTTAAGCCAATACCTGACCGATCCCGAGATTAAAACCAATACATGACCCTGATTTTTATGGTAGTCCAGTCTCGAGAGAATCCTGGGCGCAAGATGGGGCTCCAAATACTTCCTGTAGAAGGCGTCCGCGGATTTTTCAAAGTCGGCCAGGTTTTTTCCCCTGTAAAAGGTCAGCAGTATTTTGACCATTCGTTCTTCAGGGATGATATGTCGGCGATAAAGGGTATTGGTTATCCATATTTTCAGGGCATAGCCGAGGGGCAGCATCCGGTTTTCCTTTAACCACTTAAATCCCATCTTAGCGCTTTCCACTTCAACGAGGGTCTGGTCAAAATCAAAAAACGCGGCAATCTTTTCAGTCATGAGCATAGTTCCTCTGGTCCCGGATTTTTACTCGAGGATTTCGCTGATCTGCCGGATGGGTGTGATGTCGGTGAAATTGGGAATGTCGCCCCTCAAGACAGAGGCAACCTCCGCGATTCCCCGGTCATAACCATCACGCGAATCAAAATAAAGATTTCCAATGCAAATATAGGGCGCCGGTTCGTCGCCGCTACCAGAGAGCCCCCTATCCACACCGGTCTTTATAAGCCCGAAGGCCTTAAGATGTTTCTCTACAAGGTCCATGTGTGTCGTCCGATAGTAATCAAAGTCAAACCTGGCGCCCTGATCATTAGGATACATGATACTGACCTTAAACATATTCCGTCCTCCTGGATATTGCATGAATAGGATTTATTGCTGGCTGTTGGTGGTTGAGTGATAATCTATAATCTTCTCTTGATATGCATCGCCCATATCCTTTGTGGTTTTAATCGTATAGCGATATATGAGTCAAATGAATAATATCGATCGCATTGATTCTTAATTTCAGCGTGGTCATGCCCCGCCATGAGCCATGAATGTAACGGGCGACCGACGGCTGACCCGATAAGATTCCGCATTTTGTGAATTTTGAGTTTTCATCCCGGCATTCGACCTTGCCTCGAATGTCATGTTCGGGTATGTTTCATTTCCTATCATGTTTGGCAAAGACCACAACCTAGATCAACTCAAAAAATGGATTGATGAAGGCCAGAAGGAGCTCAGGGTTACCGGACTGGCCGGTACGGCGAGGGTCTATTTCCTCGCCCGGTTATTGGAGATGGTCGAGGTTCCCAGCCTCATCATTCTCCCGAGAGCAAAGGATGCACACCGGTTTTTCAGAGAGCTCCAGTTTTTCCTGCCCGACGTCTATGTCCACGCAGAGCCAGGGAAGCGTCGGCTCTATGATTTTCCCCTATACGACATATCGCCCTTAACCGGGCTTAGCCCCCACAAGGATGTCGTCACAAGACGTCTCCAAGCCCTGTATGCCATTACCTCGGAAAAAAACCCGATCGTGATCACCTCCGTTGGCGCACTCTGCCTAAGGCTTTTACCCAAAAACGCCCTTATTGATGCCGTTGAATACCTGGAGGTAGAGGAGGAAGTTGAACGGGATAAGCTAATAAGGGAACTCTCGTCAAAGGGGTACCTGCGGACCTCTCTCGTGGAAGAGAAGGGCGATTTTTCCGTTAGGGGCGGGGTCATTGACGTATTTCCGACCAGTTATCCCCAACCGGTGCGCATTGAATTCTGGGGCGACCGTATCGAATCCATTCGATATTTCGATCCCATGAGCCAGCGATCAAAGGAAGATCTAAAGGAAGTGGTTCTGCTTCCGGCCAACGAAATCATTATGGAAAAGGGAAACGTGAAAAGAGCCCGGTCCATGGGACGGCTTCCGCCCGAATTAAGAGAACAGGGGGCCTTTCCCGGGCAAGAGGCCTGGCTGAATCACTTCTATTCCCGTCTCGGCACGTTCTTCCATTACTTCCCACACCACGGGCTCGTGACATCCATCGATTCATTTCGGATAGAGAAGGAAACTGAGAATTTCGTCGAGGATTTTGAGAAGGATGCGGAGAAATATCGTCAGGAGGCCGTAGAAAGGGAAAGTCCCTTTCCCGAGCTGGACGGTATCACCCTTTCAAATGCGGAAACCGACGAATATCTCTCAAGGTATCAACGGCTCGATTTAAGCGAATTGCCGATTGAGGCGCCGGGTGGATTCGCCGGCCTGCTTAACATCACAGGATACGCCGATGTGGGTGGGGATCTTGATCTCAAGATGGCCGGTAAGGGTCGGGTGTCCATGGCGCCCTTGGCGGAGAAGATCACGCAATGGCTTGAATTGGGTGCAAGGGTCGTTCTCGTCTGCCGTACGGAACAACAGGCAAAGCGGCTCAACGAAATACTCAACAACTATCAGGTCCCCGTGGATGAAGTGGTCAATCACTGGGATCGCGTATCCCCGGGCAGAGGGCTTACCATGTGTTTGGGTCGCCTGTCGAAGGGATTTGCCTGGTCGGATCTTGGCATCTATGTAATCAGTGAAGACGAAATCTTCGGAACAAAGAGGGCCCGGGCCCGGTTGGGTCCTAAAACCACCGAGGGAGCGCTGGCCCTAACCGCCTTCAGTCAGCTCAAGGCCGGCGAACTAGTGGTCCATCACAACCACGGTATTGGGTGTTATCGCGGTCTCCTTAAGATGGAAGTGGAGCAAAAGGTCAACGACTTTGTTTTCATTGAATATGCAAACCAGGACAAGCTCTTTATACCTGCCGACCGCATCAGCATCCTCCAAAAATACGTCGGTGCCGATGAGAGAACACCAAAACTTGACCAGTTGGGTGGGCGGTCCTGGGATCTCGTCAAAAAGAAGGCCAAAAAATCCATCCGGGAGATCGCCAAGCAGCTTGTAGAGATCTATGCCCTGCGAAAGCACCGAAAGGGATTCGCTTTTTCATTGGCCGATAACGCCTTTCGTGAGTTTGAGGCCACCTTTGAACATGAAGAAACCTCCGACCAGATCAAGACCATTGACGAGGTCCTTTCGGACATGGAGTCCGACCAACCCATGGACCGGCTGGTATGCGGGGATGTGGGATTTGGAAAGACCGAGGTAGCCATCCGGGCGGCCTTTAAAGCAGTCATGGACGGTAAGCAGGCGGCGCTGCTCGTGCCGACAACGGTTTTGGCCGAACAGCACTATGAGACCTTTCGGAAAAGGATGAAACCCTATCAATTGCGCGTCGAGGTTTTGAGTCGGTTTAAAACCAGAGCAGAGCAGAAAGAAACCATCGCAAAGATCCGATCCGGTAAGGCGGACGTCCTCATCGGCACCCACAGGATTCTGCAAAAAGACGTGGGCTTTAAAGACCTCGGTCTATTGATCATTGATGAAGAACAGCGGTTCGGCGTGAAACAGAAGGAAAGACTAAAGCAGTATCGCGCCCTGGTGGATGTATTGGCACTGACCGCAACCCCGATTCCCCGGACCATGCACCTGTCCCTCATGGGGATCCGGGACCTCAGTATTATCGAAACACCGCCGGAGGACAGACTGGCCATACAGACCTATCTTTCTCCCTATGATGAAGCGACGATCATTCGCGCTATCGAGTTTGAAGGGTCGAGGGGCGGTCAGGTATTTTTTGTTCACAACAGGGTTCATACCATCAATCATATTGCCGACAAGCTGAAGCAGTTGGTTCCTAAGGCGAGATTCGCAATAGCCCACGGTCAGATGAAGGAAAGGGAGCTCGAGGAAACCATGGTTCGGTTTCTTCAAAGGGAAATCGATGTCTTGGTGTGTACAACCATCATCGAGTCCGGGTTGGATATTCCCTCAGCCAACACCATTATTATTAATGCGGCCGATCGGTTCGGTCTGGCCCAGATCTATCAACTCAGGGGCCGGGTCGGGAGGGCCAACGAGGTGGCCTATGCCTACTTATTGCTCTCTCCCGGGTCCAATTTGACACCTCAGGCAGCGAAAAGGCTGAGGGCGCTTATGGATTTTTCCCATCTGGGCGCCGGCTTTCATTTGGCCATGCATGATCTGAGGATACGGGGTGGCGGCAACATCCTCGGCTTTTCCCAGACAGGGCATATTTCAGCCATTGGATATGAACTCTACTTAAAGCTGATAGAGCAGAGCATCGCCGAGTTAAAGGGCGAGGATTGGCACGAGGAAATCAACCCTGAAATCAATGTGGGCATCTCCGCTTATCTTCCGAGCGACTATATTTCAGATAACGATGTTCGTTTAAACCTCTATCGTAGATTGTCCGGCCTTAAAGAGGATGAAGAGCTTGCGGCCTTGATCCATGAAATGGATGATCGTTTCGGCCCTCCGGGTCCGGAAGTATCCAATCTTTTGAGCGTCATGTCAGTGAGATTACTCATGAAACGACTGGGTATCCTCAGGCTCGATGTGGGTTCGGAATCGCTGGTCTTTGCTTTTGCTTCCGAAACGGGTGTTGAGCCCGAAAGGGTGATCCGAATGGTAGAGAAAAATCCCAATAAGCTGAAACTCATTTCCGACAGCAAGCTCAGCGTGAAGACCGCGAGGCTTGCCCCCCTCGATGCCCTCCATGAAGTCAAAATCTTTCTTAGCAGCTTGGAGCAAAATCCAGCCTAAGGGTAAGAAAATGCGCCAAGCCCTGCCGGATCATGGGTCGGCAGAATCCAAGATGAAAGAAGCTGTTTAATTTCAATGATTTCCGTTGAATAACGGCCCGGGAGGGCTTATAATTATTCTTGCAATTTCAAGGATATCTGATAGGCTAGCCCATTTAAGTTTAATAGCTTGCGTCCCATGTCCGCAAGTCTTTGAGGGAGATTAGACCTCGGCAATGATTATTCCTATTGGAAGGGCCTTTTTAGCAATTGCTGTCCTAGCCCTGTACCTTTCATCTTGCACTATCCTGGAAGCACCAGAGGACAAAGTAGTGCTTACCGTCGGAAAGCGGAAAATCACTGCTGAAGCCCTCAAAAAAGATATCGAACGAATGACCTTGGAAATGGGGATCTCCGACCTGCGCGCCCCCGACCTGGTTGATCCCTTGTTAAAACAGATCATAGACAGACACCTCATCTTAGAATACGGACGGGAAAAGGGCATTAACATACCCGATGATCAACTGGCGGCGGCTGTTAAGGAGATCCGCAGAGATTACTCGGAAGAGGATTTTCAGAAGGTCTTTTTACAAGAATATATCGATTTTGAGGAATGGAAGGAGAGACTAAGAGAACAACTTCTATTAAAAAAAATCATTGCCAAGGCCTCGGAGAAGATGGGCCCCGTACCCTTTGAGGAGATAAAGGCCTATTTTGATTCGCACGAAAAACAGTTCGTGAGTCCGCCGAGGATTAGGCTCAGGCAAATCGTCGTGAAAACAAGGGAGGAGGCCGAGAGACTCCTTGCCCTCCTGGGCGGGGGGGCGGATATGGCCAAGATTGCCGGAGAGTATTCCGTTGCGCCGGAGGCAGAAAGCGGCGGAGAAATCGGTTGGGTCGCCAAAGGGGATTTGGAAGATAGAATGGAAAAAGTGGTCTTTTCCTTGCCGGTTGGGAAAAGGAGTGCGGTGACGAAGACACCTTATGGATATCATATATTCGAGGTCATGGGGAGGAGTCCTGGGGGGCAAAAAAGCCTTCCCGAGGCGATGGAGGAAATCGAAGCGATACTCATGGTTCAGAAGGAAGCATCCTTCTATACCGGATGGCTAGAGGCGCTGCGGGACATGTTTCCCGTGGAAGTAGATCACCAAAGCATAGAATCAATGGAGTTTGGATAGATGAGAAGCAAAAAGATATGGTGTGTATTGGTTTTGTTTGCGGTTACGGCGATTATAGGTCTCCATCACGCGGCCGCCGCCGAACTATGTAACCGCGTGGTCGCGGTCGTAAACAATGAACCCATTACGTTGAGGGAACTCAATAACAAGATCAAAACCCTGACGGGGCTGCAGGCTGATGAATTGAAGGACAGGAATGAGGAGAAATTCCTTAAAACTCGGCGACAGGTCCTGGAATTGCTCGTTGATGAGAAAATTACCCGGGGTAAAATCAGAGACTTGGGAATCACGGTGACCCAAAGTCAGATCGATTCAACTATTGAGAAGATGAAGAATGACAATCAATTGACCCATGAAGATCTCCTTGCCAAGCTTAAAGAGCGAGGGAAGAGTTACAAGGAATATCAGGAATCCATAAGAGAAGATCTTGAACGCATCCAACTGCTGAATTATGAGGTCAAGTCAAAAATCATCATCAGAGAAGAGGATGTGACGGCGTACTATGAAGAACACAAAGAAAAATTCGCCGTCATAGGGAAAGTTCAATTGGCCAGTATATTTCTCTCAAGAAAGGATCCTAATGATGCGAAGGAGCTTCGGGATCTTCATCAAAAGGGTCTTGATTTATTGACAAAACTCAGGGGCGGGGCGGATTTTGCCGAAATGGCAAAAAAACACTCTGAGGGCCCGGGGGCGGACGAAGGGGGCGACCTGGGGATTTTTAAGACCAAGAATCTCGATCCGGAGCTTAAAAAGCTATGCGAGTCATTGCCTGAAGGGGGGATCAGCGATCTCATTGTAAGGCCCAACGGGATTCAAATCATTAAATTGGTGAAGAAAAGGGAGGCAAGAACAAGGTCGCTGGATGAGGCCAAGGATGCCGTTTACAATGTCCTTTACAGAAAGGAAGTGAACAAAAGGTATCTGGATTGGATTAAAGGGCTGCGGGCGGAGTCCTATACGAAGATTACTTTCTGAAATTGTCTCAGGTTGTCGTCCAAATCCTAAATTAGAGGGAGAATCACAGAGAGCTCTCATGCCTGACCTGGAACAGGAAACCAAAAGCGCAGCCGAAGAGGTGGGCAACGAGGAAGAAGTCCCGATAACCTCGGGGTGCGGTGCGGTCCTCAAGGCCGAAAGGGAATCCATGGGCCTGAGTATCGCGCAGGTTGCCGAAGTCACCAGACTTCGCCGCCACTACATCGAGGCCCTGGAGAGTGAGACATGGGAAGAATTGCCGCCGCCGGTCTTTGTTCGAGGGTTTATCAAGTCCTATGCAAAATCGGTCGGTCTGGATGAGGACAAAGTCCTGGAGCTCTACGAAAAAATGGACCCTGAAGAGCCGAAGGTCCCGACACCCCTCGTAGGACCTCCCGAAACCAAAAAGGGGCGCTCTATCATTCTGGTTATTGTGGTTTTGATCCTTGCGGCGATGGGCTACCTCTGGTACGTATACCTGCCTTCAATGGGCACAGAGTCACCATCTCCCGAGGTTACACAGACGGAACCAACCATCGATACCCAGGTTCCGGCGACAGAAAGCCGCGAACCGGAGGCTGTTGAGGAAAAGTCGGTCCCTGAAACGGGCGAAGCGAGAACAGGAAATGCACGGACAATGGAAACGACCTCTTCCCGGGATGAGACGATCGAAGAGGCGCCCATTGCCCAGGAGGAAAGCGCCGAATCCCCTGCTGAAGAACCCACTGCCCTTGTGCCCTCTGAAACAGCCGGCGACCTGGCAGGTTTTCATGTGCTCAAGGGTGATGTGAAGGGAAAAACCTGGGTAAAAATTAGAGTAGATGGTCAGGACCCCAAGGAATATATTTTTCAACCCGGGAGCAAACCCCAGTGGAAGGCAAAGGAGGGTTTCGATATTACGATCGGCAACGCGGCAGGCATTGAGCTTGAATTTGATGGGAAAACGTTCACAGGACTCGGAAATCTTGGACAAGTGGTTAGGCTGCAGTTGCCGGAAGGTTTCCAAGGGGCGCAAAGCGAGGAATAGTCTTGGGAAACGTCTTTGATACATTTAAGGAGCGCGGTTTTTTAGAACAACATACCGATGAACACGAATTAAGGAAGTTGTTTGAAAAACCGACCACTTGCTATGTGGGCTTTGACCCGACTGCAAACAGTCTTCATCTGGGGAGTCTCATCCCCATCATGGCCTTGGCCCATATGCAAAGGGCGGGGCACAGACCCATCGCCCTTGTAGGCGGGGGCACAACCCTTGTCGGAGATCCGAGCGGAAAGACGGAAATTCGTCCGATCATGACGAGGGAAGAAATCGAAGAAAACGCCGAAGGCATCAAGGAGCAACTATCGAGATATCTTGACTTCACCAATGGCAAGGCGCTCATGCTAAACAATGCCGATTGGCTGGTGCCTTTGAATTACATCGAATTTCTGAGGGATATCGGTCGTCATTTTAGCGTTAATCGGATGTTGACCGCTGAGAGCTATCGGGTCAGGATGGAAACCGGACTCAACTTCATTGAATTCAATTACATGCTCCTTCAGGCCTATGATTTCTATTATCTTTTCAAGCACCACGATTGCCGGCTGCAAATGGGCGGCAATGACCAGTGGGGCAATATCCTGGCCGGGGCGCATCTGACAAGGCGCATGGAGGGGGAAGTGGTTCATTGTCTCACCTTTCCTCTCATTACGACATCGGCCGGAATAAAAATGGGCAAGACACACAAGGGGGCCCTATGGCTCGACGCCGAACGTACCTCGCCCTATGACTACTATCAATATTGGATAAACCAGGATGACAAAGATGTCGAACGGTTCTTGGCCCTGTTCACCTTTCTGCCCATGGATGAGGTCCGAAGACTTGGGGCCCTGGAAGGGGCCGATATCAGAAAAGCCAAGGAGACCTTGGCCTTTGAGGCCACCAAGCTCTGCCATGGGGAGGAAGAGGCTGTAAGGGCGAGTGAAGCCGCCCGACAACTATTCGGGGGCGATTCGCGGGCGGATTCCGACTCGGTTCCCAAATTTGACATGCCTCGGGTCGAGCTCAAGGAGGGCGTGCCGGCATACATCCTGTTTGAAAAAAGCGGATTATGCAAGAGCAGGGGAGATGCACGCCGTCTCATTACCCAGGGCGGCGGGTATGTGAATGACAGAAGAATTGAGGCTTTTGATCAGATCATCGATCTGAAAGAAATAATAAAAAATGCGCTGCTGTTACGGGCCGGAAAGAAGAGATATCTGAGGATCGTCGTGCAATAGCCGGTATAACCATGTCCGTCGAGACCACGTCCAAAAGCAAAAGATTCGCCTCTTCAGCTTTATACGCCTTTGGCCAATCCGATTCCGCTAAAAACATCCTGCGCCGATTTGGTAGGAGCATTCTTTAGATAAGTCACGAAATGAGCAAAAAACAAAAGAAAGTCCTCAAGAAAGAGGATTCCAAAAAAGAAAATAAGAAACAACCCGTGAAAAAGAAGAAAATGCAACTGGCCCCGGCCGTTTCATCGAGGGATAGGTCCCTGATACCCTATGACCCCCTTCAGCTTTATCTTTTCGAAATCAAAAACTATCAATTGCTGACACGGGAAGAGGAAGTTGAACTGGCCATTCAGGTAAGAGAAAAAAAGGATCAAAAGGCGGCCTATCGATTGGTGACTTCCAATCTCAGGTTGGTGGTCAAAATCGCGATGGATTTTCACAGATACTGGACAAAGAGCCTCCTGGATCTTATCCAAGAGGGGAATGTGGGACTGCTCCAGGCCGTCAGAAAATTTGATCCCTATCGGGGCATTAAGTTCTCCTATTATGCCTCTTTTTGGATCAAGGCCTATATGCTGAAATTCATCATGGAGAACTGGAAATTGGTGAAAATCGGTACCACACAGACCCAGCGCAAACTGTTTTTCAACTTGGCCAAGGAGAGAGATAAACTTATCGCCCAAGGCTTTAGGCCTGAACCCAGGCTGCTTGCAGAGCGTCTTGATGTAAAGGAAAAGGAAGTAGAGGAAATGAGCCAGCGTCTCGGTGGGGGGGAAGTATCGCTTAACGCCCCCGTAGGGGATGACGGAAAGGAAGCATACGGCTCCTTTCTTCCGGATAACAGAGTGGCCATAGACGAACTGATTTCCGAGAAGGAAAACCGGGAACTCCTCCTGAGCAAGCTTGATGAATACCGCAAAACGCTCTCCGGAAAGGAACTGGATATTTTTGATAACCGCATTATGGCCGAAAGTCCGCTGACACTTCAGGAACTGGGGGATAAGTATCACATTTCAAGAGAAAGGGTTCGCCAGATTCAGGAAAGGATTATCAAGAATATCAAAAAATGGCTGACAGAACAGATTCCCAATTTTGAGGAGAATTACTCGAATTTTATCAAATAACGACGGTATGCCGATGTGAGTGAATGAACTCACCTTGCTCCAAGAGACAATGAAAATGAATAAAACCCAATCAGAATACAACATATCGATTTACAGAAGCTGCCTGACCTTGATCATAGGGCTTTTGTTGATTGGTTCGCTTTATTCCTGCGCCTGGATAAAACTCCATATTACTGAAGAGCCGCCCAGAGTCAGTGAACCCGGAGAAGCGGCAGTTCCTTCCGAGGGGATCGATTTGCTCCACAGGGGCTACACAGACTATACCATGGCATCCATCCACAAGTCCCGGGGGCAGTATGAACAAGCGCGCCGTTATTTAGAGGGCGCCCTCAAGAACGACCCAGATTCCATCTATCTTAACAGGGAGATGGCCTTTTTATTAAAACAGCTCAAAGATTATGAAGGCGCCATCGTGTATGCGCAGAAGCTTTTGAAGGTGGATCCGGACAATATCAAGAGTCGCGTCCTCCTGGCGGAAATATATTCTTCGGCGGGGGATGACGATGCCGCTCTTGAGGAATACAACAGAATACTGGCGCTTGAACCGGAGCGATCGAAGATTCGGCTTATCCTGACCACAATTCTCATCAAAAAGCGTCAATTTGACGTCGCCCTGGGTCATTTGCAGAGGCTCCTCAAGCAGAATCCAAAATTGGTGATTGCCCATTATTATCTGGGACGGATCTATCTAGAGATCGAGAAATTTGATGAGGCCGAAAAGTCTTATCTTGAAGCCTTGAAATTGAGCAAAAGAATGGAGCCGGCTCTTTTCGATTTGGGCAGTTTGTACCAAATGAGGGGGAAGTTCAAAGAAGCAATGGAGATCTATGAAAAGCTTCTTCGCTACTATCCCGCCAATCTGGTTGTAAGAGAGAGGCTCATCAATATTTATTACAAGCTCGGCCACAAGGATAAGGCCGAAGAGCAGTTGGAAACCATCAAAAAGCAGGCCAAACCCGGGGAGCCCGGGCGACAGACTTTGGGACTGATCTATCTCAGACACGGCAGGATTGACGAATCGATAGCGGAATTGGAAATGATTGTCAAAGCATGGCCGGAAGATGACAAGTCCCGTTATTATCTTGCCTCGGCCTACGAAGAAAAAGGCGATGCGGAGAAGGCCCTTGAGAATTTCAACCTGATCGAAAAGGAGTCAGCTTTCTTTGTCAATTCGAGAATGCACATTGCCTATATCCTTGACGGGCAGGAAAAACAGGATCAAGCCATAGAGGTTCTCAAAGGCGTCCTGGAAGTGGGGCAGGGTAAACCCGAGGTCTATCTTATGCTGACTTCCCTTTATGAATCAAAAGAGGATCTCGAGAATGCGATCCAGATATTGGAGGAAGGCCTCAAACAGAACGATAATAATGTCGAACTCATATATCGTTACGGTGCCGTGCTGGACAAGGCAGGAAAAAAAGAGGAATGTCTTGAACAGATGAAGCAGGTCCTGGACATCGATCCCGACCATGCCGATGCGCTCAACTATATCGGATACACCTATGCGGAGCAGGGCGTAAGGCTCAAAGAAGCCCTGGATTTAATACAAAAAGCCATAAAGCTAAAGCCTGAAAGCGGCTATATTGTCGATAGCCTTGGGTGGGTCTATTTTCAAAAGGGGATGTATGACGAAGCCCTGAAAGAGCTGGAAAAGGCCATCAAGCTGACGCCTAATGATCCGACGATTACGGAACATCTGGGCGATGTTTATATGAAGAAGGGGAAATATGAGGAGTCCTTAATGATGTACCAGAAGGCCTTGACCCTCAAGCACCCCCACCCCGATCGAATCAATGAAAAGATTAAGGAGGTCCAGAATTTTATAAAATAGATTCCATTCAGGATGCAAAAATGGTCCGTTCCGAATGGACACTCAATAGTCTTGAGAGCATTATCAGCTTATTAATCCGCTGATCAGTCGCTGAAAAGACTGCTCCCGATCAAAGATCGGGGAACATGAGAAAAGCCCCAGGAATCTGGAGATTCGTATTTTTTCACAAGGACTATTAACAAATCAGTCATGCTCCCCTGGTCTCCTTCATTGTAAAAATAAGAATGCCAACACACAGATTTGATGTTAATCGCGACGGGAGGACGGCTTCTCTCAATATTCCATTCTTCCGTTCTTCCATTCCTCCATTCCCCCACCTTCTTCATTTTTTTGCTCCCCTTCTCTTTTTTATCATCCTCCCAAGCTGCGCCGGCATGATCAAACCGTGGGAAGAAGGTCGCTTGAGTGAACAGGAGCTTCTGACCGTCGTGGCGCGAATCCGGGGCCAGGAAGAGCGGGTATCCTCCTTCTACACCATGGGCAAATTGGCGATAAGGGATTGGCGGGGGGAGTCAGAATCCCAAATGCTCATTGTGGGGACCAAAAGTCCTTTTCGCATAAAGATCGAAATCACCCATTCCTGGGGACAACCCATTCTCCATATCCTTATCGATCAATCCACACTCCAGGTCTTATCATTCCCCGATAAAAGGCTCTATATCGGCACCTTTTCTCCCGAATCCCTTTCAAAGTTCTTTCCTGCTGAGTTGGAATTCGAACTAGTCTGGGCTGTTTTAAGGGGCTATGTAACCCTGTTAAAGCCCCATAGGTTTGCATCCGCCAGGGCTCACCAGGTTACGGTATATGACAAAGGGGAGAAGAAGGTTGAGGTCATTGAACTCGATCCTGAATCCGGTCACCCAAAAATCGTTTCTCTTCCATTGAAAAGGATCAAGGTGGCATTTTCAGGCTACAAAGAAATGGAAGGAATTTTCTATGCAGGAGAAGTGGATG
Organism: uncultured Desulfobacteraceae bacterium; assembly: GCA_964459445.1. Lineage (GTDB taxonomy): Bacteria > Desulfobacterota > DSM-4660 > Desulfatiglandales > HGW-15 > CAYWMP01. Next base: position 16,150 of record CAYWMP010000072.1, read on the forward strand.
TGACACAAACCATGGGAAGCAAGGGAATGACCCTTAGAAACAAAAAAATGGTGTTTAACAGAATGATACCCGAGGAGATCTTTGTCCTTAGATCGCCACCTGCATTTGAGGTTTATAATTTGGATAAAATCAAACCCTGAGCGCTTACGGAAATTAATTCGATATTTCTTTGACGCAACGAAAGCCGAGCCAATGGGCGCCGTCTACAGGATCCTCAGGTGTCCAACGACAGGTAACCCTCACAAAGGAGGCTGAACCCAGAAAACAGCCGCCCCGCATGGGCAGATACTCTTTCAACCATTCGCCTTCACACATTTCCCAAACATTCCCACACATGTCGAAGCAGCCGTAGGGGCTCATCCCCTCATGGAAGATGCCTATTTCCGATGTGCGTTCAAGACCGTATTCCCGGGAATTGCACCTGTCAGATATAAATTCATCGCCCCAGGACCACCATCTGCCGTCAGACCCCCGGCCGGCTTTTTCCCACTGCGATTCCGTTGGCAAGGACTTCCCCGCCCAGCGGGCATAGTCCCTGGCATCATCCCACCCCACGAAAACAACGGGCTGCATGGGGTTTCCCCAGGAGGGGTGATCCAGGAGGAAGGCTTTTCTATGGCCCGTATCCTCGATGAATTTGCTGTATTGAAAGTTCGTCACCGGATACCTGTCGATGTAAAAGGCTTCGAGATCGAGTGAGCGAACAGGCACTTCGGTTGCGAATATGGGGATTTCTCGCCGATCAAGATTGAAGACCCTTTGGAGTTCTTCTTCCGTGATTCCCATAATGAATGGACCTTTGGGGATTAGGACCATTTCAGCCCCGTCAGCGGGGCAAATGGTGCTATCAGGAAAGGATCCATTTTCTATTTCATGGTCAATATTCCAATGGTCTTTCAAGGTGCATCTCCCGCCCTAGCCCCCGATGCTGGACATGTGACGGACGCATTTGCGAAGTCCGGGTTTCATGAGCCCGTGGTCATCGGGTTTGTTGCGAATGGCTTCCTCAACAATGCCCAATATATGGGCATCCCCTTTGCCTTCCCGTAACGGTGTCTTCATATCCATTTCCAGATCGGAAAACAGGCAGGATCTCAGATGGCCTTCCGCGGTCAAACGCAAGCGATTGCAGTTTTCGCAAAAATGATTGCTCAGGGCGCCTATGAAACCAATCTCTCCTTTGCCCCCCTCGAGTGTGTATCTCTCCGCAGGGCCGTCAAGGTTGTTCGCCCTTATGGGTTTTAGCTCACCAAGGCGCAAGATGGTTTTTTTGATGTCTTGAGCTGAAATAAACTTCTCAGGGCTCCAGCCGTTTTGATCCCCGACGGGCATGAATTCGATAAAGCGGATATGGTAGGGTTTTTCCAGGGTCAATCGTGCAAAGTCCAGGATTTCGTCATCATTCGTGCCCTTGATAGCCACGACATTGACTTTAATGGGGTTAAACCCGACCCGTTCCGCTTCCTGAATGCCCTCCCAAACCCTATCAAAAAGATCTCGGCCGGCAATTCGCAGGAAACGGTGCGGTTTCAAGGTATCGAGACTGACATTGACGCGCGTGATGCCGCAATCCTTTAGCTGGGAGGCAAACTCCTTGAGCAGAATGCCATTGGTTGTGAGGGTGATTTCATCCAATCCATTGATCTCGCACAGCTTTTCGAGAAATCCGATGATTCCTTTTCGGACCAAAGGTTCACCGCCGGTCAGTCTTATCTTTCTTATGCCGCCCTGTACGGCGACATTTACAAAATGCAGAATTTCCTCATAGCTTAGGATCTCACCATGGGGTCGAAAGGGGACGCCTTCCTCGGGCATGCAGTACACACATCTGAGATTACATCTATCCGTAATGGAAAGGCGTAAGTAGTTGATTTTTCGTTGGGGTTTTTCTTGGGAATGCTCGTTTGTCATTTTATTATAGGGAGTTTTCTTTCAATGTGATTTGCGCTAGATATCGGTCGAAGATTTCGTTCTCAGGTGGGCTGTTATTAAGAACGTCTCTTTTTTGCTTTATCCAGTATCGAGTATCTAGCAACCAGTTTCGTTTCGCCCAAGCAACTGAGTTCTATCTTTTTCTGCTCGTCGGTTTGAGGCGGAATTACGCTAAATACTAGTATAGCATTTGAGGGTTTGAAATCAAAATACGGCTTGTGATCTTACGGTTCCTTTCTCTTCTTTCTGAAAAAGAAGTAAAGGGCTGCGGCAATCAGGAGGAACAAGATCACTGCGGCATTGTAACGCATCATGATAGTCGACATGGTTTCTTTGATGGTTTCCCAATTACTCCCCATGGAGTATCCCATGAAAATCCAGATGAGGTTCCAAACCGCACAGCTCAGAAGGGCCAAAAGGGCAACCAGAAAAAGCCGAAGTCCTGATATACCGCTTGCGATGGATATAGCTGAGCGAACGCCGGGAAGAAACCGGTTAAAGGCGATAAGGAGATACCCATATCTTCCAAACCATGACTCAGCTTTTACGATGTCCTTTGCTTTGAAAAACCGATAGTCTTTTTCGATAAAAAACCGCTTTCCCAGGAACCGCCCGAATTGGAACAGGCACAGAAAACCGAGCAGGCTTCCGAGGGTTGTTGAGAAGTAGACACCAAAGAAATCGAGCCTGCCTATGCCCACCAGGAATGCACCAAAGGCGGTAATTGTGTCTCCTGGAATGGGCGGGAACACATTTTCGATAAATGCGCTCACGCCGAGCAGTACATACACAAAAAAATCGGGAAGATCGTGGAGTATTTGTAAGAACTGATCCGAAAGATTCATAAATCGCAACCGCCACAGGTATTATCGACTAAAGAACGTTCCTTATAGCAGTTAACAACAAAAATCAAAACGTTATTGCACTTTTGGGAATAGTCTAGCCACCAAGGCACTAAGACACCAAGATTAAGATAAAAGAATGGCGCAGGGCTCAAGGTTAAAGGCTTAAGGCAATGAATCTTTTTCCTTTGCCCCATGCCAAGCACCCTTTGCCTCGTTTAGTGCCTTCGTGACTTAGTGGCTGAGCTTTATCCTTGACTCCACACATCCCTTTTGTTAAACGACAATGCCAATTCCCTTTCCAAGGTCGGCCTAAGGGTTTCAGAATGAAAATCGAAAAATCTCGGAAGGGAACTCCAAATTCAGATTAAGGATTAGAAGCGGTCATTTCGCTAATATCCTTTTCAAATATGAGGGTGCTTAGCAGGCGCTCCAAAGGGACAAATGAAAGAAAGGTGCAAGGCTTAAGGCATAAGGTAGAAGGATTTTCCCTGCGCCCATTGCCTTGTGCCATTTTTTTTGACCTCCGAGGCCTCGCTAAATACAATATACTTCTAAAAAGAAAAAGTGTTATAAATGGTAGAATATGGCAAAGAAAAAGTTATCACGCAAAGAACTATTAAAGGGACCCGATGAGTTCCTGAGTCTTTCCGCCCGAGTGTCTATTTTTGTCAGAGAGCACTCCCGGGAATTCCAATACTTGGGGATGGGTTTGGCCGCAGCCGTGCTCATCTATCTGGGGATAAACACCTATTTGAATCATGTGAACAAAAAGGGACAGGAGGCCTATAATCAGGCCTATTACGCCTTTGCCAAAACGGCCGCTCCAAATGCAAATGAGGAGAACCTCAGGGAGGCGCAAGAACGCCTCCAAAAGGTGATCGACGATCACGGCATGGCAAAGGTCAGTGATCTTGCCCCGCCCAGTCTTGCCTATCTCAAATACCGTCAGAAGGAATACGACGAAGCCATATCTCTATTCCAACAATTTCTGGGAAATGTCTCCGCCGGCAGCCCCTATCAGTCCCTTGCCAAATTGGGGCTCGCCGCATGCTGGGAAGAGAAAGGGGCCTTCGAGGAGGCTACAGGAATCCTCAAAGACCTGGTGTCCGGACAGGAGAATTTATTTAGAGAGCTCGCCATGTTAAGCCTGGCAAGGATTTACAGGCTTTCCGGAAAGCGAGATCAGGCCATATCAACGCTCAAGGAATTCGTGGAGCAATATAAAACTTCTTCCTTTCTGCCCCTTGCCAAGGCCCACCTCGAAAAGCTTCCTTGAATAATATCGCTGAGCGAATCTTTAAGTTGAGACCTCTGCAAATTTGAGAGTTTTGCAGAGGTCTCAACTTGACAGTCCAAAATTGATTCGATACAGTTACGAAGTAGCTAGAATGTAGCTTCTTGATTCGGAGAGCAAAGCCATGATCGTTGGTGAAATACTGGCCAGAAATGCAAGAATGTATGGGGAGAAAACCGCCCTTATTGAAAGGGAACCCGCCAAAAACATTCGGCGTGCCATCACCTGGCAAGAATTCGATGACATGGCGAACAGGGTGGCCAATGCCCTTATTAATAAAGGTATTCAAAAGGGTGACAAGGTCATTCATCTCATGATGAACTGTCTTGAGTGGCTCCCGGTCTATTTTGGAATACTGAGGACGGGCGCCTGGGCAGTGCCTTTGAATTTTCGTTTTCTGGCCGATGATATCCGATACTGCGCTGAAATCGCGGAAGCCAAGGCCATATTCTTTGGTGAGGAGTTTGTTGAGCGCATCGACGCCATCAAGAAAGATCTGAAAACCATTGAAGACTTCTATTTCTTCGGCCCTTCCTATGCCAAACCTCCCTATGCCGAACAGGCGGAGAGCATCCTGGATTCCGAATCTTCCGATCATCCGGGGATATCGGTCGATCTCTTTGATGAGGCCGGACTCTACTTCACGTCGGGTACCACGGGGGCACCGAAACCCATTCTTATAACGCACCGAAACCTCGAGTTTGCCTGCACCGTTGAAAACCGACATCACCTTCTGAACCACGATGACAATTTTCTGCTGATTCCCCCCCTTTATCATACCGGTGCGAAGATGCATTGGTTCGGGAATTTTGTTGCAGGGGCCAGGGCCGTGATCCTCAAGGGCATCGAAGCCAGATGGATCCTAGAGGCGGTGTCAGAAGAGAAAGTCACGGTGGTTTGGTTGCTCGTGCCCTGGGCACAGGACATCCTGGTTGCCATTGAGACGGGGGACGTGAAGCTTGAGGATTATGATCTCGACCAGTGGCGCCTCATGCACATTGGCGCCCAGCCCGTACCCCCGAGCCTGATCAAGAACTGGAAGAAGGTTTTTCCCAATCACGATTACGATACAAGTTACGGGCTCAGCGAGAGCACAGGCCCGGGTTGTGTTCACCTCGGCATGGAAAATCTCCACAAGGTGGGCGCAATCGGCAGACCCGGCTTTGACTGGGAGTGCAAGATCGTGGATGACAATCAGATAGAAGTTCCGAAGGGCGAACCGGGCGAATTGATGATCAAGGGACCTGGCGTGATGAAGGAATACTACAAGAATCCGGAAGCGACTGAAAAGACAATCATTGATGGATGGTTGTTGACGGGAGACATGGCCCGTTTTGATGAGGAGGGGTTCATCTGGCTCGTAGACAGAAAAAAGGATGTGATTATTACCGGCGGCGAAAATATTTTTCCTGTGGAGATTGAGGATTTCCTCATGGAAAATGGTTCGATACAGGACGCGGCAGTTATTGGGTTGCAGGATGAGCGTCTTGGCGAGATCGTCGCAGCTATCATAAAATTGAAGCCGGGCAAGGAAATGGATGAGGAAGACGTTTTTGGCTACTGCGAATCTCTTCCTAAATACAAAAGGCCAAGGCAAGTCTTCTTCGACGATGTTCCCCGGAACCCCACAGGCAAAATTGAGAAACCCAAACTGAGGAAAAAGTTCGGGGGAATGACCGAGAGTTTCAAAATTTAGCCTTTTCCAAAACTCATCTCGCCCGCTCTCCCCTCGGCTTTGCTCGGGGTCGCTTGAGCCCACTGAGACCACGGAGGTTTAGATTGAGTTTTTATTGCATAGTATGATTGGGGAAAAGGCAGTGAGGAAAATTGATATATCTCATTTTTCCTCAGAACCTTTCCCCTTTCTCAATCCCATAGTAGGGATTGAAGCCTGCTCTGCAGGCAGACTAAGCAATCAAGCTTGATTTATCTCTGCTACTCTGTGAGCTTTGTGAGAGAGGCAATATGACCCTTTCGGGGGTCAGCAATCACACGGCCACTTTGAGTGGCGTAATCGATTATAGGGGGTTAAGAATGCATAAATTATTGACCGATTCTCCGGGAGAGCACATGCTTCTCCTGGGTAACGAAGCCATTGCTCGCGGCGCCCTGGAGGCGGGGTTATCCTTTGCAACCTGCTATCCCGGGACGCCATCATCCGAGATTCCGGAGCAGTTCCTGCACATCAGTCTGGAAAGCGATCTTTACTTCGAGTATTCCACCAATGAAAAGGTGGCACTCGAGGTAGGCGCAGCGGCTGCAGTCGCCGGGTTGCGTACCATGGTCACCATGAAGCATGTGGGCTTAAACGTGGCGGCCGATCCGCTCATGACTTTGGCCTACGAGGGTGTGAAGGGAGGCATGGTGATCGTGAGTGCGGACGATCCTTCCATGTTCTCCAGTCAGAATGAACAGGACAACCGATACTACGCAAGGCTGTCGTCGCTGCCCATGTTGGAGCCCACCAACACCCAGGAAATGAAGGACATGACCGTTGCGGCCTTTGATCTCTCGGAAGAGTTGGAACTGCCCGTCCTTTTGAGGACGACCACGAGGCTCAACCACGTGCGAGGCGATGCGATTCTGGGAGAGTTGCCGCCGATCAAGACGAAAGCCACCTTCGAGAAAAATCCCTTCCATTGGGTGGCCGTGCCGGCGGTTTCAAGGAGACTCCATCAGGTCCTTATGGATAGATTCCAAAAGGCTATGGAAAAAACCGAGGAGTCGCCCTATAACGAGATCATTGGCGATGGCAAATGGGGAATTGTGACCAACGGCGTGAGCCTCAATTATGTCAAGGACGCTGTGGCGGATCTCGGCATTGCGGATAAGATCAGCATCCTGAAAATGGGGTTGTCCTATCCGATACCGCGGAAACGCTGCATCGATTTCATGAAACAGGTTGACAAGGTCCTGGTCGTCGAAGAGTTGGATCCCATTATGGAAAACGACCTGAAGGCGTTAGCCCAGGAGAACGGCCTCACGTTGTCCATCAAGGGCAAAGGGGTGGGCAAACTCTCTCGTCTCTACGAATACGATCCGGGAATGGTCAGAGCCGCCATAGCCGAGAATTTCGGGGTAGATTACGAGCCGGCCCATGTCGTTGATACCTCCGACCTCCCCGAACTCCCGGCAAGGCCGCCCAATCTCTGTGCCGGTTGCCCACACAGGGCGACCTACTACTCGATCAAGAAAATCTATGGCACCGAGACGATCTATCCGTCGGACATCGGTTGCTACACACTAGGTCTCTTGCCGCCCATTTCCATGGCCGATTACCTGATTTGCATGGGCTCTTCGGTAAGCACCGGCTGCGGCTTTGCCCAGTCCACGAATCAGAAGGTCGTTTCATTTATCGGGGATTCAACGTTCTTTCATTCAGGCATAACGGGCCTTATCAATGCCGTCCACAACAACCACAAATTCACCCTTGTCATCCTGGATAACGGCACTACGGCAATGACCGGGCACCAGCCGCATCCCGGCGTGAATACGGAGCCCCTGGGTTTTGATCGGTCGCAGGTCTCTATCGAAACAGTCGTTAAGGGATGTGGTGTCCAGGACGTGCATGTCGTGCAGCCTTTTAAGATCAAGAAGACCATGGAGGAAGTCCAGAAAACCCTGGATTATGACGGCTTGTCTGTGATCATCTCCCAGGAGTTCTGCCCGCTTTTTGCAAAGGCCACCGGTCAAATGAGGAAATATAAACCCTTTCAAATTAACCAGAGCAAATGCAAAAACCATCGTGCCTGTATCAATGAACTCGCCTGCCCGGCCATGTTTCTGGAAGATGATCGGGTCATGATCGATAAATTAATGTGTACCGGTTGTACGGTTTGCGCTCAGATTTGTCCGGAGAATGCCATATTGCCGGTCAAAGATTAATTGGGGTTGTCAGTTGTCGGTTGTCTGTAGTCCGTTGCAAAGGATTATAAAACGGACAACGGACGCGGTGAATCAACTCTCACAGAGCTCGCCGAGTCGCAGAGATAAATCAAGCTTGATTGCTTAGTGTGCCTGCAAAGCAGGCCTCAATCACACTGAGCTATTAAAACTTTAAAAGAATACTCCGTGTTCTCAGAGGGCTCTAGCGTCCCCGAGCTAAGCTGAGGGGAAAGCGGGCGAGAAGCAATAGATGTTTATATTAACCCCATCCTGAGGGATGGGTTATTCAATTGACTAAAGGGGAGCATTATATGGAAACAAAGAGATGTGTGTTTATAGGCGTGGGGGGACAAGGTAATCTCCTCGCATCGCGTCTTCTAGGAGAATCCGCCCTGTCTGTGGGGATTCCGGCCGTGGTCAGCGAAATCCACGGCATGGCCCAGAGGGGCGGGGTGGTGGAATCAGCCGTATTGATGGGTGATGTTACAAGCCCCATCGTTTCAAACGGTGAGGCGGATGTTTTGATCGGATTTGAACCCTTAGAGACCATGAGGGCCTTGGCAAAATGCACAGACGATACGCTCGTCATAACCAATGTTCAGCCCTTGCCTCCATTTACGGTGTCTGTAGGCCAGGGGACCTATCCCCCGGTGGATGAGGTCCTGGATAAGATCCAAACCAAGGTCAAAAGGGTGATTGCCCTGAATGGAAATGAGTTGGCTCAGGAGGCCGGCAATCCTCTTTCCTTGAACATGGTGATGCTGGGCGCATTGATAGGGTCGGGGGAAATTTCCATCGATGGGGATTCCATGAAAAAGACCATTTCCGAAACCACCAAAAAGGCCTTCCTGGAATCCAACCTCAAGGCCTTTGATCTCGGCATGGAGGCGGCGAGCAAGCTGGCAAAAACTTTAGCGGCCTAAAGCCGCGTCTCACAGACTCTGTCACATACTATCAGACGGGATGGACGGGATTTTCAGGATGATTTGAATCCTGCCTGGAACTCCAAACGTAATAACGAATGGCGGATTATTTGAATAGACCGTCTAAAAGCTCTCAACATTGGTTCCGACATGTTTATATCGGAACCCCGCTCTAAGCGGGCTTTTTGACGATTCCTAGCAACATAGCTAAAATCGTTTATTAATCCCGTTTGCCTGCCAAAGCCTTGGCGTCGGCAGGTTATCCTGTCTAATTCTTCTTCCCTAAAGCATTTAACTGCCGATAGATACTTTAATCCCCGCCTTTTCGATCATTCCTTTCAGCAATTCTATATGCTCGTCGCCCGGCGCTCTTCCGTCAGGAAAAGGGTAGGGCCTTCCCATTTGATCGGTTTTGGATTTGCCCCCCTCATGATAGGGGAGCAAAGAGACCTTTTCCGCAGCAATTTTCTTTGCCAGACGGATGAATTCTCTAATATAGGTTTCCGAATCATTAAAGCCTGCAATCAGCGGCATGCGCATCCAAACCGGTTTTATGTGCGAGGCCTTAAGGAGATTTTCCAGGATCAGGTTATTTTCGGCGCCCGTCATCTTTTTGTGCACAACGGGATCAAGGTGCTTGATGTCCCAAAGTATGAGGTCAACAAAAGAAAGCACCTTTTCCAGCTTTTCCCAGGGGGCATAACCCGAGGTATCCAGGGCCGTGTGAAGCCCTTCGCTTTTGGATGCTTTGAGAAGATCGGTTACGAATTCATTCTGCGTCAGGGCCTCGCCACCGGATACCGTTATTCCCCCGCCTGAATTTCTGTAAAAATCCTTGTCTCTGAGGACTTCTTCGAGGACCTCATCAACCGTCATATAGGTCCCGCAGATGTTCAGGGCGTTATAGGGGCAGGCGTTAACACAGAGGAGACACTGATTGCATTTTCCCCATTCGATTTTTCGGATCCCTTCTTCGGTCAAAGAAATGGCCCCTTTCGGGCAGATCTCCTTGCAGGCCCCGCACCCTTTGCAGTTCATATCCCTGACCATCAGATTGGGTGTGGCATCCTGTGATTCGGGGTTGGAACACCACAGACAATGAAGAGGGCACCCCTTCATGAATACGGTCGTTCTGATCCCCGGCCCGTCATGGATACTGAACCGCTGTATGTTGAAAACAAACCCTTTTTCTGAGTATTCGTTTTTAGAAAGACTCATGGTAAGTATCTTAACCGCAGACATTTAGTCCGTCCGACTTGCCCGAAGGCAATTACCACCAGATGTTCTCTCGCAGAGTTCCCAAAGGCACGGAAATAAAACAGATTGCTTAGTTTGCCTGCAACGCAGGCCTCAATCCCAACATGGGATTGAGAGCGGGAAGAGGTTCTCAGGAAAAAAGAA
>CAYWMP010000073.1:0-15275 GCA_964459445.1 uncultured Desulfobacteraceae bacterium
CCTTTTACCCTTAGAAGTACTAAGACCGTAAAATAAGTAGGAAACTGAGGCTAGTTAATTGTTTATTTCTATTGGTTTGATGGGCCTACTTTGAGGTTTCACCGGTTCAAACTTTGGTTGGTGGGGGTTGTGGCAGTGAATACAGAGGCGATAAAGTTTTTCCCCATTCCACATCCCGATTCTTTTCCCGTGGACACCTGCTTTCCAGTCTCTGAATATGGTTCCATGACACTGTCCGCAAAGCTCATGGGACGTTTCAAAGTCGATTAGCTGCTGGTTCAGCAATCTCAATTTATTGCGGTTTTTGGTGTCATGGCAATTAAGACACCATTGTCTTTCTTCAGCATGTTTGAGAACTTTTTCCGCGTGATTCATTTTTAACTCTCGCTTTTCTTCGTTGTAAGCCCATATCTCATGGCATTTCATGCAGGGGTATTTCCGTTCCGGGACAGTTGGTGGGGGTATACGAAATTCTTTAGGATCTCCGGTCGCATTATTGGCAATCAAAAGACCTGCTAGCAGCCCAAACAATGTCAGTGCGGTGATTTTTTTCATTGTTGAAGACTTTCTAAAATGTCAGGCGGTTAAAAGAGGTGTTTGGAGGTTAAGATGACTTTACAAAATCTTGTTATTTCGCAATATACGTGCCGCTGTGAAATATTGCTTGGATAACGGGAGGTTGCCCAAATTTGGACAATTTGTGGGGTGTTTATAGGTTGCAGACTAGCAACTTGCGCCGTCTGAATGTTGCATAAATCTAACAAAAAATGCCGGTGATTCAATCCTCTTCTTTTAGAGAACCTGAGCCGGAAATATTGTGATCTTTCAGTTTTCTCCAGAGAGTTTCGCGGCTGATGCCAAGCTTTTTAGCGGTCTTTTTCTTTTCTCCGCCGGTGTCTTCGAGAGTCTTTTGGATTATACTCTTTTCACAAGCCTTCACCTTGTCCGCCAGACACAAATCATCATCGTCCGGCGCTGCGCCTTTATCTTCCTCCCCGGTCTTTCTTATTTCTAAGGGCAGGCAAGAGGGCGTAATTCCTCTGTCCTTGCAGAAGGTCGCAGCCATCTCGAGGGCATAGAGAAGCTCCCTCACATTGCCCGGATAATCATAAGCCGTTAGATTCCCCATAGCCTCAGTGGTAATTGTGAGATTCTTTCCCAGCTTTTTCTGGAACAACTTGAGGAAATGCTCAATCAGAAGTGGGATGTCTGTCTTTCTCTCCCTCAATGGGGGAAGTTCTATAGGCAGCGTGTTTATTCTGTAAAAGAGATCTTCCCTGAACCGGCCTGCCTTTACTTCATCTTTAAGTTGTCTGGTTGTCGCAAAAATGGTCCTTACATCAACAGTTAGTGTTTCATTCCCACCAACGCGTTCGAAAGAGTAATTCTCAAGCACCCTCAATAGCTTTGCTTGGAACGAAGCGGGCATGTCTCCTATTTCATCGAAAAAAATCGTCCCGCCATCCGCAAATTCAAACTTCCCTCTTCTCCTTTTGATGGCCCCCGTAAAGGCCCCTTTTTCATGACCAAAAAGCTCAGATTCAAATAACGTTTCAGGTATGGCCGCACAATTCAGTTTGATATAGGGGCCTTCCCTGCGCGGGCTGAGGTTATGGATGGCATTTGCCACCAACTCCTTCCCAGTTCCGCTCTCACCGTAAATGATAGCGGATGAATCTGTATTCGATATGGTCTCGACGGCTTCGAAAACCTTTTGCATGGCAGAGCTGATTCCTATGATATGTTGGAATCCTCCTCTTTCTCCAAGTTCCTCCTTGAGCCTAATATTCTCAGATTCCATGTTTCTGTATTTCAAGAATCTTTCGATGACAAACAGTAGCTCCTCAGGCTCAAAGGGCTTGGCTACATAGTCATAAGCGCCCTCACGCATGGCCTCAACAGCCGTTTTCACTTCTGCAAAAGCCGTTATTATTATCACGCCGGTATCGGAGGAGATGCCCTTTACAGATTTTAGGACCTCTATGCCGTCCGGCCCCGGCAACTTTAGATCTGTGATCACGATATCAAAACCCTCTTCTCTGAAGATCTTGATTCCGGCGATCCCATCTTCGGCAACCTTCACGTCATATCCCGCATTATCGAGAGTAAGAGAGATCCCGAGCCTCATGGAGGGTTCATCTTCGATTAAGAGAATTTTCTTTTTTTTCATTTCTCCGCTATCCGATACTCCCTGGTTTACCGCCCTACAATCTCTGTAGTACCTTTAATGGGTAATCTAATTCTGAAAGTTGTTCCAATGCCGACTTCGCTATCCACCTCTATGGTCCCTCCGTGCTGCTCCACTATCCCTTTGCTCACAGAAAGCCCTAATCCTGTTCCATCTCCCGTTCCTTTTGTTGTAAAGAACGGGTCAAATATAATCGAAATAATCTCTTGGGGAATACCGCCCCCCGTATCCTTAATTGATACGAAGCAAAACCCGTCCTCTGCTCTTGTTTTGATAATCAGATCACCTCCGCCGTCCAATGCCTGTATGGCATTCATAATAACATTCATAAAAACCTGTGCCATTTTATTTTCATCAACCAGCACATCAGGCATTTTATTCGATAGGTTTTTCTTAATGGTGATGTTATGCGTCGAAATATTGTATCTCAGAAGCAACAACAACTGTTCTAAAAGGGCATTGAGGTCAACGGGTCTTTTATCCGCTACCGTAGCGCGTGAGAAATCCAGGAGTTGGTTAATTATCCTTTTTATTTTTCGAAAACCTTCATTAATGGCGTGTATGAGTTGATTTCTCTTTGTCTCATCGTTTTTCTCTTTGATCAGGTTTTTAAAGCAGAGAGATACGCCCCCAAGGGGATTGTTTATCTCGTGCGCTACGCCCGCGGCAAGCTTTCCAATGGAGACCATCTTTTCCGTCTTGCTAAGCACCTCCAAGGTTTCCTTATGTTCTTTATCCGCCTTCCAAAGCCTTTTTAGCATCCATAGGAAGCTATTTTGAAGTTTACCAAGTTCATCCCGTCTTTTTTCGAAGCGAAGAGCCTTTTGGTCAAAGTCACCATGGGTTCGTATACCATCCATTATCCTTGCCAGCTTTTTCACCGGCTTTGCGAGAACCCTTGCCCCAATGCTCACGATCATAAGGGCAATCATTGAAAATATCATGTTAATGGTCATGATTTCTTTTTTAAAGGCATTAATCGATTCCTGCACCTCCAGTGTGGTTAATTCAATTCGCAATACACCCCAGGACTTGGTATCGATATTGAGCGGTGTCGTTATCGAGAGAATTCGCTCGCCTCGAAAAGTCCCATAGCATATGTCCGTCTTGTAATTTGTTATGGCCTCTCTTATTGATTTGTCCCTGTACCTCTTGCCGAATTCGGCAATGTCATTATGGGCGACAACTTGTCCTTCATGACAAAGAACGGCCATTTGCCGGACCCTTTTGTCCCTTTCCATGAAGTTCATTATGAAATAGTCGAGATAGTCCATGAGATCCTGGTCATCCATCATGCCCAGTTCATTGTAGACCATGACATTCGTGAGCATAAGCTGACTTATTTGAGCGAGGGCCTTTCCCTGATTTATCAAATCCTGCTCGTAGAGTTTCTTCTCTCGCGATAGGAGAAGGAATGTTCCTATCGTGGTAAAGGTCATAATGCACAAGAATGCAACAATGATGAATTTGCCTTGCAGGCTGAAGATCCACTTTTTAAGTTTCTTAATCATGATGAATCAACTCTTGAGACCTAGAGTTCTTTGTTTACAGGTTGAAAGGTCTGCCTGGACTCTTTTAACTCAAAAGGGATCATTTCCCCATATAGGAACTGAATGCCCTTTTTAATCGTACCGGGTTTTGATCTTGAGATTACGGGATTTCCAGACCTCTCATTCTCAGGTATTTTATCATGTTGCGTATGGAATCATAATCGGAATCCGTCGCTAGAGTAAAACCGTATCGGAATTCCTCATCCCATTTCTCCATCATCTTACGTGATTCAGAAATATTGTAATCCAAGGACAAAAGCGCTTCTTTTAAGGTATTTATGAAGCCGGACGATGCATCCGCACGCACGACGATAGGTAACCCAGGAATGGGATCTGTCGTATCTATTACCCTCAGACCTCTGTTTTTGAACCTGCTCGCAACAGAGTCAATAACAGCACCCGCGTCGAAATCCCCTCTCAAAACTTGCCTGGCAACGGAGTCGTGATATCTGAAATTCTTATGTTTTTTCAGGTCTTTGAGCTCTATGCCGGTCTTGGAATACAAATGGTAAAGGGGCGCGAGAGTGCCGGAGGTTGACAGCTTTGATGCAAAAGCGATCGATCTTCCTTTGAGGTCAATGAGGTACTTTATTTCTTCATTTTCTTCTTTCGTGATAAACGCACACCTGTAAAAGGGCTTCCCATTAGGTCCGACAGGTTTGATAATCGGGACAACGCCAAACTCCTTTTTCGCCTCTAGATAAGTCACGCCCCCGAGCAGCGCTGCCTGTACCTTGTTGCCTTTAAGGAAATCTACGATGTCCCTATAATTCTGACTTAGTTTCAGCTCGAATTTGTACGGCGTATTTTTTGTTAAATAAGTCATCAAAGGTTGATACTTCTGATACATCACTATCGGATGGTAGAGCGTAATGGCACTGAAAAATACCCTATCGGATTCCTCAGCCGCTTGGCAGGGGTAGACAGATAGGACTATAAGCAGTAAAAACGGGAAAATAGAGATGAAATTGTTTCTCATGGTTTAATATCCTTCTAAAGGATCATGAATCGCCGATCTTAAGGATGTCCTGTTAAATTGCAGAAAAATGATTTGGTTTAATTCGTTTGATCTTTTGGATGGTGACCGATTTGTTTGGGGGTGAACGCCTTGAGAAGATCGCTATTTTAATGCTTTGATTGAGAAGTTGCTGTCTGTTTCACGTGCTTTATTTTAATTCGTCTTGACTTTAATCCGCGTTTTTTTATTTCTTACAATGACTTAAATCTTTTGTTCCCGGATACCCGTATAAACTGCCTTGCATATTCCCGAGACGCCACCTTGCAATCCTTCAGGATTCTTGAATCCCTCAGATGATTTGAGGCTTTCAATATAGCCACTCGCGTCCGCTAAACCCTCTAAGGCCGTTTCAGTCTCTGTCTCTAATTTAAACAACCAGCCTTTTCCATAAGGATCTTCCGAAACTATCTCAGGCGATTGTTTGGCCTCGGAGTTGAAAAAGATGCGCCCCTTCAGGGGTGTTTCGATATATAGGATCTTTCCGGTTATGGCGAAAATCACTGTTTCGCCATCTTGAACGGTCTTGCCTTCTTGAACGAGATAGTCCAGGTCATTGAGACCTCCTAATAAAACCAAGGCAGGCTCACTCAATCCAAAAATGATTTCATGACCGTCCGGCTTGGCCCAAAGCCCCTGTTTTGTGGCGTAGCGACGGTCCTCGGGTATCTCTACCTGTCTACCTAAGAACTTCTCGATGAAGGCCATATATTCCCCCTTGTCATAATTGTCACCTCGCTCAAAGATGTTTTAGGGTTTTTATTATGCTAAAAGAGGTACCCCATGACGCTGCAGAATTTTGGGGTGCCTTAGAGCAATCAATAAACAGATCTCATCCAGCCAGTATTTTTGTCCACTTCGATCTTGTCCACAAGGGAATCGCCCATGGTGAGGATCTCCGCAACAAATGTGGACCCCTTGTCCTCGACCTTGCCAAGTTTCAGGTTGGGGTTTCGGGTGGATCGGATGTAGTTTTCAACTATCTCCTTCGCGTCCTTTTCCTCCATTTGCCTCTGGGGCTGCTGGTATCCTGGGGTGCCTGGAGATCCGTATTGCTGTCCATATCCGGGCCCCATCATTCCTCCACCCATCATGCCTTGGCCCATACCTTGTCCTCTACCCATCATATCAGGGTTCATCGGTCCGGCATAGAAGCAACCGTTGCTTAGAATGACAATGGATAGCAATAACGATAACATAGACAGTTGCTTCCTCATTTTTCTTCTCCTCTTTCTTTCAAATGATAGAATCATTTCCGCCTCGAGACATGGCATGAGGCCATGAATTATTCACAAGACAGACTAGAATTCCCTACCTTGTAAACCCTCACATCCAGATGCATCAGAGAACACTTTATGCCAGTAGTAGATCCCTTCCCCACTGAGCATAGGCATTACCTTCAAGAGCTTGGGGGAGAGAAGGGGCAAACCCGATACTACCGTGAGTGCTAAAACTGTAAGGCATAAAATCCGTTTTGCTTTCATGTTCACCCCTATCTTTAAGTCTGGACATAACGATCAAACTTTCATGAGTTGAAATCTTTTCTTTAGATACCATCGGTTCAGCCAGTTCCTCCAGCCATCGTGGTATTCCTTAATATGCGTATTGTATGAAGTGCCGAAGATTATATCGAGAATGTGCAAAGATGGACAATAAGATGAGAACCGTTCCCTACAGTGAGCACAGTAACAGACTATTTGCCCCTTTGCTTGGCCTACACGGGCCTTCGTGTGCCTGTCGGCCAGGGCAGTGTTACCCAATGGTGAGCATCCACCTGCTCCGCAGCATTGAGTCACCTCGTTTTTAAATTTCATCTCGCTGATTCCAAAATTCATCTGAGAGGCTACCTGCCTTACCGCATTTCGAATTTCGGGCCTATATCTGGCTGGGCAAGAGTCGTGAATTGTAATCTCGTCCCCGCCTCCCGAAATGGATTCCGGGAGACCCATTTCTGCCAAAATCTCATAAATATTTCGTAGTTTGATATCGCTATTCTCTGTGTATATTTTATGGCAGTTGATGCATGCGAGCACCACTTCCTCGATTCCAAGTCTCGAAAACTCCTTGAGGGTTTCCTCGAATATATTTTCAAACCGTTCTTTATCGCCAAGGTCCCGGCTTGGTTTGCCACAACAGTTGAGAACGATTCCGATTCCCGGCATCGTTTTTTGTAAATACTCATACGCCCTAATCACCAACCTTGGCGAATACGCTGGAAGTGAACAACCGGGGAAAAAAACCCTTTTTGGTGTGCCCTCGTTTATCTTGCCTACCTTACTCAGGGTAAAGAGCGGAGATGTACTGATGATTTGATGATTTCTAAAGCCCTTTAAACGCGGAATCATATAGTCATAAACAAAATCACTGGGAAGGGTACCCTCCTGCTGGGTCTGAAAAATCTTCTCCCTGGTCTCAAGACACATGTCTCCTGGATATAAATCCAGGGGGCAGATGCGTTGGCATAGTCCGCATAGAGAGCATGAATAAGGTATTTCGATATTCTCGAGAGGATTTCGCTTGAAACGCTTCGCCAGCTCTTTAGGAGTATCACAGTAATGGCTCAAAAAGGTGCAGGTGCGCACACAGGCGCCGCAATCATTGCATAGTTCTATAATTTTCTCCGTCTCGCTCATTTATAAAATCTCAAGATCGGAGTGATTATGACAATGGTGAGTGCCAGTCCGAAGCAGACACTGCACAGCCTTTTACGCGTAGTCCGAAGGGCCCAGAATCGATTCAACAACTCATCCGGCGGCTGATTTGCAGGGGAGAAGGTCGCAAATGTCTTTTGTATCTCAGGATCCAGGATCCAGATGCCATGAATGTTAATGGCAAGACCAATAAAAGCCAGAATTGTTTTTGCTATGAAGATGGCCAGTGGAAGATTGCTCACTTCTCTCCATTCTCCATGAAATCCATAATGGATAAGAGGAAAGGTAAAGCCCGTTACAATCAAAGTAACGATAAAAGCGAAACAGAGTCTTGGCTGAAAGCTCAAGATATTTTCCATAATCCTGTCCAAGTCGTAGATGAGGGGATATCCTAATTTTCCCCGTAGTTTAACAAGGCGCAACTGGTAAAAAGGACCTGCAACACAAAATATCGCGGCTAATACATGGATCGCCAGATTTATTGAATATAACAGGTTTTCCATCTCTTGCTTTCAGCTCTATTATTTTTTTTGAATGACTTGCCGACTAAATTTTTGCCGGCAGAAGGTGCTGGCCCCGGATGTCCGCCGAAGACCGCCGCCAGCTTTTCCTCTGAGACGTCGGATCTTCGGATCAGAACTCTGTTTATATTAGGTCGATGCTCAATAGCCAGGGCTCGGGCCGAGATTCATCTTTGCCGTTAAAGGAGATAAGTGAAACTCCCTGATCCTATTCGCGGGCCATGTATGGGCATAAAGGATGGGCCATATACGAATACCAAAAGCAAGCGGTATGCCACACTTCATTAATGACACTTAACTATCTATTAATACAGAATTTATTTGAAAAAATCGATAAGCTAAGATCTGTTTTCTTGCACAGATCCGCGGGGGAGTGGATAAAAAGTATCCAGCTATGAAATCGCATCGCTTCGCTGTACGATTTCATAAAACGCGGCAACGCCTCTTAATCGAATTCTTCTAGAATCTTAACTCACGGCTTTATGTGCTGAGAATTCTTTTAAATCTGCCGCAGGCGGCTCCTATATAAGAGAATTTTTCTTTCGTTTATTTCGCGTACCTTTTCTTGAACTTGTTGATGATTTTGGGAATGAATAGCGAAAAGATAAAGAGGGCCATGGAGAAAAAGACCTTTGAGGACAATAATTGAGCCCAGTTCCCGCTGGCCCAGACCTCCTTGAGCGTGCCTATGAAAAAGATGAAAATGAAAGTTCCGACAAGGATACCCAGTCCGGTGCCAAAAATGTAATCCTTGAACTTTACCTTGGTTAGGCCCATGCCAAAATTCATGGGCGTAAAAGGGAAATAAACCAGGCGGAGATACAACACCGTGGCAAAGCCGTTTCGCTCAATGGCGTCATCATATTTTCCGAGTTTATCGCCGATGAGAGATGCGGCGAACTCCCTGCCAAGATACCGGCCGATAAAAAAGGCGCTGCCGGCCCCAATCATGGCGCCGACCCAGACATAGGCAAATCCCAAATAGGCGCCGAACAGGATGGCGCCCATAGCGCCTAATACTGTTCCCGGAACGAACAGGCACACTCCGACGGCATAGATCGCTATAAAAATCAACGGCGCCCAAAAACCCGCAGCTTGCAGGAAACGACCCAGTTGATCTACTGTAAGAAATTCCCTTATCGGAGTAAAGCGAACCACTAAAATGGCAGCAATGATGAAGGCGATAAGAGTGCCGGCCTTTACCACGGCTCTTTTTTGAATTCTCTTTGTTTGCATGGTCCTTTCCACGGTTTTATAAAATTTCCCGTCAGCAATCAAAATTTCGACGAAAAAGGTTACCTTTGTCCTCTATTTCACAGCCGCAATAAGGGTGAACTCATGCCCTTCTTCATTTCCCAGGATTTCTACCTGCGCGTTTAGAAAACCAGCCTCGTTCAATATTGCAGTAAGCTCTCCTTTACTAAAGCGGCAGCAGACGACACCCTCTCCATCCTCGGCAATGCACTCCACGATGAGGATTTTTCCCCCCGGTTTTATGACCCTTTTTATCTCATCCAGTGCAGATATGGGATCTTCAATGTGGTGGAATGAATATACGAGGGTAACAGCGTCAAACTCGTTTTCCTTGGCGAATGTCATACTGTAGACGTTCCCTTTGACACAGGTCACCAGGCCCCCCACCCCATCTTGAAGGGCTTTTTTCTTGGCGTGCCCGAAACCGTTTGGCGATATGTCTAGTCCTACTATCTTTATCCTGCCCTCTTTTGCCAAGTAGACGTCTAAAGTCCCGTCACCACACCCTATGTCCAATACATTTTTTGTTCCCTCAAGCCTCTGGCATATTTTCTGGTAAGGGCGCATCTTCGACAAGCTATACAATCGCTTCGCGATTCTATATAACGTCCCGCCACGGGACTTAAGAATTGACCAACTGCAAATTTTGTGAATTAGCGCATATTGCACTAAAAAGACATATTCATATCTGCCTGCAGGACCACATCTTTATAGTATGTGGCAGGATCAGCCACGGTTACCCCATCCACCAAGTCCTTTTCTTCCATCTCAAATAACGGCATGTTCAACGGACAGGCCAAAACAGTAGCTCCTTCAGATGTCAACATGACAAAAAGATCTTCAACGGTGGGCAGATCCATCTCATCCATTCGTTTCATGACTGCATCGCTAACCTCTTTTGGCGCATCAGGCATGCACGTCAGCTCATTTACCTTTTCATTATGGACAGCATTTACACCCCGAGATCCAAAAAATATGGTTACCTTTGACCCTTCCCTTAGCAGGCTCAACGCGGTCATTAAGGCATTGAAGACGCGGCAGAGCTCATCATGGAAACACATTACCGATACATTCTTTATTACTTTGGCCATTTAGCACCACCTCTCAAAAATCAAAACGAACCGACAGATAGATATTGTCATCTTTGTCGAATTGCCCGAACGCCGTCGTCTCACTCTCTCCGCCGAAGATATTCGCACCCAGAGTGGCAGAAAGATTATCCGAGAATCTATAGGTCGTTTGAGGCTGGATGAGATAGTCATTGTCCACCGGGCTATAAAAGGTGAACAGAGACAGTCTCAAGGTCTGGTGTTTCAGGAGATACTCCAACCGCAACGTCACAATGTCCCGATAATTCTCCTGCACGGGGAATCCGGCTGGGAGAGCGTTCACATAGGTCGAATGATCCTCCATAATCTCGCCATAGTATTGAACCCCAAGGGTGAAGTCCTGCCAGATCTGTCGCTGGTAGCCGACTAAAAACCGCATCTGGGAGTTTGGAATGGTGAAATCGTCACCATCTCCATCATCCCTCGAATGATAGTAACCTGTCTCAAGGCTAAGAATACCATCCAGCGCGCTCCCCTGAGCACTCAATCCGTAGACGGAGAGGTCAGGATAGAAAATCGTGACCCGGGTAGGCGAAGTAGAATTATCAGGCTTCATGCCGGGCGTTCTCCAAAAGCCCCTGTATGCATGGGCCGAGACATCGAAGTCGCCTATCCTGCGATAAAGCCTCAAGGCCAATTCATTGTTCTCAAGCGTCGTTGTCGGTTCCTCTTCATCTCGTGATGGAACAGCCGAGAAAGGATCGAAGAGGAAAAACCGGTCTGATGTGGGCAGATTGTCCGGTTCAAAGAAGGGTATAATAAGAAGTTCCCCATTGAGCGCTTCTGAGGAATACCGGGTACGCAATCCATCCACTCCGATCTTGAGATATTCGAGCGGCCGCCCCGAGAAGAAGGAAACCCAGTCTTTTGGGAAGACATCATTAATAAAGAGAAGATCCCCCACACCCCAAGTGACGATCTGTCTACCCAGGCGAAAGTCGAAGTTTCCAGTTGTATAATCCAGGTAGGCCTCACGCAGATCCACATCAAACTCCTCGACCACATTATCAAGGAAAAAATCTCCCTTGACCCGTGCCGATGCCTCGATGGATTCCGTCCATCCGAAAACGTCTAGACGAAGCCTTTCTTCAGCGAGAAGAAAATCACGCCCCGCTTCCCCGCTCGGTCTTTGGTCGGACGTCCGGGCTGAAAAGTTTCCCATGAGGAAGCCGGTGATTTCAATATTTCTCTCCTTCTCCCCGTTTTGCGCTAGGATCGGAAATGAAAACTGCGTCAGGATCGCCAACGCTAATAAGAGTGACAGGCCGTATCTTTTGCACATCTTTCTTTTAGTGCGCTTACCTAGACTCACCGAATCCAAGAACGCGGCGGCCGTCGCATATGCCGCTCGCTGAAATCCTTGTCCTTCAGCCCTATATTGTATGAGACCGACTTGTAGATGACTTCTGTCCTGTGTCCGGTCTTTACGTTCTTCATGGTCCGTTTTGTGACAGTAGGAAGGGATTTCTCCTCTTCTCCGCCACCCGATTTGATCTCCTCGATCTTGTCCGCCGTGAAGACCCGAAAAAGTTCATTCTGCGCGTCATGGTATTCCTCCTTCAATGGAAGAAAGGTCTCTTTGTCGATCCAGGAGAGGCGTTTTGTGTATTCAGTTGGTTCTTTGGGGGCGCTCTGAATCACATAGCACTCTCGATTCGCAAGTCTCTCTAAGCGCAATAGAGTGTGGGTGTCCGATTCAACATCCCGGCCCGACACATCCTCATAGGTAAAATCCGATCCCACGAAACTGGAGCGTTTGTCGTCAGATGCTATCCGTCTTATGAGATCCACAGCAGGGACAAATATCCATCGGTCATCCTCCTTCGTAGGATATTTCCAGACCATGAAGGTTAATCTGCGCACATCGCCGGGCTTGTGGAAGTAGATGAAATATTTTTGGTTCCCTCCTTCTTTTTCATCACGCCGAAGCAAGCTCATAACGCGCGTTCGCTTACTTCCACCTTTGTCAATAAGTTCCATGACCACATCTGCTTTCATATCGTCGCCTTGATAATAGAAAGCAAGCTGGGATTTCTCGATGATCTGGGCTGGGCTGAGCTTATCGTTCTCAGCAGTTGCTTCTTCGGAAAACGCCAGGCAAGCAATCAGGAAGGCCATAGTCGCGGCACCGAAGATTATCCTTTTCATTTAAACACCTCCACTTTTCACGGCCCTAATCTCCTCCTCACAGCCCTTCATGATTTCTCTCCTTTCAGGATGCGCGGCCCGACAATTCGCAGTGCCGCCGGGAGTAAAAACAGGGTTGATATGGTGCTGAATGCCATGAGTAGGGCAAAGAAGGTTCCCACAGTTACGTATGGCGTCAGGGATGATAAGACGAGGGGCAGAAATCCCAGTGAGATCACAATGGCATTTCGGGCGATGGCACGACCGGGTTCGCTGAACATGTAGCGATTCGTTTCTTCCAGGTTCCTTGATTCTTCATAATTAGCCCGGAAACGCTGAAGGAAATGGATCGCAAAGTCGATCCCCAAACCCAGGGAAAGGGAGGAACAAACCGCGATGGGCATGTCGTAGTCCTTTCCCACCCATCCGACGAGCCCGTAGGAAAGAAGAATAGATACCGAGAGTGGGACCATGGATAAGAGACCCAGCGTGAGTGACCGAAATAGCACGATCATCAGGACAAAGACCACGATAAAACTGCCCAGAATGGCTTTGAGCATGCCGAAGACCATGAGATCCTGCCACACCTTATTGATATACGTGAGACCGGACCAGTGAAGGGCAATGCCATCGGGTAGAGTGTTCGCACTGGTGAAGGTTTCAAGCTCAGATTCCACGTTCGCCATCTGCTGATTGTCGCCCCCTTTCATCTGTATCCAGATATTGGCCTGACGCGTTTCTTTGTCTACGAAATTGTCAAGATCGTTTGGATCTCCCGTTGATTGGAACAAAAAGAGAAACTGCCCTACCGCCTCTTTCGAATCCGGAACTTTATAGTAACTCTTCTCGTTATCATGGAGGACAAGGTTGATCCGCTTGACGATGTCCGCCACAGAGGATGTCTTGCCGATTAGCGAATTTCCTTCCAGCTTCGTTTGAACCCGATCGAGATACTCGACAACTTCCGGTCTTTTGATGATCTCTGGATCCTTCCCTTCA
Source organism: uncultured Desulfobacteraceae bacterium (assembly GCA_964459445.1). GTDB lineage: Bacteria > Desulfobacterota > DSM-4660 > Desulfatiglandales > HGW-15 > CAYWMP01. The sequence continues at coordinate 13,415 of CAYWMP010000073.1, forward strand.
GCCACGACATAGGCCATGTAGGTGCCACCGAAAAGGCGGTTCATGACAGTATCGGCTACCCGCATGGAATGCCCTTTTTTAAACCATTTTACGGGGTTGTCGTTGATCTGGATCTGCATGACACCGCTGATTCCGACGGCTAACAACACAAGGCCAAGAATCAGAACCGTTCGTGCACGGGAAAAGGAGAATCGGCCCATGGGTCGGAGAACCCGGTCGAAGATGGATTCAGTTTCCGCTTTCTCCTTGGGAAGAATCCTTTTTAACTTCTCGTCGCTCATGAGGCTGATCACAGCCGGGACCATTGTGATAGATAAAATCCAGGCAGCCATGATCCCAAAGGCCACGAAAAGCCCAAATACACGCACCGGCGGGATGTCTGCCAAAGCCAGAGAAGCAAAGCCTACCGCCGATGTAAGCGAGGTGAAGAGCATCGGTCGATAGAGAGGTTGCATCCCTTCCAGCATGGCACGACGTTTGTCGGCGAGTGCCTTGTAACGGTCAAAAAACTCACTCAGTATGTGTATGTCATCAAGGATCGCGATGGGCATAAGAAAGACCGGAATCATGGAGCTCATGATGTGGACTGTGTTCCCCGTGCCGATGAGTAATCCCATGGCCCACATTACGGCGAACATGGCGGTCATAGCAACCGGAAGGAGGAACGCTATTTTACGAAAGATCAGAAACACCAGGATCATGATCACCATAAAGGCAAGGGGCGCCACCACCGCCATCTGGATGAACATCTCGTGGCCGAAAGTGTCTTCCGCAACCGGCAGCCCGGCCAAATGGTAGGTCTGTTCGGGGAGAAGTTCGCGCTCGAGAATGGCCTCGATCTCCTTGGCAATCCGGTAGCTCATATCCTTCTTCTGAATAGGGATATAAAACGCGATGGCCGTTCCGTCGGCCGAGGCGATCTTCTCATGAAGGAACGGATTGTCGGCAATATCCCTTATGATCTGATCGACGGCCTCCGCGCTGCGAGGAATATCTCTCATCACCGGATGGATATCCAGTAACCCTCCGGAAGACTTGACGTTGTCCGTAGTGGTGAGGCTCACCACGTCCTCAATGATTACTCCCTTGATCTTGAGGATTTCCGATGTGACCTTTGCCACCCGCTCCAGCGATTCAGGACGGAAGATGCTCTGGTTATCCACGATGCCTACGACTATCAGGTCATAAATGCCAAAGTCCTTCTTGACACGGTTGTAAAGGACCCGGTCGGGTTGATCAGATTCCAGCATGTTTTCCGGGTCCGTATCAATAGTGATCCGGGGAAACTGTATGCCGAAAAGCACTGTCAGTATAATAGCCAGCCCGATTACCGTCTTCGGCCGGTCCAGAGAGAATTTTGTCATCCGTTCAAGCATGAAGGACCTCCTTTCATCATCCCATCCTTTTGGCTGCGCAATCGAAGGACGAGTGCCGGGACCTCGAAGAATTCCATAAATTCATTGAACTTCTCGACAAGTCGGGTAATGACGCATAAAAAAAAGATGCCCATGAACCGACGCTTAAAAGACCATCGAGGATTACCTTACCTACCGAGAATGCGACTAAATACGCCCTTTTTTTGCGGCTCGGGCGGAGGCAGGCCGAGGTGTTTGCAGATTGCCGCTTCGAGTTCATCCTCCTTTACATCCGATCCTTCCACCAAGATCTCATCACCGACCATAACGGCGGGCGCCACAGGGAGATCCAATTCGAAATATTCATCCGTGTTAAATTCTTCCCGCGGTTTGGAAATACTTTCGATTTCAATGTCGTATTGTTCGCCCAACCTGGGCATCATCTTTTCAAAGTGCTTTCACGGATTGCCCCTGGGCTCGTTTAGAAAAAACCTGACTTTCAGCAT
>CAYWMP010000073.1:15375-26381 GCA_964459445.1 uncultured Desulfobacteraceae bacterium
AATTGATCGGCCGGAAGATAATCCACCACGCGAAGATCTCGTCGTTCCTTGCCCTGTCCGTCCAAAAAAACAACCGTTGGCACGCCTTTGACCTCGTAATCCCGCAATAGCCGTTCATGACCCGGATTGCCCTTTCTTGTGAGATCGACTTTTACCATGACAAAATCACGCTTCGTTTGCTTGACAACCTCAGGGTCATGAAAGGTGATCTCATCAAGTTCCCGGCAGGGCGCACACCAATCCGCATAGAAATCAATGATCAGAGGCTTTTCCAATCTCTTTGCCTCCGCCAAGACCGCCTCGGAATAGGGGTGCCAGGCAACCCCGGGACCTTGCATCACCCAGGAGCCTAGAAGCAGTGTCGCCATGACCAGCCCAACCACGCCGGCGCATGTCTTGAACCACTCGAAAGTACTGGAGCCCGCCTTTGTTCTATCTATCCATCCTAAATGGAGCCCCGCGGCCAAGGCTACGGCTGTCAACAGGAAAACCTCGATTGTTTTAGGCAAAATCGCTCGAACATAGTAAGCGGCCATCCCCACCAGAACCCATCCCATGAGTTTTCGCACCCACAACATCCACTCGCCTGAACGGGGAAGCTTATCGATGAGTCCTGAAAAGATAGCCAGAAAAAATAAGGGCAAGCCAAGACCCAGACTCAAGGTGAAAAAGATCAAAAATCCCCAAAAGACGCTCCCAAGACTGCCCACCCATGTGAGCAATCCCAGAATAAAAGGGCCGATACATGCCGAAGCCACAACCCCTAAAGTAAGGCCTATGAACAGGCTCCCAAAATAACCCGCGTAACTTTTTGAAGCCGCCTGGGTCAGGCCGGCCGGCAACCTCATTTCCCAAAATCCAAAGAGACTGGTGGCAAAAAAGAGCAGAATGGCTGCAACTGAAACGAGCACTATGGGGTTCTGGAGTAGGGTGCCCATGAGCCCACCCGTAAGCGCCGCGAAAACGCCCAACAAAGAGTTGGTGACCGCAATACCAATAATGTAGCAAAGCCCATGAACAACCAGCTTTCCCTTGCCGCTACCGCTCCGGCCTCCGAAATAGGAAACCGTTACAGGAATCAAGGGGTAGACACAGGGTGTCAGATTGAGGGCGATCCCGCCTGCAAAGACGCCCAGAAGCGTCAGGATAATGCCCAACCCGCGCAAAGGCCCAGGGTCCTCTGCCGCCGGTCCCGTCAATGTGAGTCCTGCCGGTGCACTGTCGGTGGGAAGGCCCTTTGCATGCCATTCAGGATATCCCTCTGGATAACGATAGACTTCTTTGTAACCAAGCTGTACGGCTACCCTAGCCGCCGAGTCGCTGCGGACTCATGCGAGGCCCGCTCAGTAAAACACAATGAAGCGGTTCTTATCCTCCCCGAGTAATGTCTCCAGTTCGCCTTTTTTCTGCCATCGAGACAACCAGGTGGGTTCGATTGGGAAATTCAAGGCGCCTTTAATGCTGCCCGTTCGGTACTCCCATGCTTGGCGTGTGTCTACAAGGAAAAGACTTCCGGGATCCTTTTCGTATCGCCCCTTCAGTTCCTCAAATTGAATGAGCCGGTAACCGCCACGGCTGGCTTCGGCTACCACATCATCCCACGTAGCCGTTTTAACCGCCGGAACACGGTTTGTGTACCATAGGGCGATAGCCGCGATAAGGATGGCCCCAATAGCTATGATGTTTTTTCTCATACCGTTCACCCCTCAAGGTCTCTATGTTGAGACCTTTGAAAATCGTGCAATTTCGCCGAAATTCTAGGTCTCAAAGTTTTTCTTCTCGCTTTAACTTCATCATTAGAAAGTCTGCGCCCGAGCGAGACAGTCCCATATCTTCGGCCACATCAACAGGTTCCGATGAACCCCCTTGCTTGATATAGGAAATGACCTCGCTCTCCAATTCCTCCAACCAGTTTTCAAACAAAACAAGCACTTCCGGATCAACCACAGCGGAGAGTTGTTTGGATTGTGCGACCTTATCCACCAGGTTCTGACACATTTGCGTTGGATCGACACCTTCGTCCATGCATTCGGCCAGTCAGAGATGAACCAGGCTGGCCACTTTGTCGTCGCCTGAGTCCCCTGCCAAATCCATGACAAATTTAAGTCTCGCCTCTTCGTTCAGCAAAGGTAAGAGCTTCTTCATGATTTTTGAAATTGACGTCGCCGCGTCCTCAGGAGCCATGCTGTTTATTACTTTTTGGAGTTCATCAATGCTCATTTTTTCATCTCCGCAGTCTAGAAAGTTTGCCTCTTTGCCAAGAGATCCCCTGCGAGCATATCCAGGGCATCTAGGATATCCATGACCCGGGTGTCTGCAATTTCATAGTAAATAAATGGGCCATTACGTTCCACATCAACCAAAAGCGCCCGCTTTAACTCTTTGAGATGATGCGACACAAGGGGCTGCGACAGATTTAGTTCCTCCACAATACGTGAAACGGACTTCTTTCCTTCGCTTACGCAAAGCAGTATGCGTAAGCGATTTTCATCCGATAGGCTTTTGGAAAGAAATGAAATTGCATCAAGCCCCAATGTCACCTTGAGGTCTTCCTTTGATCTAGGCTCCAACAACTAAACCCTCCACTGTACGAAATTCCCGACCATCAATTCGAGACCTCTGCAAAACAATCCCTTTTGCCCAATCTTCCGACTTCGCTAACCCGCCGTCGCCAAAGCTATGGCGTGGCAGGAGCTACGACGTGACAAGCTGCTTCTGACTCGGATCTTAATCCTCAAAATACTTCGAGTATTCCTGTGGTTAAAATCCTCGTCTTCATTGACCTTGACCAAAATTGAGTATTTTGCAGAGGTCCCAATTTATCAATCTCTCGTCAGGATTATTGCTCTCAAAATAGACTATAGTATACCTAAATAAACATATCAATATCTATTTATATATTTATTTTTGAGATGTGTCAAGATGAAATGAAGAATTAGAGGCATGAGATCACCTGAAATGAGGTTTGCTTTTGGGGATTGTGATTAGGAAATGGTCTGTTTCTATATCAAAGGGGGTTTCGCAAATAAAGGGTTAGGATGCCTCCGAGATCCATCTCTTGAGGATTTCCCTGTCCTTCCCATTGATTGAGGTAAACCTCAAGCGATTGACGGAAGCCCCGTCATGTTCTTCAAGGGATACAACTTTTGCGTAGATGTCGTCAAAGCAATGGGCGTCCATGCAAAAATCGAACATGAGTTTAATGTCTGTGAGGGGTTCTAGGGGTGATTTGACGGATGCGATGATCATTTCCTCGTTCAGGATGATTGTTTCCCCGGCCATGGCTTCACTCGTTACTTTTTTATCCATCACTTCCCAGCAATGAAAAGGCAGGCTAATCTCTACGCCCTCTTGAACCTCTGACGGGGCTTTCAACTGGATGTCGAATGGCGGCCCTATCGCGTTTACCGGATAATATACCAGAGGCTCCTTTAACCCTTTCATCATGACGCTACTAGGGACATCTGCGAATAACAAGTTTTTTACTGAGTTGTATGTGGATTCCCCAATGAGGACCTGCCCGCCGGTTGTGTTCGATTCAATCCGTGCCGCGGTATTCACGGCGCGGCCCACAATCCCGTACTTCATTCGCGTTTCAGAGCCGATATTTCCGACGATAACCCCGCCTGTATTTATGCCTATGCCCATTTCCAGGTAGGGATATCCCTGCGCCGTGAACTCCTTGTTCAGCTTCAGAAGTTCATTCTGCATGGCCAGCGCACAAGCGACTGCCCTCGGGGCATCATCATCGCGCTTCTCAGGAACCCCAAAGATGGCGAGTATCCCGTCCCCGATGATTTCATCAATGATGCCATCGTAATCCAGAATGATCTTAGACATCCCCTCCAGATAACGATTTAGTAGCTGTACTAATTCTTCGGGATCCCTTGTCTCGGAAAGGCTTGTAAACCCCCGAAGGTCCGACATCAAGATCGTTACGGTTTCCCTGCGGCCGCCGATCTTTCGCCCCTCAGGGGATTCGAGAATCTCATCAACCACCTTCTTGGAAAGATAACGACCAAAAGTCTCCCGTATGAAGTTGACCAGCCGTAATCGTTCCTTAGACACCCTGAATATGGTTCCGAGCATTTGTGAGCGTGAGGACACAATCTCTTTGATTTCGCTCGGGGCGTCCGGTGACAACTCAACCTCTGTCTCGGTCTCTTCCTGGCCCCGCAGTTTTCTGTTGGCCAGCGTTATGGCTTCCAGTGGTGTTATGATTTTTTTTGTAAGAAAACTCCTGAGGGTCACCATCATAAAGAGGATAATGATTCCGATGAGGATGATAATCCTCAGCGCGTAATAAAAAAGGTCGACCGCCCCCGAATCGGTTGTCGTTGCACGATAGATAAGAGACAATACAAGCAGGATTCCCTCGATAATCAGAATACGCCAAAACACGCCTCTCAAAAGGATTCTTTTAACTGTTTGGTTACTGTTTTTGTGAGAATCGTCCCTAATTTTCTTTTTTGGTTTCATTTAGATCCCCATGTGATCTGGGTAAGAAACTGGCATTTTTTTGTCGTCGATACTACGGAATCCTTACTCTCCTTCGCCAGAATGCCCCACAGCTTGCCGTGGGGAGGCTTCACTTTTTTCTCAGAAAATTCCCGCAGGCTCCATATGAAAATTCTAAAACGCTACGAGCATTTTCCCTATAAAAGGCGCTCACACCAAAATGGCTGAGACGAATTGATAACCTACAACTGTTTGAACACAATTCTGTTATACTTGTTAATGCTGTCTTTGGCTTGTTTTTTGCTTTATCAATCTCCTTTTAAATTAGTTGTGCATTGAAATCAATCAATAGTCTCTTTTCCATTTCATCACTTCTAATTTAGACTTTCTTAAAAGAGGCTTTGGAGGATCTCCTCGTGACCAAAAAACCGACCTATGAAGAATTGGAAAAGCGAATAAGGGAGTTTGAGACGAAGCCCCCTAATTTTAGTCCAGCCCATGATACTCGATTTAGTGAAAGGGAAGAGTCATATCGAAATCTTATTGAGCATCTCCCAGGCATAGTTTATCGAGTTTTCATCAAGGAAAACAACAGAATGGAATTTTTTACCGACATGCTCTTTCCTATGACGGGATACACCGTCGATGAATTGGAAACCGGAGAAGTCTGCTCAATTGAACCTTTGATCTTGCCTGAAGATCGCTCCATCATCGCTGCCGCGGTGAAAAATGCCATATCTGAAGATGAACCGTTTGAAGTCGAGTATCGTTTGAGGAAAAAAGACGGGGAAATTGTGTACTTTAGTGAAAGGGGAAGGCATGTAAAGGAACCTGAGGGGGAGCCTATATACATAGACGGTGTGATTCTAGATATAACCGCCCAAAAGAATGCGGAACAGGCTTTGAGGGAGACCCATGACGAACTTGAGCGAAGGGTGGAGGAACGCACCGCTGAGTTGTCTAGAGCCATTAGCGAACTGAAGCAGGAAATTGAGGAACGCAAAAGAGTGGTGGAATCCCTTCGAAAGAGCGAAGAGAAGTTTCAGAAACTCTTTCAAGCCAGTCCGGGTTGGATGGCTTTCACCTCTCTTAATGACGGTCGGTACATCGAAGTGAATGATGCATTTACAAGAGTTACCGGATTTCAACGTGATGACGTGATTGGCCGAAACGCCATAGAGATAGGCCTTTGGGAAAATCCCGATGACCGAACAGGCTTTGTCCAACTGGCTCAAGAAAAGGGTGGACTTCGAGAGCAGGAAGTCGTCTTCCTAAAGAAAAACGGCGAGCCCATTACGGTTCTTTGGTCCGCAGATGTCATCGACTTGGCCGGTGAACCCTGTCTTTTAAGTTCACTTATAGACATAACCAGACGTAAAGAGGCTGAGCAGGCCCTGCTTGAGAGTGAGGAGCAACTTCGGTTGATCACGGACAACCTCCCAGTCCTTATCGCCTATATGGATTCAGATTTGCGATACAGGTTTAACAACAAGACATACGAAGACTGGCTGGGTCAATCCCGCGAAGAAATCTGCGGAAAGCACCTGAAGGACATTTTGGGCAATGAAACCTTTGAGAGAATAAAACCTCATGCTCACAGGGCGCTTTTAGGACAGAAAGTAAACTATGAAACCATAGTACCGACAGAAACCGGTCAAGGCCGCTTTGTAAATACATCCCTCATTCCTCACGTTGGGGAGGAAGGAGAGGTCAAGGGCCTTTTCACATTGGTGACTGATATAACCGAGCGGAAACAGTATGAAGCGGCCCTCAAGGAGAGCGAGCTTAAGTACAAAGAACTATATGATGAATCGAAGAGGGCGGAAGAGGTTTATCGTTCACTTCTCCACACCTCGGCCGATGCCATTGTCATCTACGATATGGAAGGAATCACGCAGTACGTTAATCCCTCTTTCACAGAGATTTTCGGCTGGCACTTGGATGAGCTGGAAGGAAAACGGATTCCCTTTGTCCCTGAGTCGGAGAGAAAAGCAACTATGGCAGGGATAAAAAGGATTATTGATCATGGCGAATCTATACAGGGTTTCGAAACAAAACGTTTTAGGAAAGATGGTCGTGTAATTAATGTGAGCATAAGTGGCTCTCGCTATAACGATCATGAAGGAAAACCCGCGGGAATGCTTGTCGTGATGAGGGACACCACCGAGAAAAGGAACCTTGAAATTCAACTTCGCCAAGCACAAAAACTGGAAGCCATTGGAACCTTGGCTGGCGGCATCGCCCATGACTTCAACAACATTCTTGGAATCATTGTCGGTAATGCTGAATTGGCCGTTGACGACATTCCGGAGTGGAATCCGGCTCGCCATAATTTGGAGGAAGTGCGCAAAGCTTGCCTGCGCGGAAGGGATGTGGTGAGGCAAATACTCAGTTTCAGTCGCCAAAGCGATCAGAAACGTAAACCCGTGAAGCTCGCACCGATCATTAAGGATTCTTTGAAATTGCTCCGCTCTTCCATACCAACAACGATTGAAATACGCTTCAATGCCGTGAGTGAATCGGACACCGTGAATGCCGACCCTACCCAAATAAACCAGGTGCTTCTCAATCTCTGTACCAATGCCGCTCATGCCATGCATGAAAAGGGGGGGCTTTTGGAGGTAATCCTTGAAGACTTTAAAGCCTCCTATGAAGTGGATGCACAGCTTCTTGGTTTGGGCTCGGGGGATTACATAAAACTGACGGTACGGGATACAGGGCCTGGAATAAAAACAGAGCATCTGTCCAGGGTTTTCGACCCCTATTTCACAACAAAGGACGTAGGAGAAGGGTCCGGACTTGGGCTCTCGGTTGCCCGGGGAATCATCGAGAAGCACGGCGGGGTTATCACTGTAATGAGCGAGCCTGAAAAGGGTGCTACTTTCAACATAGTGTTCCCAACTATTGAAATTGAGGTTGAATCGGAATCTGAAACCCCTGAGTTGCTCCCAAAGGGCGACGAACGGATTCTTTTTGTTGATGATGAAAAGGCGATGGTTGAAGCGCTTCATCCGATGCTGGAAAAACTGGGCTATACTGTGTCATCAAAAACCAGTAGCAATGAAGCCCTGCAAACATTCAAAGATAATCCTGATGCCTTTGACCTGGTCGTCACCGACATGACCATGCCCGATATGACAGGCGTTGAACTTGCAGAGGAGATTTTGGCTGTCAGGCCTGATACACCCATTATTCTCTGTACCGGATTTAGTGACAAGATAGATAAAGAAAGGGCTCAAGCGATAGGCGTGCGAATGTTGGTCATGAAACCTGTGGTTATGAGTGAATTGGCCAAAACCATCAGAAAGGTGCTAGGCAAATAAGCGAGTTGGTACCAACAACCACACTCGACCCTGTTCAATCCTCCTTAAGCATTGGCCTCGGGAGTCAACGACAGGGTGCTTTCTTGGGAGACTCGCGGGGCTTGTATGGCCCCACCCTCACACTGCACCAGACAGGCACGACAGGCCGTGCACTTTTCTTTATGAGCGAGAGCCGCCCTTTGACTTTTGTCCATCTCCCATACGCCCTGGGGACAAACTTCCACACAAGACCGGCAGCCCTTGCATGAATCTCGATCATAGAAAAGGGTCCGGTCTCCGATAAGCAATTCGGTCCGAATCGTCCCGGAAATAGGGATGTTCCCAAGGCTATTCACGCCCAGCTTTGCCAGAAAAGGTTCCAGATTGGCTTCCATGGTCGAAGCCATCCCGCCAAGGTCCAACCCGTAAAGAGGGAAGAGAACTAAAGCCAAAATGAAGTGGAAGCGAATGGGATTTCCTTCTTTAATGAACATGAATTCAGTTAGAACAAGTCCGGCAAAAAGAACGGAATCCAAGAAAAATGCCTTCTTTAACCCGTTTCTACCCGGTAACCAGGGACACAGGGACAAAAAAATCAAAAAGGCCATCGCTCCAACCAAGAGAAATTCCGCAAAATGCTGTGGGCTGAAGATCCAAAAACCTATCCCGCCGATAAGATAAACCGGAAAAACAATCCCTAGAGCCGTATCGAGTCTCTCAATCAAACCGTATTTCACCCGCTTCATATTTTCGGTTCTTTTGAAATGCTCTCCAATATAACGCGGAAGATCTTTCGCATACACCGGTCCCCATTTTATCTTCCAACCCGTTTGTGCCCTGACCTCTGCTGCTTTGACACCTGGGGCAGCCAGTTGCGGTAGGATGAGGGTGCGATGCTTCACTTTATCCGCGATCCCGCTCGTTTTAACCACCGAAACGACAGAGTGGGTATTGAACTCATCACCGCCCGCTGCACACCACACATTGATTCCCTTGGAATCACCTACCAAAAGCCATACATCCAGACCGCGCAAAATACGGACCAATCGCTTCACCGTGAGATCAAAGTTGCAAGCTACTAAAACCGGGCTATCAGGCCCCGGATTGCCGATTCGGCGCAGGCCTGTTTTTGTGGGGCAGGGGAAAAGCCGGAAAAGAAATCCCCATATTGTTTTGAGAAAACTCACTGTGGTTGGTCCTCCTTTTTAAATGAGGTCATTATCAATTAGACATAGTATAGCTCATTCCTATTAATCAAGTCATTGCTGCCTGCCACGTGGCATAAGGCACAAGGCATAAGGCGCAAGGAAGATATCCTTACCAATCAATGGCAGTTTTTGTGTCTCATAAATTATGCTCTTCTCAGTAATTAAATGATTTCATTGGAAAAAATCATATTCCTCAAACATCACCACCATCATTATTTCTTTCTCCGACCACCATCGCAAACGAGCCCCCATGGCTTCTCTCCTCTTTTGCGATGATGAAACCGGCCCTTTCCAATTCACCTCTGAGGTCGTTCAAAGGCCGTGTTGATCTGCTTGAAACAAGATAGGTCAACACAACCAAAGGAAAACGCAAAAAAACGTGGCTGATGCGTCGAAGAAAAGTGTCCGGGACGACCTCATCGGCAATCACGATGCGTCCGCCCGGTTTGAGTACCCGGGCAGCCTGTTTAAGGGCAAAACGCCTCTCATCATCGCTCAGCTCACTGAAGACAAGGGTGGAAACAACCGCATGAAATCCCGATTCCTGAAAAGCGTCCATGCCGTCGATTCCCATTTCGCTGACCATGAATTTCTCTTTCAAATTTTCGGTTACGATTCTTTCTCGAGCAGTTTCAACCATGGTAGGGCTTAGATCAAATCCTTCAACTTTACAGCTCCGGTCAATGAGCATGCCGGCGAGTTCACCTGTCCCGCAGCCGATCTCCAGTGCGTGACTTCCTTCTGCTATCTCGTTGGCTACGGCCTCTTTGATGACGCGCACACGACCCCTGCTGACCTTGTCCATCCGCTGGTCATAGGATCGCGGTCTCATTTCGAGGATTTTCATGAATACGTAACTAAACATTCTTCAAAAGTCCGTTTTCAATTATTCTCAGGGATGTCTTTTTGATCAATTCCCTAGAACTCCCATGCCCTTCAAAGATGCGGGAGAAAATGATGCCGTCAAAAAGTGAGAGCAGAATTTCGGCAGTCGCTTCAGGGTTGAGTTCAGCGTCCATTTCGCCGGCTTGCTGTCCCTCCTGGATCAAAGATTTTAGGATTGACCTCGTCTCTTCATAGATTCTTGCCAGCGAAAAAAAATCGTCTTTTTCGGTCCTGGCCTCCCCAAAATAGTCGACATAAACGGCACAGTGATCTTCCCATTCATCCGTATGATTAAGTGAGAATTCCACCAGGGAAAGCAATCGATCGGAAGGACCCTTTTCATCACTCATGGCCCAAAGTGCACCTTCTATAAAACCACTGAAGTATTGCTCAAAGGCAAAACGAAGGATATCCGCCTTGTTTTTGAAATATTCATAGAGCGTTCCTTTGCCGATTCCGGCAGCCTCAGAGATATCCACCATTCTTGTGCGGGCATAACCCAGATCCCGAAAAACCTTGAGTGCTGCATCTGAAATCAACCTGGCCTTTTCTTTTTTATCAACGATTTTGGGCATTTGATCTCCAACATTATTTTTGACCGACGCGTCGGTCACAAATAAACATACTCGGATCTATTCAGGTTGTCAAGTACCCTTTCATGATCTCTTCATCATTTTTGAAGTTATTTTTTTTATAAACCTTGACTCCGTACCTAGGTACAGGCCTTATATTGAATATAAGAGAGGTGGAGAAATGGAGAATCTGACCATCGGCCAACTGGCTAAATCGGCAAATGTAAATGTAGAAACCGTCCGGTATTATGAACGCCGAGGGCTTGTCCCCAATCCGCCTAGACGTCAATCAGGTTATCGACAATATCCCATTAGTGCGATTGATCGCATCCGGTTTATCAAACGCGCTCAAGCCCTGGGTTTTTCCCTAAAGGAAATCTCCGAGCTCTTGTCCTTGAGAGTCGACCCCGATACCACCTGTGGCAACATAAAGGAACGTGCCGAAGCCAAAATGTCGGATATTGAAGAAAAGATTGAGTCTTTACTGGAGATCAAAAGCGCTCTTGGACGACTGATCGACAAGTGCAAAGGGTATGGACCCATAAGCGAATGCCCCATTCTTGAAGCGCTTGAAAACTGAT
>CAYWMP010000074.1:0-18929 GCA_964459445.1 uncultured Desulfobacteraceae bacterium
TTCTTGTTTATTTTTTATTTTATTATATTCTTTTTTATTATTTAAAATATTAATTGCTTTTCGGTAAATGCGGCGTTGAATAGCTATATGTTGTTCATTCAGTTCTGATACTGGTATATTTACTAATATCGGAATTGAATTATCTTTATTTATAAATACATCATCGATCCACTTAAAGACCAAGCCATTGCCGTAATGATCATTACCCTTGCACTGGCTTTCTTTAGTGCAAAACTACTTGAAGCGATTTATGGCAACAGTGCCATCGCGGTTCCGAGTTTTGTAAAAACAAGTGCCGTTCCGCTTTTGCTGGAAAATACCATTGATTCGAAACGGCTTCTAATGTTTTTTGTAGGATTTGTTTTAATAATAGGCGTGTGGATCCTGATGACCAAAACCAAAATAGGAAAAGGTGTTCTGGCTGTTGCGCAAGATCGTGAAGCGGCAATCATGATGGGCGTTAATCCCGGATTTGTATTCTCCTTTACCATTTGTCTTTCGGGTATCCTGGCTGGTGCAGCCGGTGTCTTTACCACCCCCTTCCTTGGAGACGCTCACCCGGGTATATGGTTTGTTCCCCTGATTAAATCGTTCGCGGTGGTTATGATCGGGGGTTTAGGAAGCATCTTTGGGTGTATTCTGGGATCATTTATTCTGGCCTTTTTCGAAAAAGTTACCAAATACTATATTTCATCAAGCTTAGAGGAACTTGTTTTTCTGATGGTTATCATTGCTTTATTACTTTGGCGGCCTCAAGGTCTCTTTGGAAAGAAAGGTAGTTTCTAAAATATGAATGAATTCGTCAGATCCTTTTTACCCGCCTATCTGATCCCCGGTACAAAGAAATTGCGGCCTTCCAAATGGGTAGCACTGGCATTTCTATTTCTTTTAACCCTTGTTCCCCTGCACTACACGTTTACAGGGTCCACATGGTTCGTGAAACTTTTCATCTCTGCAAACATTTTTGCGATTTTCGCGATGAGCTGGGATTTTATTTCCGGATATACGGGGCAGGAGAATTTGGGGCACCATTTTTTTGTCGGCATCGGTTCATTCCTGGTAGGGCTATTCACCGTATCGTTGGTAAAAGGTGCTCTTATAGAAGGTCAAAATTTGCCTCCTATTATTTCCTTCCATTTGCATCCTATTATCCTGATATTGCTCGGAGGATTTCTGGCGGCGCTATTCGGCCTGCTCATCGGAATTCCTTGTTTGCGCCTTGAAGGGCTTTATCTGGGTTTGGCCACATTGGCCACCGGTCTTATTTTTTTCGAGTTTACGGATAGCATTCTTCCCACATTGCATCCTGTTCTGAAGGCTCACTCAACGGAAGGTATATACGGCCTTCCCAAATTAGTCGATCATATTGTCATTTTCTATTTCATTATCTACGTGTTTTTATTCTTGGTTCTCTTTTTCTTATATACCTATACCCGATCTAATTACGGGTTGATATTAAAAGCCATAAAAGAGGATGAAATCGCTACAAAAGCGGTCGGCATCAATACAACTTTCTATAAGGTTTCGGCTTTTGTCGTGAGTGCCTTTATTGCCGGAATTGCGGGTACCCTTTTTGCCTACAACATAGAAGCAGTTTCGCCCTACTATGTTGATACTTTTTTGTTGGTCAAGATAATTTCAATCTGCATTGTTGGCGGTATGGGTACCATAACGGGCGGATTTGGCGGGAGCTATTTTTTGGTTTTGCTGCTGCTGGGTATGGACGAGGCATCAAGATTCTTGGAGGATGTTACCGATATTTCCGAAATCCGAGATGCTTATAAAATATTTGAAGATATCTTTTATTATGGATGCATTGTGCTGGTCATGCTGTTTATGCCCGATGGCGTCATAACAACTGCAATTCGTAAGACTACCGACTGGTATCAAAAGAAAAAATCCCCTCAGAAAACTTTGCTTAAGGAATCGAGATGAGTGGAAAAATTCTAGAGGTTCAAAATCTTGCCAAACGCTTTGGCGGCGTCGTTGCCACCAAAGATGTTAGCTTTCATGTAAATCAAGGAGAAAAATTGGGAATTTTAGGCCCCAACGGCTCAGGGAAGACAACCTTGTTCAATCAAATTTCAGGATTTATTCAGCCGGATAGGGGAACGATCCGTTTTGGAGGAGAAGATATTAAAAAGCTTAAACCCCATCAAAGAGCGGAGATTGGTATGGGACGAACGTTCCAGCTTGTGAGACCCTTTAAAGATATGTCCGTATCGGAAAATTTGATCGTACCTTTTATGTCGCGGCGTGGCAAAAAACTACTCAAGGCGACAGGTGATAACCTTGAAGATATCATCGATGAGATTCTATTCAAGGTAGGTCTTAAGGACCAAAAAGAGATGCCGGTCGGCCTGTTACCTCACGGTGAGCTGAAGAAACTGGAGGTCGCCAAGGTTTCGGCATTAAAGCCGGATCTCATCCTTTTGGATGAACCCTTTGGTGGTTTATCAGTGGGGGAAATTAATATGATTTCAAAATATATTGATCATTTAAACAGAGAAAATAACATTACATTCGTTGTTATCGAGCATCGATTGAGAGAATTCATGCAGCTTGTTGAACGGCTAGTTGTATTAAACTACGGCGAACTTATTGCACAGGGAACGCCCGAAGAAATTGTAAATAATCCTTTGGTCATTGAAGCTTATCTCGGCAAAGGAGGAACCGAAATTGCCGCTGCTTGAAATAAAGAACCTGAAGGTGCGGTATGGCGGCGCAAAAATCCTTCATGGAATCGACCTGCATATTGCAGAAAATGAATGTGTAGCCGTGCTCGGACCAAACGGAGCTGGAAAGACCACGCTTTTGAGGGCTATTTCAAACCTAGCGCCCAGCGAAGGCGAGATCATATTTGGAAACCAAAATCTCAGAAGCATTGAGCCCCATAAAATAGCTAGCATCGGTATCATGCATTGTGCTGAGAATCGCCGTTTATTTCCAGAATTTACTGTTCGTGAGAACCTCCTTATGGGTGCTTATTTGCGGACCGACAAAGAGGAAATTCAACGTGATTTAGACCTTAGTTATCGGATTTTTCCTGTTCTGGCAGAACGGGCAAAGCAGATGGCACAAACCATGTCCGGTGGCGAGCAGCAAATGATTGCCGTGGCCAGGGCCATTATGGGTAAGCCGAAATTATTGATGCTGGATGAGCCTTCCATGGGTCTGGCTCAAATCGTAAAGGAACGCGTTTTTAAGGGAATAGAAGAAATCAAAGAAATGGGCATGACCATATTTATCGTTGAGCAGGATACGGTGATGGCAATTGGGGTATCGGACCGAATCTATATTATCGAAGGAGGAAAAATCACCAAGAGCGGCCCAACGGAGGATATTCAAAATGATCCCCATGTAAAGGCCTATTATCTGGGTCTCGCATAAAATAGGCAGTCCTGTTGTGAACAGTTGAATTTTACCGAGTCCATCAAATCTTAAACTGAAAGGAGGATGAACGATGAAAGTGTCAAAAACAATTCTGATCTTGGCGTTACTGGCTATTGTTACTTCCTTTGGATTCACGTCTACAGGATATGCGCGGGTGAAAGTTGGCGTGATCGTCGGCTTAGGGGAACTTGGCGAGGTAATGAAAAATGCAACCAAAATGGCAGTAGAAGAGGTGAATAAAGCAGGCGGTATCCTCGGAGAAAAAGTCAAGGTTTATTACATTACAGAGGGGGCTGATGTTAACAAAAATCTTGCGGATATTCGGCAGGCAGTAGAGCGAGACAGCGTCCAGGTTTTGATCGGCGGTTTCTCCTCGGGAAGGGTTCTGCCCGCAATGAATGTGATGAAGGAGTTGAAGGTTCTGTGGCTTGGCACTGGCGGGGCGCATCCCAAGGTCGTTGGAAATGTGGCTCAAGATCCTGGCATGCGCTATTATTTTCGTGTCGGGTATTTGGATTCAAGGGCCCAGGGGGCTGCTTTGGCAGAAACAGCGGTCAATGTCTTAAAGCCTGCCGGTTTGATGAATGCCGCGTTCATTCGCGTGAACCATCCCTATGCCCTTGAAATCATCAAACCCGCTCGAGAGGCAATGAAGGCAGCCGGTTTTAAAGTTATTATCGAAGATGAGGCAGTAAAGTTCAATGCCGATGACTTTTCGGCATTTCTTGACAAGTGCAAAGCAGAAAACGTCCAGTGCATCGTTGCATCTTTAATTATGGGAGAGGCGGTCAATTTCATTAAGCAATTTGCCGCTAAGGGCTTGAATAAGAAGATCGCCCTAATGGGTGCGCTGGGGGCGATGTTAAAGGACGAGTTCCCCGAGCAGGTGGGCGGTGCTGAAATAACGGCATACACCGGGACAATTTCTCCACAGGTAGGTCCAGTGGATATGACCGGCGATGGAGCTTCCATTAAATTCTCTGATGCGTACAAGGCAAAATACGGCAAGTCCCCCCTTTTCATCGCCTATCCCGTTTATGATGCATTTAAAGTGCTGAAGGCCACGGCCACAAAGGCTGGGAGTCTTGATGCCCAAAAAATCATTGCCGTTATGGAGTCCGATGAGTTTGAGTTTAACGGGGTTATACGTTATAAATGGAAAAGAGTAGATCACGATTTGTATGTCGGTGAACACAAAGGCAAACGATATGCGGAAGCCCCATATTTCCAATGGTATCCCGATGGCAAGAGATACTGTGTCTACCCTGAACACCTTAAACAAAAATCCTTTTTACTTCCCGGACAATAGTCGCAAATCCGTAATCCCCAAAAGGGTAATAGAGTAGAGATCATAAAAGGAGGTGGTCAAACTGAATCACCTCCTTTTTTTTGCAAACTTCAGTTCATACCTCAGAATCTATTTCCATAAGGTGAAAAGAGATCACAGAATAAAATATTTTCAAACTTGCGGGACCTCTATGCGCTAAACAATGAGATATTATTAGAGGCACGCCTCATGGACAGCAAGTGCGTAGCCATGGCCCTGATGGCCCGGAACGGCTTGGTAGTGCCCAAGGCAGCCTGTGTCACCACCGACGCCTATCTCCATTAACTGAAAGCGAGTGGATTGCGGGAGCGAATAGCGCTTGAGATCCATTGGAAGGTGTTTGGTGAGAATTTTGTGGATGGCGCTTTTGTCAAAGCGCCGGAAGTACTCCTTGAATCCTACTTCCTTTGGGGTGTGAAAAGGCGCCATATTGGGGTACTCCCGTTCAATATTAAAGGAGTACATACAACGAGCACCTGAATAAATAATTGAAATAAGTATATGATATTACGGTCTACAGACCCAGAACCGGACGGCTCAAAGCGCCAGGCTCAACCGAGTTCAATTCTCTCCTTCTTTACAGCACTACGATCAAAAAAAACCGACTTATTTTTTACTATTTGCGGTGCTCGCAACAGACCATATAAATGTTTGAACGTCGATCATATCTCGCGGTTTCAAATCTGCGAGCTCACTTTTGCAGTATTCGGAGTATTTTAGAACCGACTCGTAGGTAAGCCATTTCACCTCTGGGCGATAATTAATCTCAAAAGCGGATATCTCGGCGGCCTTTTTGGTAATCGTTGGATTCACGAGCATGTATTTTTCCGGGAAAACAATAAAGAGCAAAAAGGATATGATCGTCCATTTAGATGCTCCAATTTTTTCCAAAACCCGTGAAAAATCAGTAAAGCGTTCTTCCAAATCGCCTTTTCCATAGAGCAACTGATAAAAACTCTCAGCAAAACTTTTCCTTTCTGATGTGGCGCTTAATCCTTCCTTAATCGACTTCTTTTCCTTTGGGAGGATGAGTTTTGTTGAGTGGATAATCTTGAGAGCCCTTTCACAGATTTCATCATGATTTGATTCTTTCAATAGTGTTTTTAAGTCTTCAGCATTGATGAGTTCTTTTGCGAGATTGTGAGCTTTGACTTTGTAATCTCTTTCCTTCTTAAGGTAAGTTTCATCATAGAAACCATCGGAGAACAATTGAAGAAACCCGTCTTTGGATTGAGCTAGACTTCGGTATTGGAATCGGTCATTTGTCTTTGAAACTTTTAGATTATCGAGTACCGGATTTTTAGCTTCTTTTCCCTCAATTTTATTTAATTGAGCGTATTTAAGAGAAAGAGTTTTTTCCCCTACTTCCGTGAAAAACACTTGAATTTTGTTGTCCGAAATGTCCCCTAAAAGCTCTCCAACTCCCCATTCTTCTCTTTTTTTGTGTATGACTCGTTCTCCTTTTTTATACTGCATCTTATTCTCCTCTTTTCGCATAATATTCAATCATTCGCGGAGGCAATCTTAAAACGTATGATTTTGGCCGAATTTAGATCAGGGTAAAATCGAGTCGCGACGGCTATACTTGAACGCTTTTGAAAATGCCTCTTTTTTTTCTTTTGATTGCCTCCCTGGATATTGCGTGTTTAAATCATATGAAATCCCATAGGGCAGAAAACAAAAGTCGATCCCTTATGAGAAAGGTGATGCTTTCTAAAGGTTTGCTGGTAGTCCTAATGCTACCATCTGCTATGATATATTTCGCTCGGATAGTAAGATGAGGCTGAAAAATAAGAACAGAATGACAAGATAAGCGGCCCAGAAGGAAGGAAGAAACGAATGCGGAACTAAACCGCTTATTACAGCCTTAGCTATTATGCAAGCATCAATTTTTCAATATCTATAACAAATTTAGTAAATGAATTAGGTATAAAATAAAAATATATAATTCATTTTAATAAAATAGAATAAATAATTCAAGGTTAATTTTTTTTCTTGTGACCCAGAGACGAAAATTTTACTTAAAAACCCTTTTACAGCGCTTGAGAAGTTCATCTATTTGCACAAAAGGTGGAAGTCGGCGGTCAGCAGTTGGAATCTCCCTCGAGAAGCGCTTTCACCAGCCCTTTGCCTGCCCCGTAGGCCTCTTCCAAATATTCAGGATGTTTCAAGATGTCTCCCTCAAAATCCATGCCCCGGTAGAGAAGAGATTTCCATAGATCCATATCCAGGGTATCGAAGAAGTAGCGCATGCTTAAAAGCACACCATCAAAAAGCTTCTTGCCTTTTGTCGCGCCAACCGAAATAAAAAGCGCCTTTCGCCTGTGGTCTTGTTTTCCGAAGGGTGTCTTTTCAATCCAGTATTTCTTGACCCAAAGGGATTGGCAGCGGTCCATCAGGATCTTAGTATGTGAACTGACCGTATAGAAAAAGATGGGTGATGCGAGGATCAGGCCGTCGCAGGAACTGAGCTTATCATAAACCTTCTGAAAATCGTCCTGGATGATACACCGCCCCGTTTCTTTGCACCCATAGATCTCAAGACAGGGAGACATATTGAGATCGCGGAGAAACACCTCTTCCACATTCGCACCGGCTTCCCGGGCGCCTTGGACAGCCTTTTCTAACAAGAGCGCCGTATTCCCTTTACGACGAGGACTTCCATAAAAAGCAAGTATATTGATCATGAACGAATTCTCATCCTCCATCCATAATTGTAAATGCTTTACTAGGGCCCAGCCAAAGAAAACGTATTAATTTGGCCCTTCTCAACGATGCGGGATCTCATCAATCTCTTTCCAGGGACAAAAGGGCTCTTGTGTTGTGCATAAGACGTTGCAAGCCAGCGGGCAAGGTGGCCGCATTAAAGAACTCAGAGATCACCTCCCGGCACGTTTTGGAATTGGTTCGTTGCCCGCCATACTAAGGTAAAGTGCAAAAGCCCGCTCACCGAATCGAGTTTGTCCCTTCCCAGAGATCCCCGAGCCCCGCCCAATCAAACACGTCTTCAAATCGCTAATGTAACACCAAACAACGAGCAACCAGCATCTATTGCGGTATCCTTAAAACACCCGCACCCTGCATCTTTCCCTTCTTTAGAAGAACCAATGCCCTATTGGCGTCTTCAAGATCGAATTCTTGCACTTTGGGGTTGATCCCTATTTTAGCAGCCAGGGGCAGGAATTCCAGGGCATCCTTTCGTGCCACATTGGCAACACTTTTGATCTCCCTTTCATGCCATACCAACTCGGCATAATCCAATTCAGGGATAGTGTTTATTTTGCGGATGGCATTGATGGCAATCCTCCCGCCTTTCTCTAAGACCCTCAAGGCTTCACGGACAGATTCACCGACCGGCGTGAAGTCAATAGCGGATTCGAGCTTTTCAGGTGGTTCCTCCCCGGTAGCGCCAACCCAATCTGCCCCCAAACTCGTTGCGAGATCCTGGTGGGCCATTTGTCCCTGTCTTGTAAAGACAAAGACTTTGCACCCCCAGTGCTTTGCTACCTGAATGGCTATGTGGGCGGAAGCGCCAAAACCGAAAAGGCCCAGTATCCCACCCGGTTGAATATTCGAAAGCCTGAGAGCCCGGTAGCCGATGACCCCCGCACATAAGAGGGGCGCCGCATGGGCATCGGAGAAGCCATCGGGAATGGGGTATGCGAAATCCTCGGATACAACGGCAAATTGCGCGTAGCCTCCGTTGGCGTCAAGCCCGGTTGCACGAAAGTCGTTGCAGAGGTTTTCATCACCACGCTTACAGAATTTGCAATTTCCACAACTGGCGTTGATCCAAGCAATACCCACCCGATCCCCGACCTGATGTTTGCTCGCATGGTGTCCAAGGGCCTCGACCTTACCAACCACCTCATGGCCAAGCACCAGCGGAAACGTGGGTGAATTCAGCCTTCCCTCGATTTCATCGAGTTCGGTATGGCATATCCCGCAGGTAGAAACCTTTACGAGGATCTGATTTGAAACGGGTTCAGGCTTTGGCAGGTCCATCAGTTCCAATGGATTTTTTTTCAGGGGTAAATCAGGCAGTCTTCTCTCTGCTCCCTCTATGTGGAGTTCACAAATTTCCTTCAGCGCCATGGCCTTCATAGACGAAATCTCTTCATGTAGGTTTATTGTGTTCGGCCTGTTCACATAACCACGCCGATGTGCCAGGGAACAAATTCGTTGTCTCCAAACCCGAGAGTCTCGCTCCTGGTTTTCTTTCCTGAGGCCGTCTCCAGAATAAGACGGAAAAGGGACTCACCCATTTCGTCCAGGTTGTTTTCCCCATCGATAATCGAACCACAGTTAAGGTCCATGTCCTCACGCATCCTGCGGTACGTAGCCGTATTAGAGGCCAGTTTGAGGGTTGGCACGGGTTTGAATCCACAGACGGAACCCCTTCCGGTCGTGAAGCAAATGACGTTTGCTCCTCCCGCAATCATGCCGGTTATTGACACCGGATCGTAACCAGGCGTGTCCATAAACACCAATCCTTTGGTGTTTACCGATTCGGCATATCCATAGACCTCAATCAAATCGCTGCTACCTGCCTTAGCCGAAGCGCCTAATGACTTTTCCAGGATCGTTGTTAAACCACCAGCCTTGTTTCCGGGTGACGGGTTGTTATCGATCACCGCACCATGACGGCTTGTGTAGGCCTTCCACCATTGAATGCGTTCCAGGAGTTTTTCTCCGACCAACCTATTTGAGGCACGGCGAACGAGCAAATGCTCCGCGCCATAAATCTCAGGCGTTTCGCTCAATATGGCGGTCCCGCCATTTTTGATGAGCAAATCTACGGCCCTTCCAAGGACCGGATTGGAAGAGATACCGGAGTAGGCGTCAGATCCCCCACATTCCAAACCAAGCATGATATGGCCGGCGCTCACGGCGCACCTTTCTATTCTGTTGGCTTTGGGAAGCATGGCCTTTATGGCTTCAATGCCTTTGCTCACGGTCTTTTTCGTTCCTCCGACGTCTTGAACGTTGACGGACCTTAAAGAAAAATCTTTATTAAGGTTCATATTTTCCATGAGGCAATCCACCTCATTGACTTCGCACCCGAGACCAACAAGGACAACGCCGACAAAATTGGGATGATTGGCATAACCTGCCAGGGCCTGCTGAAGATATTGGAATCCTTCGGCTCCCGGAACCATAGCACAGCCCGAGCCGTGCCCAAGGGCCACGACCCCGTCGACATTGGGGTATTCCGCCAGCAAGGCGTCTGTAAAATGATCGGCAATAAAATAGGATACGCTTGTGGAGCAATTAGCCGTTGCAAGGACCCCGATGTAATTTCTTGTCCCGACCTTTCCATCTTCGCGTCTAATCCCATTAAAGGTGGCCTGCTCCGTCTCAGGGATGTAGTTTGTGGGCCGGGATTCAGAACCTATGGCATACTCTCTCTTGAATTCTTTCATCCCCATATTGTGGGTATGGACATGATCGCCGGGTTGAATTCGCTGTGATGCAAATCCAATGATCTGGCCGTATTTATAGATCGGTCTTGATTGTTCAATATCCTCCATCGCAACCTTATGGCCGGATGGTATGAAATCAAGACAGGCAACGCCGCCATCAATGGTGTTGCCGGTGTCCAGGTCCTCTAAAGCCACGACGACATTATCTCCCGGGTTCAGCCGGAGGGTTTTTTGCGTATCTTTGCTCATTTTTAATCCTTTGTGATTGATATTCTTCCAGGCTATTGGTAGCGCTACTAAGACCAATGTTTAGCTTAATACCAAGTGGTTCAAGATAGTATAGAAGCACAAACCTAAAGTCAAAAAAAGGGTTTGTCCGCGCCTGTTTAGGCTGAGCCGATCATAGCCTTTGACAGGGATCGCGCTCATTTAGTATTTGATAGAAGTGTCTTTTGAATGAATCAGACTTTGATCCTTCCTGAATCAATGTAAAACAATCATGAGTAGAATGGGATTGAGGCCTCTCACAGTTGAGAGGGCCGGAGAGGTAGAAATCAGATCGTGAAAATAGTCCTAGCCATTGCGTTTATGGCTTACACGCTTTTTGGTCATCCTTTCATTTCAGATTTGGATAAAGGTCCAATTCACGGAAATGTCTGGGCAAGTGAGATGAAAACCGACGTTCAGGCGCTTTCACATGCCGAGGCCTACGCTGGAGAAGTCCTGTCTTATCTGCTCAAGGTTGTATTGGGAAAGGCAGGGAACCCTAAATATCGAAAGGAATGGCAAACGCGGGGACTCGATGCAAAGCTCGACATGGAAGAGATTGCGGAAACAATGCTCGATATAGACAAGAACGAACTCGCCCTAATGGTCCTGGACCCGAACATCATATACCTTACAAAGGTATTGTTTCATTACGATAGAAGACTGAGCCTGCATAAGGGACGTTTCAATACAGGAAGTGTTTACCCTTCGCCCGAATTCATCGCCTTGAGGCTGCTCTTCCTAAGAAAAATCCATCGTGAGGAAAAGATTCAATTGAAAAACCTGATGGATCGTGAAGATTTGCTTTTTGACGTGACCGTGAAGCCATCAGATGGAGATCTCGTGGCAACCGGGCTATATGAAAATGAGATGGCACTAATCAGGGAAATCGTGAAAAGAGAACCTCGCCTTTATCACTATCTAGGTTCCCCATTTCTGGTTAAGACATTGTACGATTTGGGGTTGGTGGCGAAAGACGTTTTCGTAAACAAAAGAATCGCGGAAGCAAACTACAAGAAATTCAGCTGCAAATCTTTTGAGCCGTCGGCTGAACAAAAAAATGTCAGGATTGCCATACTGCCATCATTGACCAAGGAGTTTTTACATAGTGATTTGGACAGCGGACTTCCACAATCTGGATTTCAACCCACGGAGTTATATCGAAAAGCAATCCAGAGCCTCAAAAGGGAAATTTTGAAAAAGACCGAAGCCTTAATCACCCAAAAGTCTGAATGGGTTTTGGGCGGAGAAGAGGAGTGGACAGAGAGGCTCGTAGAAAAAATAAGATTTTGTGTTCAGGAACGGAGACCGTTCGTCATCCACCCCAGCAATGCAGAATCGGCCATACAGGACATGGCACAGGCCGCCGACATTGCCATTATTCTTCTGGGAAAAAATGTCTACCTATCTTTGGATATAAATAAAAAAACGGATGCCTTCCCCCATGCGCCGATCATGTATATGGATATTATGGATATTCAGTATTCTCAAAACGAGTATGAAATCGAGCAGATCAGCGAATTCATATGGAGAAAACTGAAGCCGCAACTCAACTAGTTTTTAACTCGGCAAAAACGCCAATGACATCTCTTACGGCCTTTACAAGGTTTTCAAAATCCTCCGTTTTTTCTTTTCTTCCGGCACGGGATAAATCTTTAAACAAAAGCTTGCGAAGGCCAGATGACATTTCAAGTTGTACGCCTTTGTCCCGCCGGCCGAGATTACAGATGTTCATAGGGTTTCGACCTGGATAGTTTGGGCTTTTTTGAACGGGGAAGGCGCGCTTGAGGAGCATGTCCCTTATTCTGCTTTTTAGTTCATCGTCAAGGCCTCCGATAAAGATCAATGGTTCATCTTTTTTACATCCGTGAATAGTCAATACGGTTTCGGATGCCTTGGCCAGGCGCACCCCAGTGGATTCATCAAAACTCACGCTGGCAAGGTGTAGATTTCGATTCCCTTTGGGTTTTAGTCCTTCAAAACTATAAAAGGCGTGTTCCTTTCCTGCTATGGCTTCCGCTAATTCTGAGGTCCCGGGTTCTATATCCCCACCGTGGGGCGCCATAACAGCAATGCCTGAAGACCCAAATCTGGAAAGGATCTGATAATCCCGGCCCTCTTCTTCATGCATATCCAAGTCCTGGAAGTCGTGATATGTCACCATAGGGTTATCTTCTGCTTCGTTCACAATTTGAGACCTTTGCAAAACGCCCTCTTTTACCCAATCTCCGCTTCAGATTCGGATTTCAATCCTCAAAATACTTCAAGTATTCCTGTGGTTAAAATCCTCATCGACCTTGACCTTGGGCAAAATAGAACATTTTTCAAAGGTCTCAATGGGTCCAGAATGCCCGGCGATGCCGATGACCCTTCTTTTGAGGGAAGGGTGGGCCGCTCATAAAGTGCATTTGCCTTTATCCTTGTTGAAGGCCCAAACAGATTATACTAATATGCTTTATGAGCCAAATTCCGATCGTCGGCCTCAGATGCGGGTCAAGAGCAAATAGATATGAACCAAATCAAGATCAAAATGATAATATCATCGGCCGGGGGTATCTTGGCAACTGCCTATGGCATGATCGAGAATAATGATGCCGTTTTTGTCATTGGAATTCTAATGATGATCACAGGGTACCTGTTATTTCGGAAGGAACTAAAGAATCGCATAAGAAAATAAGCCTGCATACCTGCAACTGAGGAAAAGTTCAGTCGATCGGTATTTGATTATGAATAGGGACATCGATCAAAGGATAGAAAATCTGGCTCAGTGGCTCTATGAATCTCGCTATTTGGTTGTATTTACGGGTGCTGGGATCAGCACGGAATCGGGCTTGCCCGACTTCCGAGGGCCGGAGGGGGTGTGGACCAGGCGAGATAAAGGCCTTCCTCCTAAACCAATGGCAACATCATGGGATCAAGTGGAGCCAAACAAAGGCCACAAGGCCATCGTTGAGCTACAGCACCTGGGCAAACTCAAGTTCTTGATCTCGCAAAACGTCGACAATCTGCATCTAAAATCAGGCATCCAGCCGGACCTCATTGCCGAGCTTCATGGAAACATGACCAAGCTCAGGTGTAAGCAATGCGGACAAACAGTGGCTCGCTCGCCGGCTTCACCAAGTTGCTCTTGCGGCGGAGATTTGGTTTCCAGTGTCGTTGATTTTGGGCAGTCGTTGCCGGAAAAGGATCTCATGCTTTCGTACGAGCATTCGCGCAATTGTGATCTCTTTGTGGTTGTAGGTTCCAGCCTGGTCGTGACGCCTGCGGCAGATATGCCGAGGGAAGCGCTTATGGCCGATGCCAGGCTAGTGATCATCAATCAGGGTGATACGCCATTTGATGAAATTGCTCATATGAGATTCCACGAAGGAATAGGGGAGGTGCTCCCGAAGGCAATGAAGAAGTTGAAGAGGTTTATGGGCTATTTTGAATAGCTCAAAATAAGATATTTAGAATTCATGAAAGAAGGAGAGCAGTATGGCAAAGAAGATTGTGATTTATGGAAAGTCAGGTTGACCCTATACGTCGAGGGCCCGTGAGGCCTATGGCGATGAGGCCGAATACGTTGATGTGAAAACAAACAGTCAAAAGCTCAAGGAAATGCTGGACTACTCCGGCGGTGTAAGGGAAGTTCCCGTCATTGTGCAGGGGGAGAAGATCACCGTAGGATATGGCGGTACATGAGGAGTCTAGGGAAGATTCACCGTAGGTGAGTCATGCATGGGTTGATCGATTCAGCTTCCGGAGTTCTTGCTTCTGCAAATCCTCAGTTAACGTTTTCGACGGACAAGTCTTCGTCTGACCACGCGTTTTTTGCGGGACTTCTTTGCAGGTTTTTCCATAGCAGGCGAGGCTCCAGAGGAGCCGGCCGCCGCTACTGCGGCCTCTTGAGTATTGTATGTTTGCTGTCCGTCGACCGTCTGCCAATACCGGCAGGTTGCTCTAGGGCATTTCAGCACGGGAACACCATCCATATCAGCTCCTTCGACCAGGAACGGATTTTGGCAATGGGGACATTGAATGTGGAAGGGTTTTCCCCAGCTGATAAAATTACAGGATTTGTTTCCGCATTTATAGAAAAGCTTGCCCCTTGTGGTGGTTTGCGGTTGGACATTTCCTTTTTTGCAAATAGGGCATTCTGATCCCAATTCCTCTTCAAATGCACCGATTTCTTTCTCTAGATCTTCGTCGTCGAATTCAACAGGTTCATCCACTTGATCGGCAGCGGGCTCGTCCTGTTCTTCCTCACTCGTTATTCCTTCGTCAGATTGCTGTGGTTGGTCTGTTTCCGCTGTCTCCGCGCCCTCAGCGGGGGATACAGTGTCTCCTGCGTGGGCTTCGGATTCATCCAAAACGGGTTCCATAGCCTCGGGGGCCTCTGTTGATTCTTCTCCCGCAGCGGCCGAGGCTTCGGAAGCCTCATGGAGCTGGTCTTCCGGGACCCCAGGATCTGACAATTCAGTCGGCTCAGCTTCAGTTTGATCGGAGATTGGTTCGGTTGGCGGGGCATCGACTTTGATAGGGGTTTGAGGGGCAGCAGGTTTCGGCTTGGGTGCGGGTAGAGGACTATAAAGATCAGAGAGTTTAGCGCCTTTATCCTGCCGGGTTCGGACCTCCTCCGTCAGACGGGTCCTAACCTCTTCTGAAATCGCCTGCCAGTCCGTCTGCGTCGGCTGGGCCCCTTTAACCGTTTTTTTGGTTTTTTTCTCCTTTTCGGTTTTATCCGCTACCGCCTGTCGCCTGAGTGTTTGGTCGAACTGGCTTATCGCATATTCCAGATCCTTTCGTTCCGATTCTACTTCATCCATGATTTGAATGAAGTAGGCGACGAGATTGATACCCGGCATCCCCGGAAAAATAGTGTCCAACTGCTCTGTAATTTTGATGGCTGGCTTCAGGGGAGTATAGAAACCCTCCTCGTCATCTTCAATGTACCCGGCGTCTATCATATCTTCGATCACTTCGAAGGTGTCATCGTCAACGTCCAAACCGAGATCCATTAATTCAGCAACCAAGGTATCTTCAGTAAACTTTTCCGTGGCATCAGTCGTCTCTTCCATGGTCGCCTGATCTGTGAGGAGGATGAAACAGGAGAGCGTGAGGACATTGATGGGCAAACCACCGATCCCATATCTGCTCCCCATGAGTCTTTCAAGGTGCATACCAAGGACCTGATTAAAAACCTCTTCTACCCTGAATCCTTCATCTTCCTCGGATTCGTCTTCTTTATCATCCGGGGAATCCGACTCTTCCTGATCCTTGGCTTCTACCTCGACCTCTTCAGAGGACTCCGTCTCTTCCTGGTCTTCGGGTTCGGGTGGCTGCTCGTCCCGCAATTCACTCTCTGTTAATTCTTCTTTAGCAGATTCCTGCTCAGTTTCCTTCATCTGACGTTTCCTCTTAATATTCAATCTCAAGAAATGCAAACAAACAGTCTATCTCCCCAAGTCCAAAGAATGGCGTAGGATATCTTCTTAGCTGCTAATCTCGCCTGCCAGCTCTGCAGCTTCAGAGGCCATCTGTGAGATTTTTTCCTCGGGATTTGTGTGTGATGCCATCATCAAGGAGTCACCATCCTCCTCCTCGATTTCATCAAGCTGCAATTCTTCCAATTCATCCTCGCCATTGCCTCCGGAGGTCTCCCCATCAGCCTCAAGGGTTTCAACAGAATTTTCTTCGTCGCCAGACACATCAGGGCTCTCGGCTGAGGTCTCTTGGGTCTCAGTACTTTCCGATTCGTCGGAGGAAATCTCTTCAAGATCGATATCCAGCAGGTCATCCTCGGTTAGTTCTTCGATTTCCCCATCATCCAACCCATCTGAGAGGGCCTCTTCGGATTCATTTTCACCTATATCGGCGGAGCTTTTGACTGCGAGATATTTTCCTTCCCTATCGAGAATGACTGTAAGGGTGACCCTTACCTCAAACTCCAATTCATAGGCCACTTGCCCGTTATGGACAACAATATCACCCTTTTTGTATTCAACATCTTCCTCTATCCCCAGCTTGTGTTCTTTGCCGAAGACCCCTTCGATGACACCCCAGTCGATGTCTGCACTGATCGCATCAATGAGCTCGTTCTCACCGCTTTTGATCACATCAGAGTTAGTGATCTTCATTTGCATCTCCTTTCTCCCAGACTATCGATGGTTAATGAGGCCTAGTGTCGGACCACTAATGACCATCACCCACTTTTCCCTTCTTAACCTGAAGTCACCCTCTCCAGAAACTCTCTGGCCAGTTCCAGGTAGCTCTGGGCGCCCGGTGATTTCATATCCTGAAGAAGTATAGGTTTTCCGTGTATAGCAGACTCCCTCAACTGAAGATTTCTTGGAACAATGGTATTGAAGAGCATGCCATCGAATGATTTCTTGGCTCCTTCCACTATTTGCATGCAAACCTCTTCGCTCTCTTCAAACATGGTCAAAAGTATTCCGGCGATTTTCATATGAGGGCTCGAGGCCTTTTTAATACTTTGCACCCATTTTAGCAGTTCGTTGATTCCTTCCAATGCGTAGAATTCACATTGAAGGGGAATGATAAGAGAATCCGCTGCCGTAATTGCGTTGATTGAAAGAAGATTCATCGAAGGTGGGGAGTCGATGATGATGAATTCATATTCATCTTTGATTTCTCCAAGGATGCGTCGCAGAATTTGATCTCTGCCGTGTTCAGTGTTCGGGATTGATTCCAAATCGTACAGGTCCGCTGTGGCGGGAAGTAGCTTCAGGTACGCCATATCCGTGTTGATAATAGCTTCTTTTATAGTGACTTCATTGACCATAACATCAAGAATGGCATTCTTTAGTTTTGTTTTGTCGATACCAATACCTGATGTGGCCTGACCCTGGGGATCGAAATCGACCAAAAGCGACTTTTTTTCGGCAAGGGCCATGGCTGTCGAAAGATTGACGGCAGTCGTGGTTTTGCCCACACCGCCCTTCAAGCTGGCAATACAGATATTATGTCCCATAGCACCTAACCTCGATCAAAGAGGCAAATAAGGAATTCCGAATCTTGATAAAGTCTAGAAGATGCTGAAAACACAATTTTATTTCCTTGTGGCGAATGGGTATTGTGGCTTCGCCCTAGGTGGGCTGTCAATCTGAAAAACCGCGATATGTCGTTGGCCGCAGGAAACTTTTCCGAGTGATTTTCTGTGATCAAAGACGTCTTTTCGGAATCATCCATGCCACGAAAAAACTATGAAAGCACTCTTCTCGGAAGGGAAAGATGCAAGACTTATACCACATATGGCCCATTTATCAGGTGTTTGGGAGCTGTCGAAAAACGTATTTCTATTCTCCTGTGTGTCAGGGGTACGGCTATCTAACATATTGGATTGAATGAATTTTTTGGAATGAGTTTTGCAGATTGTTGAGCGGGATACTAGGAGCGTTATTCAGTGGCGACAGTAATTACAATAAATGGCATCGATGAAGCTATAACGAATCTCAACTACAGGAATGAGAAAGCGTTGAAGTACAGGCTTCTGAGCCTCATTCGGGAGCATTATGAAGAGGATGTTCCGATTGGGTCTGTGACGAACATAGAGACGGATCACCTCATAAGGGTGCTCTGGGATACGGGAGACGACCCGGATGCCATCGTCAAAAAACGGAAAAATTTTAGCACGGTCAAGTCTACAGTAAACGCAGATTTAAAAAGGCTTTACAAAGACGGTGAAAACTCGGAAGGGGTTAAAATCGGACCTGACAATGTCTTTGTGATGTCGGAGGAGGCTAGGGAGAAAGTACTTGAGAAACTAAGATCCAGCATGAATGCTGATGAAACGGCCACCTTGGGCGAAATTCTCGATATTCTTAAGGTCTTAAATGAAACGCTCCTCAAGCCCGAAGTGGCAGAATGGCTGGACGGCAAAGACGGCTCCAATAAAATGGATCAGTTGAAGAACCTTATCAGAGGGATGTCAGATGTCGTCGGGCTTGAAGATCAAGGTGCTGCAGAAGGGACGATAAGGGTTAAACCGGTCGGCGAGGTCACTGTGGATGTTGACGCTGACGAGGGCTCCGGCATTGAAGGAGTAGGGGAGGGTGGTGAAGAAGATGATCCACTCGATCTGATCGATATTGAGGATGATGCCGAGGAGATCGAGAGCGATGAAGAAGTAGAAGAAATCGATGAAGAAGAACTTCTGGAAGAAGAGGAAGCGGAAGAAGATCTTGAAGAAATCGACGGGCTAGAGGAATTAGAAGAGGACGAAATAGAGGATGAAGAAGTTGAAGACATAGTCGAAGAGGCAGACGAGGAGGAGGACCTTCTTGATGAGGATGATTTAGAAGAGGTTGAAGATGAAGAGATTGAGGAGATCCCGGATGAAATTGAAGAAGTAGAGGAGGAAGAGCCCGAGGAGATATTGGAGCTAGCTGAAGAGGACGAGGATATTGAAGAAATCGAGGCAGAAGAAGATCTTGAGGATTTGGATGCCCTGGAAGAGCTTTCGGACGAAGAGCTAGAAGAACTCGCCGAAGAGGGGGAAGAGGATGTCGAGGCCCTGG
>CAYWMP010000074.1:19029-26304 GCA_964459445.1 uncultured Desulfobacteraceae bacterium
TAGAAGAACTCGCCGAAGAGGGGGAAGAGGATGTCGAGGCCCTGGAAGAAGATGAGGACATAGAAGAAATCGAAGCGGATGATGTCGTGGAACTGGCAGAGGTTGACGAGGTCGATGAGGTCGATGAGGACGAAATCGAGGAGGTCTCCGAGGAAGGAGAAGGAGATCTCGAAGATTTGGATGCCCTGGAAGAGGTATCTGACGAAGAGCTAGAAGAACTCGCCGAAGAGGGGGAAGAGGATGTCGAGGCCCTGGAAGAAGATGAAGACATAGAAGAAATCGAAGCGGATGATGTCGTGGAACTGGCGGAGGTTGACGAGGTCGATGAAGTCGATGATGATGAGATTGAGGAGGTGCCCGAGGAACTCGAGGAAGAGGCGGATGATCTGGATGATGAGGTAGAGGAAATCGATCCTGAAGACCTCGAAGAGGTTGATGCGATCGAAGAGGTTGACGATGATCTGGAAGAAGCCGAGGTTGATGTCGAAGATGTCGAATTAGCAGTGGATGAGGAAGAGGACCCTGCTGGCGTTGTCGGGGGGAGTTCCTTTGATGAATACGAGACGGATGACAAAACAAGGAATGCCAGGATACTGGCTGAAGAGTTCGATAGCTATCTTGGGGCAATGGATAGGTATTTCAATCAATATTTAATGATTCCCGAAGCCGATTTCACGGTCGGGAGTGCCGACCCTCAAAAGGAGGAGAAATCCCTGGATCTTGTGCACCTGCCGGCATTTTACATAGGGAAATTCCCGATCACGAATGCGCTGTTTGAGATTTTTGTTGAAAAAACGGGATATAAAACAAAAGCCGAGGAACAGGGCTATAGCACCGTCTACAGTGGCCGGTACCAGCAAACAACAAATGCAAAAACCGGACAGGAAATCCTCGAATGGAATTCCGCGCTCGTGAGCAAGGTTGTGGAAGGCGCCTGCTGGTATCAACCCACGGGACCCGGAAGCACGCTTCGGGGGAAGAGGAATCATCCAGTTGTACATGTGAGCGTCGAGGATGCCATGGCCTTTGCAGCCTGGACCGGTAAGAGACTGCCCACGGAAAATGAGTGGGAGGCTGCATCGCGGACATCAGATGCGCACAAATATCCCTGGGGAAACGAACAGGACAAGGAGCGATGCAATATCGAAGAAAGTTATATCGGCGATACATCCCCGGTGGACAGGCACATTGATTATCAAAATGAATATGGCATTACAGATGCCATAGGGAATGTCATGGAGTGGACCATCGATAGTGAAATGGAATTCGGAGAGGAAGGGCAGCCCAACATTTCCATTGCAAAGGGCGCCAGTTGGGTGTCCGATGAAGATAAAAACCTTTTGACCCGCCTGGAACTGGAAACCGATACCCGTTCAAACATTCTGGGCTTTAGATGTGTGGCTTTCTAAATCGGCTCTCCGCAGATTATTCCAATCAGCGTTTTTAAAAGCCAGATCGACCAAATTAATGAATCAGCCCTATTGAATCGAGTCAACCAAATCGCTAAACATCGCCTGGATTGCATGCCTTCGGACCAAAACCGATGCCCCTATTGCGGACAGCGGGGTACCTTCCTTCAGAAGGAGACTGGAAGCATCTCCTATGATTTGATCATCAAAGTCCTTTCCCAATAAGAACGCCTCCGTTTGTTTGGCCCTAACAGGTTTTGTAGAAACTCCGTTCAAGGAAATTCTTGCGGCTTCCACACCATGACCATTGTTTATAAAGCGGGCCGAAAGGGATGCGATGGCAAAATCCACCGTTCCCCGGACGCTCCTTTTCATGAATCCCCCGCGCCATTCATGATTTGCCGGGGAGATGAGGACAGCGGCAACCATCTCGGTTGAATCCAGATGGTGGGGTTTGCAGCCGTCCCCGCAGTAAAAGTCCTTCATGGGGGTGTGCCGGGTACCCTCCGGGCCGATAATCTCTAAGCTAGCATCAAGGGCAATAAGGGCTGAAACCGTGTCTCCGACCGACAAGGCATAGCATTTTTTGCCGCCTGTCACGACATAGCATCTATCACCGCCACGTTTGAAACAATCTTCCCTGGACTGCCACCAGAACTTGGACTGATTGAAAAACGTACATTTGTTATCCACACAGACGTTGCCCACCAAAGTTCCCATATTCCTGATATGGTTGTAGGCTACTGAGCGGGCGGCATTACGCAAGAGGGGATAAGAGGTCGAGACGACAGGATCATCAATTACATCCCGAAGGGTAACGGCTGCCCCAATCCTGAGGCTTTTATCCTCTTCAGAGCAAACCTGCTTCAACTCCGGAATTCTTTTGATGTTGATCACATGATTGAAGGAGATATTGTGTTTTTTCAACAGAGGGATGACATCGGTGCCACCGGCTAACACGACGGCATCATTCCCGAAGGCCTGTCTTAGTTCAATGATTTCCTCAACGCTCTTGGGTTCAAAATAGGTGAGCTTCGGAAGCCGGTTTGCGTTCATTCATCATCACCCCCCTTCACCTTCTCAATCGCCTCCAGGATTTTTGTATATCCCGTACATCGGCACAGATTGCCCGAGATGGCGCCTCTAATCTGTTCTCTGCTCGGATTCTCCACTGTTTCCAGCAAATCCTTAGCGGTCAAGATCATCCCGGGCGTACAAAACCCGCATTGGACGGCCCCGTGTTGAACAAATGACTCCTGAATAGGATCTAAGGTTTCTCCCGAGGAAATTCCCTCAATGGTTATGATTTCACGTCCGGTTGCATCAAGCGCGAGGGTAAGACAGGATAGTACGGCCCTTCCATCCATAAGAACGGTACAGGCCGCGCATTCCCCCACGCCGCAAGCCTCTTTTGTACCCACCAGTCTTAACTCCTCCCTCAAAACCTCAAGCAGGGTGTCATTGGGTTTCACACCCACCTCATAGAGCTCTCCGTTGACAGATAGTGTGATTAATTGCTTTTCCATTTTATCTTCCTTTTAGTCCCTTCAGGATCTTCTCCGGCGTGACAGGCAGGTCCATAATCCTTACCCCGATGGCATTATAGATTGCATTGACCACTGCCGGCGTCGTGGGGTCCAATGACCCTTCGCCGGTCTCTTTGGCCCCAAAAGGCCCGTGGGGATCCTCCGTAATCACGTGGGTGATATCAATTTCCGGAATTTGATTGGCCGTGGGGAGGGAGTAGCCCATAAAAGAGGGATTTAGGGTCTGTCCCCCGTCAAACTGAAGGTTCTCGAAAAGGGCGTATCCCAACCCCATGGAGATACAACCTTCTATCTGCCCTTCCACGGACAGGGGATTCAGAGGCTGACCGCAGTCATGACCGACCCAGAATTTGAGAACATCAATTTCACCCGTTCTCAAGTCAATTTCCACCTCACATAGGTAGGCACCAAAACTGTAGGTGGGGGAAAGGGGATCCGGCGAATTGTAGGTGCCTTTCACGACCAAGGGAGCGCCCTTGTTCTTGGTTTGATAAAGGTTGATGGCCTCTCCAAAAGAGACAGATGCTCCAGGCGTCCCTTTCACAAAGATCATTCCGTCCTTAGCAACCAGGTCCTCTACGTTTGCCTCCAATTCCTCTGCAACAATCTGAAAGACTTGATCCCTTGCCGCCTTGGCTCCGTTCAAGGCCGCGTTTCCGGCTGCCGATGTCTTCGCGCACGAGGTGGCACTTGGAAAACATGTCTTCCGGGTCACCTTTTCTTAAATGATATTCGCGGCTGATGTTTCCGGGCGCGTGATCGTGAATCTGCGGGGCTTCCGGTATTTGTGCTTCTTCCGGGTCAAACACGGACGGGAGTTCTTCGTATTTCACCTCTATCTTATCGATGGCCTCCATAGCTGCATCTGCATCAACGGCTGCTACGGCGGCCACCTCTTCCCCAATGAATCGGACTTTATCCACTGAGAGCGGGAATTCGTCCATATATTTGGTTGATCTGGAAATAACGCCAAATTTCACTTTGGGCGTATCCTCTCCTGTCACGACGGCCTTAACCCCGGGCAGTTTGATGGCACGGGAGGTGTCGATTTTCAGTATCTTTGCGTGGGCAAAGGGGCTCCGCAGTATCATTCCACAAAGCATGCCCGGCATGGAGAGGTCATCGGTGTAGAGCGCCCTTCCTTTGACTTTGTCCGCGGCATCAACGCGAGGCAACCGTTTGCCGATTACATGATATGATTTCATAAATCGATGATTCCTTCTGTTTTTTCATTGTAGGAAAGTTTCATGTATTAAATCATTGAACAGTGAAATTTGTTATGACTTCGTAATGGATGGCTTTCCCATCATATTCAATCATCATATCTTGAACCAAGGGAGGAACCACCGCCTCATCTGTCCTTTCACCCGCAAAGGCGCGAATGGCTTCTATTGACACCCAATCGGTAATTATCAAAAACTCAGTACCCTGTTCGATCCTTCTTGCTAGAATAGATGCTTTGATGAATCCGCTAATCTTTGAAAGCTTTGGAAATGTATCATTCTTAAGATGATCTACGTAATCATCAGCTCTGTTCTGTTTGGCTATGCCTTTCCAATGCCTTGAAATCACAATTATTTCCCTCCTTTGTTATTCTCCTGCGATATCCTGCCAAGCTTGAGCAGCGTCGGGTAGAAATCAACTATATTCTTTTAAGGTGAAAAATATCAGGCTCCGGACGCTCTACAAAAACGCACTGCTTTGGGCGTCTGACTCCAAGCTTTTGTTATGCAATCACTTTTTAGGGAAATCAATTATGTTGTCTTGGCTGTTTTTAATGCTTTTTACGTTTTTCACTTTTCTGAGCATATGCGGTGAAACATTCCATTTTTGCCCTGATTCGGTGATCACAGTAACCGTTTTCTTGTTATACTTTACCAGCGTACCCAATTGCTTACCTCTACCAGGGGGTTCAAAACAAACTTGATCACCCGGGCTGAATCGCATCATTTCTTTATGAGTATGCATCGAATCCAAGAACTTTAGCCTTTCAACTATCTTGTGATTCAATTCAACAAGCTCATCATAACTCATGGAATCAATGTCAATTTCCATAATTCACACCTCGATAGGATTATGCATAACGTTTGCGAATAAACAGCGGGACCGAAGCCTTTCATGCTAGCACAGTCCTTAACGGTAATATCCACAAATAATTTTCGTCTGGTTCTTCCGCCTTAGCCCGTTAACTGATCGAAATGTGATATCGCTTTTTTCAATGCTTTAGTACAAAAGGTATTTAAGCTCTTTCCATCTTTCATTGCGCGTATAGCAAGTGCCTTGTGAATTTCTTTTCCAGTACGAAGAAGAAATTTCCCTGAATATTCTTTCCCGGCAGTTGGAGAGGGTAAAGGCTTTCCATCTTCCTTATATAAAGCAATATTTTCTTCTACGATTTTGCATAATTCGGCATATACCTTAGCCTCATTATCACCGTGACATCCACCATAAAATAAACCCGGACAAGAACCAACGTAGCACTGGTCTTTTTCAGACCATTCAACGATTTTTAAGTAGCGATCCGAATTTTTCATTTTCTTGCCTCCTCAATCGCTTTTTTAACCTCTTTTTCCTGGTAATGCTTAGCGTCATCACCCGGTTTGCCGGAAATTGTAATAGGCTTTGAGAGATTAGGATGCACAAAGTTGCGATGGCTCCCCTTGCCACTTCTGGTTATAAATCCGGCTTGTTCGAGGTCCTTTATAAGTTGTTTTATTTTTCGTGGCATAAAAATATGATACTAAGGTGATACTATGTTGTCAAATAATATTTTTCGATTTTGCGGAGTATGAATTAATTAGAGATGATGAGAGTAAGGGCTAATGCGGTGTTGACCCGTGGCACAAGCTTGCGGTGCCGCTGGCATATGAAATGGAGTGACATGGGTGTCCAATGGCCTGGCTGGTGACACCGGAGGCGCCCGTCCTCCGCAGTAACCTGCTACGGAGGATGGAAAGACGGGTAGGTTATTGGTACCACGGGTTTACCCGTGGGGCTCCATCATCTTTGAATATATTTCTACGCTCTATTGCCCGGTTCATAATGAGATGTAATACACCGGGCGCGTCCAGTCGGGCTAATCTTGGCACCCATTTACTTTCCTGATATCTTTTCAACTCAAAATCTTAAGGGTGTCCCTCTGTACACAAAATCCGCAAATTATTCCCGTCTGGTTCATCCGCCTAGATGGTGGAAATAACTTTAAGGTTGATCTTAAGCAGCTTTTTGCAATGAGACGGACAACTGATAGCCAAGAGCCGAAAGAGCCTGCTCTATCCGTGGGAGCTTGGTTTGGTGCCTGGGAGAGAGCATTCGGCGTATTTCCTTTTCATCCACACCGAGTCTGCGCGCCAGTTCGGATTTGCTGATACCCGTTTCACGTACCGCAAT
This sequence comes from uncultured Desulfobacteraceae bacterium, assembly GCA_964459445.1. Classification (GTDB taxonomy): domain Bacteria; phylum Desulfobacterota; class DSM-4660; order Desulfatiglandales; family HGW-15; genus CAYWMP01. The sequence goes on from CAYWMP010000074.1 coordinate 25,376, forward strand.
ATAGAGGGCTGCCTTGGCAGACATTCGGGCTGTTAGCGGAATAGCGTGCTGTCCTTTGCGGATAGATGAAGGGAATGGAAAATCAAGGTTGTCGGCAATGCAAACGGCAACGGCTTCCTCCAAACAATCCCGTGCTTCCCCCAGAGCTTCAGGCATAGTTTTACCATCGGTGGCGGCAAAGAGAATATCCGGAAATGTGACCAGAAAAAATCCGGCTTCGTCTTTTTCGATTTTGGCTGCATAGGTAAACTGAAACATGTGGTTGCCTCCTTAATTCATATCATTTCTATCAAGGCCAAGTTCAGCTATCATCTTTCTTAAAAGACCCGGCCCTATTTCTTTTTTGCGGTCTTTAAGGATAGTTTTACGGTCACCGTAATACAGAGTGCCATGACTGCCCTTGCCGCGTTTTGTCTCAAAACGGACAACGATATTGTTATGCTTTCCAAGTTTCTTCAGCTTTTTGAGAAGTTCGTTGCCGTTCATGTATTTTTTTAGGTCTTTTTTGTCCGAATGTCAAGGCAAAAATGTCCGAACTTGAAAAGTGTCGACAATGGCGGCTGGCATATTGAGAAATTCCTATCTGCTGAGGCAATGCAGTGATTTAAATCTAAATGGGGGGTCTATCAGGTCTCAACATTTGAGATTCGCCGATTAAAACCGACAAGGAGTCGGGAATGAAAGAGTCCTACGATGAAGGTCTAGCCACCCACATCGGCCCCGAGTCATGTGCTGGTAATGGTAACATTATGGGCGAAGCGTTGACAGGGGAAAGTGCAGGCTGGGTATTGAGCCCCGAAAGAGACCTAAATCCGAGTGCCGATGTTCTTCAAGTAAGCAGAAGGCAACACCGCATAAACCGTTATGGCGAGGGATATGAGGACTCGGCGGGGTCGGAGACCCCAGGCATGCACGGAAACTCCTTGGAC
>CAYWMP010000075.1:0-26270 GCA_964459445.1 uncultured Desulfobacteraceae bacterium
AGCGGCCAGTTTGATCAAAAAACTGACTCCAGCGTTGCTTAGTCAGATACGAGGAGGAAGCAACGGCAAGACACCGACTTTTCTTTCCTGAACACTGAACCCCTGAACACTCGCATTACCGGAGGCGTCGAAACAATAAGCAACGTGATTCAAAGTTGAAGCGAATTTCAAATATGTTTGGCTAGTATTTACGATCTTTTTTGGTGCCTTCACGGGGGAGGTAATCGGCTGTACGGTTTTTTGGCCCAAGACATTCAACTCTATGATTTGATTGAAATCAGCAGGGGTGAGAGCGCATGAGCAGGTTGGTGGCGATAGCCATTGGTGGACATGCGATTGTCAAGGACCCGGAGCACCAAACGGTAGAATATCAATATGATGCCGTTTGTGAAACAGCCGTCTACATCGCCGACCTCATCGAGGCGGGATATGAAACAGTCCTCACTCATGGCAACGGGCCTCAAGTCGGCTTTATTCTAAGAAGATCTGAAATAGCTTACCAACAGGAACACCTCCATTTTGTCCCCCTCGTCAGTTGCGTGGCCGACACACAGGGTGCACTCGGCTACCATATCCAGCAAGCCCTTGAAAACGAATTCCAAAAAAGAAATATGTCCAAAAGGGCGGTGACCGTTGTAACCCAGGTGGAGGTCAATAGTCATGATCCCTCCTTTTCAAATCCCGATAAACCGATCGGCTCCTTCTATACTGAGGAAAAGGCCAAAAAGCTGGAAAAGGAAAATCCGGACTGGGTCATTTCCCATGAACCCGGCAGAGGATACAGGAGGGTTGTTCCATCTCCACGTCCTGTCAGAATAATCGAGCAGGGGGCCATTGAAACCCTGCTCAAACAAGGCTTTTGTGTTATTGCCGTCGGTGGGGGAGGCATACCCGTTTTTAGGAAGCCGGACGGGGCCCTCCAAGGGGTCGATGCGGTAATTGACAAGGATTACGCCATGAGCCTGCTTGCCTCTGAATTAGGTGCCGACACATTGCTTATCTCCACATCGGTCGATCATGTCTATTTGAACTACGGATTACCGGAGCAGAAGGCTTTAGAAAATATCAGTGTTTCCGAAGCCGAAGGATTCATCCGGGAGGGGCATTTTCCGGCCGGCAGTATGTTGCCCAAAATCAAGGCGGCCATCGATTTCCTCCAAAAAGGGGGCGCTGAAGCGATTATTACCAGCACCTCTCTATTGAAGGAGGCGGTTACAGGCGGGGCCGGCACCCACATTTACAGGGGAGATAAACAGGGTAATCAGTAATAGTTCATCGGGGCTAAAATTTTCGACAAGATAACAGGATACACATGATATTCATCCGCCAGGCAGAAGGCGGATTTGACTGCCTCTCTCACAGAGTTCCCGGAGACGCGGAGGCAAAAAGAGCTTGATTGCTTAGTCTGCCTGCAACGCAGGCCTCAATCCCCACAAGGGATTGAGATTGGGAAGAGGTTCAGCGGAAAAATGAAATGTTTTATCTTTCCGCAGAACCTCTTTCCCAGCCCAACTGAGCAATCATATCTTTCTTTAAAATCTCAGTGATCACTGTGTGCTCAAGCGATCCCGAGAAGAAACGAAGGAGAGCGTGCGAGAGAAAAAATCGGGTTAATCCTGCCTGCCTTGCCGAAGCTTTAGCGAAGGCAGGTTATCCGGTCAAAAATAGATAAGTATTAAGGAAACTAAAATGAAAATAATTTATCACGAGATACTTAAAAAGGCTGAAGCGTACAAACCAAATATTTCAAAATTCCTAAGGGACATGATTGCCATCCCCAGCGAAAGCCGCGGGGAGAAAGACGTCATTCAACGAATCAAGAAGGAAATGGAAACGGTTGGATTCGATCGTGTGGACATCGATCCCATGGGCAATGTGTTGGGTTATATCGGCCACGGCAAACATCTTATTGCCATGGACGCCCACATTGACACCGTCGGCGTAGGAGATCCGAGCCTTTGGGAATACGATCCCTATGAGGGTTATGAAGATGATGAAATCATCGTCGGCCGGGGCGCAAGCGATCAGGAAGGCGGAATGGCGGCCATGGTTTATGCCGGTAAAATAATCAAGGAATTTGGCCTTGAAGGGGACTACACCCTTTTGATCGCCGGTACGGTGCAAGAGGAGGACTGTGACGGTCTGTGTTGGCAATATATTGTAAAAGAAGGCAAAATCCGTCCGAAATTCGTGGTGTCCACCGAACCAACCTCCTGCCGCATATACAGGGGCCAGCGGGGCCGAATGGAAATCAAGGTGTCCACCGCCGGAATCAGCTGCCACGGGTCGGCGCCGGAAAGGGGAGACAATGCCATTTTCAAAATGGCCCCGATCCTCATGGATCTCCAAGCCCTGCATCATGATCTCAAGGACGATGCCTTTCTCGGCAAGGGCTCTTTAACGGTTTCTGAGATCTTTTTCTCTTCACCCTCACGATGCGCCGTGGCCGACGGTTGCACCATATCCGTGGACCGGAGGCTGACTGCCGGTGAAACCGCGGAATTGGCTCTTCAACAAATCAGAGATCTTCCCGCTGTACGTGATTCCGGTGCAGATGTGTCCATGTACGATTATTCGGAGCCCTCTTACACGGGCCTGGTTTACTCAACCGATGCCTATTTCCCGTCCTGGACTATTGAAGAAGACCACCCGGCATGCCGGACTCTGGTTTCCGCTTATAAAAATTTGTTCAATAACGATCCCTTTGTAGACAAATGGACCTTTTCCACCAACGGAGTTTCGATCATGGGTATGTTCGGAATTCCGTGCATTGGGTTCGGCCCGGGCCACGAAGATCAGGCCCATGCCCCGAACGAACGGACCTGGAAGAGCGAGCTGGTTAAGGCTGCAGCCATGTATGCGGTAATTCCATCAATCTATGTGGAACAGTTTGGGTAAGTTTTGAATTAAACGGTAGGCATTTCCAAAACGTTCAAGTTTGGCCAAGGTCAAGGAAGGCGAAAATCTTAACCGCAGGAATACATGTAGAATTTTGAGGATTAAGATTTGAGTCTGAAGCCGAGATTGGCCAAAATCGAACGTCTTGAATTTTTCTCTGAGGTCTATGCTTTGATTCAATTCACTTTAAACGGCGCCCCTGAAACCTTTGAAGGCGATGGCGACCTTTCGCTCCTGAAATATCTGAGGGAGCACAAGGGCATTCTCTCGCCCAAGGACGGATGCTCCGGACAGGGCGCCTGCGGCGCATGCCTCCTGGAAATCAACGCCAAACCTGCCCTTTCCTGTTTAACGCCCATGAAAAAGATCGAAGCAGCTGAAGTGAATACCATCGAGGGATTTCCGGAAGCACTTCGTCAGACCCTTGGGCGTGCCTTCGTTGCCAAGGGTGCTGTCCAATGCGGGTTCTGTACGCCCGGCTTCTTGACCCGCGCCAAAATCCTGCTGGCAGAAAATCCGACTCCTACTCGATATGACATCCGTAAGGCCCTTCGATCGAACCTTTGTCGGTGTACGGGATATGTCAAAATTATTGAGGCAATCCAATTGGCAGCCGAGGCCTTAAGGGAAAATAAATACATCGACCTGGCATCATCGGGACGGGTCGGCGCCCGGCACCCCAAGTATGACGGCTATCAAAAGGCCATTGGCAAAAGCCCCTTTATCGATGACATCCGCATCGACAATATGCTTCACGGCGCCCTCAAATTCGCGGATCACCCACGCGCGAGGATTCTCAACATCGATACATCGGAGGCCGAAAGGCTGGCTGGTGTCATCAAAGTATATGCAGGCCATGATATTCCCGGACAACGGCATTCGGGCGTGGTTTATCGGGACTGGCCTTTGATGGTTCTTGAAGGAGAAATGACCCGATATATCGGCGATGTGCTCGCGGCCGTTGTGGCCGAAAATGAAACGATTGCCCGGAATGCCCTCCAATTGATCAGGGTGGATTATGAAGTCCTGGAGCCTCTGACCGATATGGTTGCGGCCGAGACAAGTCCCATCAGGGTGCATGAAAAGGGCAATCTGTTGTCAACCAGTGCCATTCAACGGGGAGCGCCAAACATTGAGGATGTCTTTGACGCATCAGCCCATGTGGTGGAAGGCGTCTATCGCTGCCAACGTGTGGAACACGCCTTCATGGAGACAGAGGCGGCTATAGCAATGCCCTGGGAGGAGAACGGCATAAAGGTTTTGGTCCAGAGCCAGGGCATCTACGAAGACCGCCATCAGATTGCGGATATCCTTGGTTTACCGCTCGGAAGGATTCGCATCGACCTGATACCCAATGGCGGCGCCTTTGGGGGCAAAGAGGATTTAACCGTTCAGGGTCATGCAGCACTGTTAAGCTTTTTATTGAAACAACCTGTCAAGGTTCGTCTGAATCGAAAAGAATCTATTCGCATGCATCCCAAACGTCATCCCATGCAAATGACATACAAGCTGGCCTGTGATGAGGCGGGAATGCTAACGGCGCTTCGGGCCCGGATACTCGGGGATACGGGCGCCTACGCATCGGTTGGGGCGCAGGTCCTGGAACGGGCTGCCGGCCATGCGACCGGCGCCTATGCCGTCCCAAACGTGGATATCCTTTCAAAGGCCCTTTACACAAACAATATCCCCTGCGGCGCCATGCGGGGTTTCGGGGTCAATCAGGTCACCTTTGCCATGGAAAGCGCAATCGATGAATTATGTGAAAAAGGAGGATTTGACCCTTGGCACTTTCGTTATGACAATGCCCTGACGACCGGTCGCATGACAGCGACAGGACAGGTTCTTGGTGAGGGCGTGGGTGTTCGAGAAACCCTCCTAGAAATCAAGGATGATTTTCACAAAGCCAGGTATGCAGGAATTGCCTGTGGCCTCAAAAATTGCGGCATTGGCAACGGGATGCCGGATGAAAGTGAAGTGAGCATTGAGATTGTTTCGGGGGATCACATCATCCTTCATCACGGCTGGACGGAGATGGGCCAAGGGGTTCACACCGTGGCCCAGCAAATGCTTTGCGAAGCAGCCGGCATTGATCGTCCTGAAATAATTGATGTTAAGGCCACGACCGCTTCAAAGGCCCTTGCCGGCGTAACTACGGCCAGCCGTGCCTCTGTGCTGCTCGGCAATGCCATACTGGATGCTGCCAAGACCCTTAAAGCCGACCTTGATAAGAATCCACTATCGGCATTGGCGGGAAAGGTTTATGAGGGACGTTGGGCTTGCGACTGGACCACAAAGCCCGATTATGATGGGGAGCCGGTTACCCATTTCTCCTATAGCTATGCCACCCATTTGGTTATACTAAACGATCAAGGGCAAGTTCAAACGGTTGTCGCTGCCCATGATGGTGGCAAAATCATCAATCCCACCCTGTTCGAAGGACAGGTACAGGGGGGGGTGACCATGGGATTGGGATACGCATTGACCGAAGATCTTCCCATGGAGAGCGGGCATTTGAAATCAGACAGGATGTCCCGGCTGGGTGTGCTAAAGGCCAAGGATATGCCTCGGATTGTGGTTAAAAAAGTTGAGGTGCCCGATCCCTTTGGACCCTATGGCACCAAAGGGGTGGGGGAAATAGGAACGGTGCCGGTTGCCGCCGCCGTGGCCAATGCCCTTTATCAGTTTGATGGAATCAGACGATATTCATTGCCCATGAGAAGACCCAAGTGAAAGTGCTAGGTTATATCTTTCTGAACTGATTTTGGAAGTTTTACTAAAGGAATGAACGTCCAACATCGAACGTTCAACATCAAATGATTAATGGAAAAAAAATGAAGAAACAGACTTATGACCTAGAGGAAAGATTGCTGGAGTATTCGGTGAGAATCATAAAGATTGTAGAACAGCTTCCGAATACCAGAATAGGGAACCATGTTGCAGGTCAATTGCTAAGGTCGGGGACTTCACCCTACCCAAATCATGGTGAAGCCCAGGCAGCGGAATCATCAAAGGACTTTATACACAAGCTTCGTATCTCATTAAAGGAATTCAGGGAAGCCCAGAGATGGTTAAAACTTATTCAGCGTGTGCCGTTAATCAAGAAACCCGAACTGCTAAATGATATGTTGGAGGAAAAAGAAGAGTTAATTAAGATTTTCGTTGCAAGCATCAAAACGGCTGAAAATAAACAGAAATAGCTATTAAATATTTAGTAATTGCTTTTTGTAATCATTCGATGTTGGACGTTCGATGTTCGATGTTGGACGTTCATCTTTAAAAGCCGTGTTTAACTCAACAATTTTCAAAACACAGATTAGAGCCTTTTGAAGGTGAAACCCATGACTCTTTATCTCCGCAATGCAACCTTTGTTGATTGGAAAACCCTTGAATTTAGGGAAACCCATGTGGCTGTTTCTTCAGGAGAGGACGGCGGGATCGCTTTTATAGATTCCCTTCCCGATACTGATACCCTTGGCCCGGATGATGAAATCTTTGACTGCGAATATCGCCTGGTGACAAAATCCTTTGGTTGCGGCCACCACCACATTTACTCGGCCCTGGCAAGGGGCATGCCTGCGCCCCCGAAGGTCCCGACCAATTTTGTGGAGATACTGAAATATATCTGGTGGCGGCTCGATAAATCCTTGGACCTTGAAATGATCGAAGCCAGCGCCCTGGTCTCCGCCCTCTATTGCGCCAAAAACGGCGGGACCTTTGTGATCGATCACCACGCTTCTCCCTTTGCCATTGATAATGCCCTCTTTACCATTAAAAAGGCCTTTGATCGCGTGGGTATTTCCCACCTGCTTTGCTATGAGATGTCGGAAAGAGATGGCAAAGGCCCTAGAGAAAAGGGCTTTGAAGAGAGCGAGAAATACCTCAAGGAGGACAATCAGGGCCATGTGGGTCTCCACGCTTCTTTCACGGTTGGCGAAGATTTGCTGATAAGGGCCGTGGAACTTGCCAAGAAATACGATACCGGAATCCATGTCCACGTGGCAGAGGATCAGGCAGATCAAGATGCCTGCCTCAAAGATCATGGCAAGCGAGTAGTGGAGCGTTACCGCGATGCGGGTGTCTTGGACTTTCCCAAATCCATCCTATCTCACTGTATCCACCTGAATGATACGGAAAAGGATCTGATTAAAGAATCGGGCGTCTGGATTGTCCAGAATGTGGAGAGCAATCAGAACAACAACGTCGGTCTCGCCAATTACAAAGACCTGGGTGAGAACGTGATGCTGGGTACGGATGGGATGCATAGCGACATGTTAAGGAGTGCCAAGGCAGCCTTTCTGGTTGGTCAGGCCCTCGAAGGCCTCGACATGGCAGGCATTTACGAACGCTTTAGGAAAATACATTCCTATATCGAAAAGAGCGGTTTCTCGGGTGACGGTGAGAACAATCTGGTTGTCCTGGATTACGACGCTCCCACAGAGATTAACCGCGATAACTTTCTGGGCCACTTTGTTTACGGGCTGGAATCGTCCCATGTGGACAGCGTAATTGCCAAGGGCAAAATGATCGTAAAGAACAAATCGCTTACCACAGCCGATGAACGGGAAATTCTCACCCTTGCCAAGGAAATGGGGAAAAAGCTCTGGGAGAAATTAAAGTAAAGGATAAAATTCGCCAAGGGAAGATTATTAGACAGGATTACGGGCCCGCCCTGGCGCGACTCATCTGATTACAATGAAGTATTTGTGATAGTCGGGAACCGAAACTTGTGGAACTCCGGACCTAACCAGCACAGGTCTGGGCCAGGGATCAACAAGTTAGAATCCGAGAATCGTCAAAAAGCCCCGGTTAACCCGGGGTTCCGATTTGGCTATATCGGAACCAACGTGTAACGCTTGAATGGCAATAATAAACTGGTTTCTTATTGCCATTCAAGCGTTACGCAATGTGCTTTTTGACGATCTGTTCAAACAAACGGCCAACTGTGATAATTGCTTTGACATTTTTTAGGCGAAAAATCATCCAGATAATCATGTGTATCCTGTCAAAAATAACTGAATCGATGTCTATATTTCAGATTTATGGAGGTTCTTAGACCAATGAGTAAGATTGAAATAGAGGAAACCATCGATTTCCTGTCTGCCAAAAAGATTGAAAACATGTACTTGAACGACTTCTTTCTCACATGGGACAAGACCGAAGATGAAATTGCAGCGGTCTTCGATGTTGCCGATATCCTGCGACAGATGCGGCGTGGCAATATCTCATCAAAGGTCTATGACTCAGGTCTAGCGGTTTCCATTTTCAGGGATAAATCCACACGAACGCGCTTCAGCTTCGCAGGCGCCGCCGATCTATTGGGTTTAGCCTTGCAGGATCTTGATGAAGAGAGATCTCAGATCACCCATGGTGAAACGGTTCGAGAAACAGCCAACATGATCTCATTTCTCACCGAGGTCATCGGCATCCGGGACGACATCTTCCTGGGTGAGGGTCATACCTATATGAAGGAGGTCTCGAAATCGGTACAGCAAGGCTATGAAGAGGGTGTGTTGCCCCAAAGACCGACGATTGTGAATCTCCAATGCGATATCGACCATCCCACCCAGACCATGGCGGACGCACTCTATCTGAGTCACTGCTACGGCGGTGCCGAGAATTTGAGGGGCAAAAAAATCGCCATGACCTGGGCCTATTCCCCTTCCTATGGTAAACCCCTGTCAGTTCCTCAAGGGGTTATTGGGCTGATGACGCGCTTTGGAATGGATGTCGTTCTCGCCTACCCGGAGGGATACAGCTTGATCCCGGAAGTGGAGGATATCGCAAAAAAGAACGCTGACTTGTCTGGTGGCGCCTTCACCAAGGTCAACAGCATGCAAGAGGCCTTCAAAGAGGCTGACATTGTCTATCCCAAGAGTTGGGCGCCCTATGAGGTCATGAAGCAGAGGACTCCATTGCTCAAGGATGGAGACCGAAACGCACTTGAAGATTTGGAGAAGCAATGCCTTGAGAACAATAAGAGATTCATGGGCTGGGAATGCACTGAAGAACTCATGGAAACGACCAAGGACGGAAAGGCCCTTTACATGCACTGCCTGCCTGCGGATATTAGTAGCGTCAGTTGTGAACAGGGCGAAGTGGCGGCAACCGTGTTCGACAGATACCGAGTCTCCACCTATCTGGAGGCCGGTTATAAACCCTATATCATCGCAGCCATGATAGTCCTGAGTAAATTCGAAAAACCGGACGAAAAGCTGCGAGAATTATTGGGAAGGGAGCAAAAAAGGGTTTTTTAATGAAAAAGCATTTAGTTCTCTACGAACTCCTTGGCCCTGCGTTGAAACATTAGGAGAAGTTGAATGGAGAATGAGATCCAATTCATTCTGAACAACGAAGACATCGTTACCAATCTTCATCCCGGCACGGTGCTCCTGGATTTCATCCGCACCCATAAGAAACTGGTCGGTACGAAAAACGGGTGTCGAGAAGGCGATTGCGGCGCCTGTACTGTCCTCGTGGGAAGAATCGAAAAGGAAGAATTCTCCTACCGCCCCCTGGCCTCCTGTTTGTTACCTCTCGGAAATGTCCAGGGCACGCATGTCGTCACGATCGAGGGATTGAACCAGGACACCCTAACCCCGATCCAACAGGCTTTTGTGGATGAAGGCGGAAGCCAGTGCGGATTCTGTACCGTCGGTTTTGTAATGTCTATAACCGGCTTCTGCCTGCGTACATCCGAACCCACATTTCAAAGCGCCCTTGATGCCATGGGCGGCAATGCTTGCCGATGTACCGGATACAAATCCATTGAAAGGGCGGCGGATCAAATCGTCAGCGCCCTTTCGGATTTGAACTCGCAAAATCGTGTGACCCGGTTAATTGAGCAAGGCATTTTGCCGAATTACTTCAAGGTTATCCCAGAGCGATTAAAGGCCCTAGAGAAAGGTGCGGGGGAGGAACCGACCATTGCTAAGCCATCGGCCATGCTTATAGGTGGGGGAACGGATCTCTTTGTCCAGCACCCGGAAGAATTGGTGGATGAAAACCTACACTTTCTTGCCAACCAGGCTACCTTGAAGGGCATACATGTCGAAAACGGGCACTGCATGATAGGCGGATTGGTGACCATGGAGACCTTTCGTGTCTCAAAGGTCATCAACGATCTATTTCCCGATATCATGACCGACCTGAAGAGGGTGTCTACACCCTTGATTCGCCCCATGGCAACCATTGCCGGTAATCTGGTGAACGCCTCACCCATCGCCGACCTCGCGATCATCCTGTTGGCCTTGGATTCTGATCTTATACTGAACCTTCATGGTGCAAAACGAACAGTCCCTTTAAAAGCCTTTTATAAAGGCTATAAGGATCTAGACCTTAAGCCGGAGGAAATCGTTGAGACCATACGCTTCAGCATGCCAGGGTCTCATGTTTTATTTAATTTTGAAAAGGTGAGCAAACGATCCCATCAGGACATTGCCAGTGTGAACTCGGCCATGTCCCTCGAAATAGAAGACGGCACCATAAAGAAGGCCGTCATTTCTGCGGGCGGCGTCGCACCGATTCCCCTTGTTTTAGAAAAGGCCTCTTCAGCCCTCAAGAATCAATCGGTAGGTGAAAAGACTATTCGGCAAATCGCAGAAATGCCCAGTCAGGAAATTACACCCATAAGTGATGTCAGGGGATCGGCCGATTACAAACGGCTGCTGCTTCGTCAACTCATCTACGCGCATTTTGCCGCCCTGTTCCCGGCTCAAATCGATCTGGAGGCTTTGCTATGAAACAGATCGATATCCATTCCCATGTCAGGGGAGAATCCATCTTTGTAGACGATATCCCGGTTCGGGAAAGGACGCTTCATGCAGCTGTGTTCGCTTCACCGTCGCCCCATGGGAATATAATGGACCTGGATACAAGAGAAGCCGAATTAACTTCAGGAGTGACGGCGGTCCTGACTTCCAAAGATATCCCAGGCAATAACCAGGTCGGAATCATACTTGACGATGAGCCCCTCTTCGCGGTTGATAGGGTGGTGTTCGTCGGCCAACCCATCGCCCTGGTGCTGTCGGAAAACCAAAGGACTGCTCGAGCAGCTCTAAAAAAGATCGACCTTGAGATAGATCCCCTGCCCGCCATCACGGATCCTCGGGAAGCCTTTGAGAAAAATGAATTCATTGTCCCGCCGAGGACCTTTTGCCTGGGTGACACTGAAAAGGCGTGGAAACACTGCGATCATGTGATTGAGGGCCGTGCTGAATGTGGTGGTCAGGAACACTTGTACCTTGAAACCCAGAGCGCCTATGCCTACCCCACGGAAAACGGCGGTGTACGCATCTATTCCGCGACTCAGAGTCCCACCGTCGTCCAAAAAACCGCAGCCCTTGTTTTGGGAATTCCTATGCATAAGGTTGAGGTGGATGTCCCACGGATCGGAGGCGGATTCGGCGGTAAGGAATCCCAGGCCACAGCCTGGGCAGTGATGGCAGCCCTCGGCGCCTTTGTGATAAAGCGGGCCGTTAAATTGGTGCTCCATCGAACCGAAGATATGCAAATGACCGGTAAGCGGCATCCTTACTCGGCTGACTTCAAAATAGGTCTGGATAAAGATTACAAAATATGGGCCTATGGAGCGAGCTTCTATCAAAACGCCGGAGCCTTTGCGGATCTATCCCCCGCCGTCATGGAACGGACGCTGTTCCACGCTACGAATAGCTATTTTATCCCCAACGTAAAGACCACGGTGCACTCTTGCAGAACCAATCTTCCTCCCAATACGGCCCTTAGGGGTTTCGGCGGACCCCAGGGTAAATTCATAATGGAAGCTGCCATTGCCAAAGCTGCTGAAGACCTGGATGTTGAAGTCAATCTGATTCAGCGCAAAAACCTCCTCCAGGAAGGGGATGAATTTCCCTTCGGACAAAAGGCAAGCGATTGCGAAGCGGTCAAATGCTGGACCGAGGCCGAAACACGCTACGACGTCGAAAAGCTTCGCAAAGATATGGTGTCATTCAACGCTGAAAACAAGAGATACAATAAGGGTATCTCCTTCATGCCCATCTGCTTTGGCATATCCTTTACAAAAATCCACATGAATCAGGCAGGCGCCCTAGTTCATATCTATCAGGACGGCAGTGTTGGCGTAAGCACCGGCGCAACGGAAATGGGCCAGGGAGTAAACACGAAGGTCGTTCAGGTAGCGGCCCATACTTTCTCCGTATTACCCAGCCGGATAAAAATTGAAAGCACCAATACCACACGGGTGGCAAACACCTCTCCCACTGCGGCAAGTGCGAGCGCAGATCTTAACGGAAAGGCCGTGGAAAAGGCCTGTAAAGCCATTTTGAAGCGCCTATTAAGTTTTGCAGCAAAGGAATTGGGCCATAACGACAATGTCGAGCAGACCACGGAAATCCGCGATGAACGGATCTATGATAAAGGAAAGAAGACCAAGCTGACCTGGGACGATTTGGTGATTCAGGCTTATCTGAATCGCGTGAACCTGTCCGAACACGCCCATTACGCCACGCCGACCATCTACTTCGATCTTGAAAAGGAAAAGGGCCTCCCCTTTGCCTATCACGTGTACGGTACTGCGATCACCCTTGCAACGATCGACTGTCTTTTGGGAACCTATGAAATTGACGCCGTGAAAGTGGTTCATGAATCCGGCAAGATACTCAACCCCATCATCGATTTAGGACAGGTAGAAGGGGGCATTGTGCAGGGTATCGGTTGGATGACACTGGAAGAGATCAGTTATGATAAGGGCGGCCGTCTGCTCTCCAATACACTCTCAAATTACAAGATACCCGGCATCCAGACGGCGCCAAAGACGATCGATGTTCATTTTCAAGAAACGGAGAGTACTTCCATGGCCATCCTGAGATCAAAGGCCGTGGGTGAACCGCCTTTGATGTACGGAATCGGGGCCTACTTTGCCATTCGAAACGCCCTGCGAGCGGCACGACCGAAAAAGGATATTGCGCTATCCGCACCCATGACTCCTGAAAAGGTGTTGATGGCGCTTTACGGCTAAAAGTGCGGTTCCAGGTTCAGGGTTCAAAGGTTCAGAAGTTTACAGGGAACGCTGTTTGATCCCCTCAACCTTAGTCTAAAAGGGGAATACCGTGAACGATCGATTCACCTGTTGTCCCATTGAGAAACTACTAACCTGGATTTTGGCGGAAGAGAAACAGGGCCAGATCTTTGGGATCCGCAAGTCTCTATTCTTTGTTCCCGCCCCGGGCGACCCTTTCAAGATCAGCCGCTGCGGCCGATCCCTGGAGACCCCCATCGGTGTGGCGGCAGGTCCCCACACCCAACTCTCTCAAAACATCATCAGCGCATGGTTTACCGGGGCCCGCTATATCGAACTCAAAACAGTGCAAACCCTGGATGAACTGGAGATCACCAGACCGTGCATCGACATGACGGATGAAGGGTACAACTGCGAATGGTCCCAGGAACTCAAACTCTCCCAATCCTTTAACGAATACCTGAATGCCTGGATCATCCTGCATATCCTCAAGGACAAATTAGGATGGGGTGAACCGAATATACCCGGCTTCATATTCAATATGAGTGTGGGATACAACATGGAGGGCATTCTCAATGAGAATGTGCAGGAATTCCTCCGCAGGATGGACAATTGCGCCGAAGAAAAAACGGCCAAGATCGACGCCCTGGCAAATATCTACCCCCGTGTCAAAGACCTGAATATCCCGGACATGATTTCAGACAACATCACTCTTTCCACCATGCACGGTTGCCCCCCGGACGAAGTGGAAAAAATCGGGCGCTATCTACTAGAGGACCGGCGGCTCAATACCACCATCAAAATGAATCCCACGCTTTTGGGTCCGGAACGCCTCCGTGCGATTCTCAATGATCAGTTAGGATTCGAAGTGGATGTGCCGGACGAGGCCTTTGGCCATGATTTGACCTTCGATGCCGGCCTATCGGTCATTCAATCCTTACAGAAATGCGCTGACAAGGTAGGAGTTGAATTCGACCTCAAGCTGAGCAACACCCTCGAGACAACCAACCGTGAACAAAACCTTCCTGATAAGGAAAGCATGGTCTACATGAGCGGGCGGGCATTGCATCCCATTACCATCCATCTCGCCCGCAGACTCCAGGAGGTCTTTGAGGGAAATTTGGACATCAGCTTTTCCGCCGGTACGGATTGCTTCAATATCGCCGATACGCTGGCCTGCAATCTCCGTCCTGTAACGGTCTGTTCCGACGTCCTCAAGCCGGGAGGCTATGGACGTCTCAGTCAATATCTGGATGACCTAAGGGAAACTTTTAAGGAGGTTAACGCCTCTTCAATATCCTCCTTTGTTCAGGCAAAGAGCGGCATAAAAGACCTAAAACAGGCAGCCCTCAAAAACCTCAAAACCTATTCAACAGCAGTTGTGAGCAATGATTATTATCACAAATCACGGTTTCCCTATGACAACATCAAGACGCCCATGGAATTGACCTCCTTTGACTGTGTAAAGGCGCCCTGCGTGGTGACATGTCCGGCAAATCAGGATGTGCCTAGGTATATGTACCACACGGCCAGGGGAGAATATGAAAAGGCCTTCCAGGTCATCCTTGAGACCAATCCTTTCCCCAATGTCCAGGGAATGGTCTGCGATCATTTGTGTCAACTCAAATGCACCCGGATGAACTACGACAACCCCCTTTTGATCCGTGAGATCAAGCGCTTTATTGCACGAAAAAATGCCCATAGCCGGGGCGCCAAATCTCCGGAGGCAACCGGATTGAAGGTAGCGGTGATCGGGGCCGGTCCTTCCGGGTTGGCCTGTGCCTATTTTCTGGCACTGGCCGGTTTCAAGGTGGATGTCTTCGAATCCAAGGATATGGCCGGGGGTATGGCCGCCGATGCAATCCCCATATTTCGGCTGGACGATGACAGCCGGAAAAGAGATATCGATGGTATAACGGCCCTGGGTGTCCGGATTCATTACGGAGAGAAGATTGAATCCAAGAAATTTGAAACTCTTCGAGAGACCTTTGATTACATCTATATCGCTGTAGGCGCGCAAAAAGGGATGGAATTGGGCATTCCGGGAGAGGATGCGATGGGCGTTCTAGATCAACTCTCCTTTTTGAGCGCTGTGCGAAAGGGGCAATTACCGGATCTTGGGAAAAAGGTGGTGGTGGTTGGAGGCGGCAATTCCGCCATGGACACGGCCCGTACGGCCAAAAGGCTGGTGGACAAAGATGGTGAGGTGACCATCATCTACCGGAGAACGCGCAGGGAAATGCCTGCCGATGAAGAAGAGGTGCAACAAACCCTTGACGAAGGGGCAAAACTGGTTGAGTTGACGGCGCCGGAATGCCTGCTTGTGGAGGATGGAAAGGTCAAATCCAATGTGTGTTTCAAAATGGCGTTGGGCGACACAGACAAGAGCGGCCGCCCCCGCCCCATAAGAATTGAAGGATCGGAATTTGAAATCGAAGCGGACAGCGTTATTTCCGCTATCGGTCAAAGTGTGGAAATAGACTTTTTTACGGAAAGCGAATTACGGATCGATCCGGAAACCTTTGAGACGCCCTTTGACAATGTCTTTGCAGGAGGCGATGCCGTGCGTGGCGCATCAACCCTCATCAGGGCCATTGCCGATGGAAAGCGGGTCGCCGAAACCATCAGGCAAAAGGCGATGAAGGACTTTCAATTGGAAGCCCCACAGGTAATCAGAGATGTTGATATTGAGAATCTTCAATACAAACAGGCGCGTCGCCGATTCGGCATCCCTGCGCCACAACGTCCCTTTGACCAGCGTCATGGATTCGATCTCGTCACTGAAACTCTGGATGAAGTTTCTGCCAGAAAAGAAGCGGAGCGGTGCCTTCAGTGTGACGTCCTTTGTAACATCTGCACAACGGTATGTCCCAATCGCGCCAATATCTATTACACCGTGGAACCCATGGCATTCACCATTCAAAAAGTCAAACGCTCGGATAATGGTATCCAGATTGAAGATGTGGAAACCGTTAAAATATCTCAATACTATCAGATTATTAATATCGGTGACTTTTGCAACGAGTGCGGTAACTGCACCACATTTTGTCCGACTGACGGCGCACCCTATCAGGTCAAGCCGACGTTCTATCTTTCTGAGACCGCCTTTGGTCAGGAAGATAATGGTTACTATCTGAAGGGTTACGCGCTCAAAGCCAAGGTGGAAGGCAACTTAGAAACCCTAACCAGGCAGGATGAGGAATTCTTTTATGAAACCGAAACCCTGAAAGCCACCTTTGATCCAGAACACTTTACGCTAAAAAAAGCAGCGTTTCTTACAGACGACCTTGAAAGCGTTGAGCTGAGACATGCTGCAAAAATGTGTTACCTGATGAAATCACTCAAAGGCTTTTATCTGTTTGATTAGGTGATGAACCCATAATCTCCCTTTGAAAAGGCAAAATCATGAGCTCTATTCTCCTTAAGGACTGTTTTTATATGTTCCTATCCGTTGAAGATGGATGCCGGAATGGCGAAGACATCCTGATAAAGGACAACCGTATCCAGCAAATCGGACCGGCTATAGACGAGACTGCTGATCGGATCATCGATTGCTCAAAACATGTGGTTGTGCCGGGATTTGTGAACACACACCACCATTTCTATCAGACCCTAACGCGAAACCTGCCCGCGGTCCAGAACGCCGAGTTATTTAACTGGCTTGTGTATCTTTATGAAGTCTGGAAACACCTCGATGAAGAGGCCGTTTATTACTCCTCTATGCTAGCCATGGCGGAGTTACTCAAAACAGGCTGCACTACCTCAACTGACCATCATTATGTTTATCCTGAAAACGTCGACGGCGATCTTATGCGTCCCCAATTCAAGGCCGCCGGGAACCTGGGGATGCGATTCTCACCCTGCAGGGGTTCCATGTCATTAAGCAAAAAGGATGGTGGTCTCCCGCCCGACAGTGTAGTGCAAACCGAGGACCAAATCCTTGAAGATTGTGAACGCGTTATCAGCACTTACCATGACAACAGCGAACTCTCCATGCGCAAAGTGATGTTGGGACCCTGCAGTCCCTTTAGCGTGACTGAGGATTTGATGAAAGAATCTGCAAAAATGGCCCGCCAACATAGTGTTCGACTTCATACCCATCTTGCGGAAACAAGGGATGAGAATGAATTCTGCGAGAGAATCTATGAAAGACGGCCGTTGAAGCTTATGGAAGACTGCGATTTCATCGGGGATGATGTGTCATACGCCCACGGCATCCACTTTAATGACGATGAACTCAAGATCCTTTCGGATACCGGCACACACATCGCCCATTGTCCCTCTTCGAATATGCGGTTGGGTTCAGGGATCTGTCGCGTCAAAGACATGATTCCAACAAACATCAACATCGGACTGGCGGTTGATGGCTCAGCCTCAAACGATACCTCGGATATGTTGGGAGAAATTCGAAATGCCCTGCTTTTGCAACGGGTCCAGTATGGCGCAGCTGCTGTCAGCACAATGGACGTGTTCAAAATCGCTACGGAGAACGGCGCAAAGCTCCTCAATTTTGAAAAGATCGGAAAGATTATGGAAGGATGGGCTGCAGACCTGGCCCTATTCAACGTAGATCGCCTGGAATACTGCGGCGCCCTATCCGATCCATTGGGAGCGCTTATATTCGCAGGCTTCAACCATGGCACCGACTACACCATTGTCAATGGCCGGGTCGTTGTTGATAAGGGGGCACTCACCGGCTTTGATGAAGAGATACTGAAAAATAAATGCAACGAAATTTCCGATAAATTGATCAACCACTAATTGATGTTTAAGGCCTTGTGCCCTGCGCCTTGAGCCTTACGCCTTTACTTTACTTATGATCCGAGAATTCTTCAAACCCGCATCTGTTCCGGAAGCCATTGAGCTAAAGGAGAAATACGACGACGACATTTGCTTTTTCGGCGGCGGCACATCGATCAATCATCCAGGTCTCGGACCAGGGTGCGAAAAGATCATCAGCCTGGAATCCCTTGGCTTAAAGCAGATTGAGGAGACTAAGATTGGGCTCAACATTGGCGCAAGTGTTACATTTCAGGAACTGTTGGATGTACACCACGTGCCCGCTGTACTGCGTGAAGCCGCGTCCCATATGAGATCTCGAAACCTGCGAAACATGGCCACCATCGGAGGCAATATCGCTTCCAATCGCCCGGATGCCTATCTGTTGCCCTGCCTGATTGCCCTTACGGCAGAGATAGAAACCGCTGTTTCCGGAAGGATGCCGGTCGAGGATTACATTCAGCGCGACAAAGGCGATCTCATTCTCGAAATCCACCTCCCGCCAATTCCGGACGTTTGCGCGGTGAGAAGGATCGCACGCCAGGACAATGATCCTACCATAGTTTCGGCAGCGGTACGTGTACTCAGATCCGGCGGTGAAATTAAAGAGGCCGTAATCGCCATTGGCGGCGTGGCTGATCATGTTGTTCGGCTTTCAGCCATCGAGCGGCAGATCCAACAAGGAACCTTGCGTGATAAAGATGCCATCGAAAAGGCTGTCTCGGACACCGTTTCCCCAAAAAATGATATCCTCGGATCTGCCGCCTATAAAATATACATCAGCGGCGTTGTCGTTTCCGATTGCGTTGAGGCCTGCTTAAAGGAGGGTGTATAGGATGAAAATTGCCTTCACCCTCAATGGAACACCCCGCACGGTTTATGCGGAACCGGGTGAGAATGTGCAGAAATTGCTGCAGGGCATGGGAGTCCATTCCGTACGGAACAGCGATGACTTCACCGGAGTGACCGGAAGCGACACGATTCTATTTGACGGTAAGATCGTCAGTGCCGGGCTGATGATCGCAGCGCAGATTGACGGGCATGACATCAAAACCGTGGAATCCCTTACACAGGGCAACAATCTGTCCGTTGTCCAGTCCGCCCTTGTGGACGCCGGGGTGGTCCAATCCGCCTACAATGCACCGGCGGCAGCTCTTATCCTCAGCGATCTCCTGGACCGAATCGAGAATCCTAACAGGACCGACATCATTGATGCCTTCTCCGGTCTCTTTGTCCGGGATAGCGGTTATCAACAATACTTCCATGCCGTTGAGATTGCCAGGGAACGACTGGCAAACCCGCAACATAATCCACAGGTCACTGAAGAGTTTCGGAAGGATCTGCGCGATGTCGGGAGTGTCCGACGCAAGGTGGATGGCGCCAAACTGATCATGGGCAAAAGGGCCTATGTGGAAGATATGGTCGAACCGGGAAGTTGCGTGATCAAAATGCTTCGCAGCCCCTATGCCCATGCCTACATCAAAGACATTGATGTATCTGAAGCGAAGAACACGTCCGGTGTGATTATGGTGATCACACACAAAAATTGTCCGGATACCTATTATACCCAGGCAGGACAAACCTATCCTGAACCCTCACCCTATGATCGCAAGATGTTCAATCAGAAGGTGCGACACGTAGGTGATCGTGTTGCAGCTGTGGTCGCTGAAACGGAAGAAATCGCGCTCATGGCTATTCAAAAGATTCAGATTGAGTACGATGTCCTCACACCCGTTTTTTCAATTGAAGAAGCAGCATCGGACGATGCGCCCATTATTCAGAATGGCGTGATTGAATATCGCGTGGGTGCGCCCGATAACCTGGCACAGCAAAATCAATCGACCGACCCTAGAGATGGTAGAATCATTTATCCTTTTCCTATTGGTGCCCTTCCTCACAAGAACATTGCTGCAAACCGGTCTGACGGCATTGGCCATATCGAAAAGGGATATGCCGAAGCACAAGTTATTGTTGAACGGGAATACGAGACCAAGCAAGTCCATTGTGTTCCCTGTGAGCCTCACACCGTCTATACACGCATGGACGGCGATAGGTTGGTAATACATGCGTCTACTCAAGTGCCCTGGCATCTGAGGCGGATTGTGGCGAGGGTCCTTGGAATCAGCGAAAACAAAATTCGGATTATTAAAGAACGGGTAGGCGGCGGTTACGGGTCTAAGCAAGATATCCTTTTGGAAGACGTATGCGCCTTCGCTACCTGGAGGACGGGGCGTTCTATATTCTTTCAATTAACCCGTGAGGAAGAATTCATCGCCAGCAGCACCCGCCACCCCATGAAGATCAATATCAAACTGGGAGCAAAAAAGGATGGAAAGCTCACAGCCATTTATATGAATGTCAGGGCCAATACGGGTCCCTTTGGGAATCATTGCCTCACTGTTCCCATGAACGCCTGCGCAAAATCCCTCCCTTTGATTCTTTGCGATAATGTGAAATTCGATGTGACCGTTTATTATTCCAACATTTATCCAACGGGCGCATATCAGGGATATGGGGCCCCGCAGGGTTCCTTTGCCCTCCAGATGGCTATGGCTGAACTCGCCGAAGCGCTGGGTATGGATCCTAAGGACTTGCTTGAGAAAAACAGGGTTCGTGAAGGCGTAACCGTTGAAATTCTTCGCTGCCTTGGGGAGGGACGGGAAGGCGCGCCGGCCAGAATTGAAAGCTGCGGGCTGGACGAAGCCCTTTCTTCAGGTGCAAAGATGATCCATTGGAGCAACCAGGAGCTGAGCGACGATCCCGATCTCAAGATCGGCAAATCGGTGGTCATTGTCCAGCAGGCCTCCGGACTCCCTGGCTTGGATCAGGCCAACGCCAGAGTCACCCTGCAATCCGATGGTTCCCTGATTGTTCATACCGGCGGCGCAGACCTGGGCACCGGCTTGGATACCGTTTGCGTAAAAATGGCAGCGGAGACCCTCTTCACCGACATGGACAATGTCTCTGTGGTATCGGGAGATACGGACCACACGCCTTTTGATACGGGCGCCTATGCCTCAAGCGGCACCTATTTTTCAGGCAATGCCGCCTTGATGGCTGCTGAGGACCTGAAATTGAAGATCCTGGAATCAGCTGCTGAGATCATGGACGAGCCGGTGGAGTTTTTGAGTCTTGCTTATCCATCTGCGGTTCAGGGAAAATCATGCCGTGTTACCTTTGAGGAGATCGCCCGCCGAGAGGAAAAGGGACATGGAAGGGGTCAGTTGGTTGGACGCGCCTCCTTTACAACCGAACATGGGGCCTTCCCCTACGGCGCCCATTTCTGCCAGGTGGGCGTCAACACCCGAACAGGGGGAATCAAGGTTCAAAAATATTATGCGCTTCAGGACTGCGGTACGCCCATCAATCCTGAACTGGCTGAAGGGCAGGTTTATGGCGGCGTTTTAAAATCCATCGGTCACAGCCTTTGGGAAGAGATGAAGATGGATGAAGAAGGGGCCTGTTTAAACTCGAACATGTGGGACTACGGTGTGCCTTTGATCGGTGATATTCCGGAGGATTTCAGGGTCAAATTGGTCTATACCAATGATCCCTTCGGCCCTTTTGGTGCGAAGTCCGTAGCCGAAGTCAGCACAAACGGCGCAGCACCGGCCATTGCCATCGCCATCCACGATGCCATCGGCCTCTGGCTGCGTGATTGGCCCTTTACGCCGGAAAAAATACTTAGGGCACTTGGGAAAATATGAAAAACAGGTTCAAGGTTGAAGGGTTCACGGTTCAGCGCCGCCTCTGGCCGCCTAAGCGGCCAGTTTGATCAAAAAACTGACTCCAGCGTTGCTTAGTCAGATACGAGGGTTGCAGACCTTCTAACCTCAAACAGATCAAAGGCCTTAGGACATAGCGTTAGGAACGAGAGTTGAGGCGAAACTCTCAATCCGTAATTTTATTTCTCTATTATTTTTGCTTTATACCTTGCGCCATATACCTTCCGCCTTTTGCCTTGGCGACATTAAGGAATGGAGCCCTATGACCGACGCTGAAAAAGATATGGTTTTCGAACGACTCAGACAGATCGCTGATGCCGTCGTAGTCACCTTTGGGAGCAACTGCGAGGTTGCCATACATGATCTGACCAAACCAAAAAGCTCCCTTGTCTATATGGCCGGAAATGTGACCAAACGTGAGTTAGGATCTCCCATTACAGACGTGATCATCCGTTCTTTGATAAAAGAGGGTCGAAATGTCAAAGACAAACACAGCTTCAAAACCATCCTTGAGGATGGACGGGAGCTGAAATCCACGACCACATTTATTCGCGATGCCAAGGGTGAGGTGTTTGCGGCCTTTTGCATCAATGTGGATACGACAGACTATATCAACGCTATCCATTGTCTTGAGAATTTCGCCAAATTTAATGACACAGGCCTTTCCACCCAAATGACCCAGTCCTTTGCATCCTCCGTCAATGATCAGGTGGATGCCCTTTTTGAACAGGCAGTCGGGGATGTGGGAAAGCAGCCGGCCACCATGTCCACGGAAGAAAAAATTCGTCTGGTTTCTGAGTTGGAAAAAAAGGGCGCCTTTCAAATAAAGGGCGTCGTGAATCAGGTTGCCCTAAGGCTAGGGGTTTCGAATTTCACGATTTACAATTACTTGAAAAAAATTCGCAGGGGGTAAAAGAGTCATGATCGACCTCACGATTCATTCTGAACGACTCGATAGGGCCGTAAAACGGGCCAGAGAGAAGAACATCATTATTCCGACCTTCAAGCAGCAGCGTAATCCACAGCTCATCCCTGGGGCCATTGTGGATAAGCTAAAAGGGGTTGGATTGTGGGATATCGATCCCCTGAATCTTTTTCGAATCACCTGGCATAACGAACCGGCCCCATCGGGTGGGGGCTTTGGCCCCGTGAATTTTATGGAGTTCCCTAAGGCCATGACCGGCGTTGATGCGCGGATCATCGCCATCATCGGTAAATGGTTTCCAACAGGGGCGCACAAGGTGGGGGCCGCCTTCGGGTGTTTGGTCCCGAGATTGGTAACCGGTCAATTCGATCCGACTACTCAAAAGGCTGTTTGGCCTTCAACAGGAAATTACTGCCGGGGCGGGGCCTATGATTCCACACTCCTCGGTTGTGAATCTGTTGCCATCTTGCCGGAAGGGATGAGCAAAGAAAGGTTTGACTGGTTGGAAACCGTTTCGGGCGAGATCATCAAAACCCCGGGCTCTGAAAGCAACGTGAAAGAGATTTTTGACAAATGCTGGGAGCTTCGAAAATCCGGCCAGGACCTTGTGATATTCAACCAGTTCGACGAATTCGGGAACTATCTCTGGCACCACGAAGTCACCGGTCCCGCCCTTTTAGAGGTGCTTGAACAAGTACTGGGACCGAAAGACAGATACCGTGGCATAACGTCCTCCACCGGGTCGGCCGGTACCATTGCCTGTGGCGATTATTTGAAGAAAAAATTCCCGTCGAGCAAGAATGTCGCCTGCGAGGCGCTTCAGTGCCCAACCCTTTTGAATAACGGATTTGGGGCGCATCGTATCGAAGGGATCGGGGATAAGCACGTGCCCTGGATTCACAACACAAAGAACACGGATATGGTCGTGGCCGTTGACGACGAGGTCCCAATGAATCTGATCCGGCTCTTCAATGAACCGAACGGGAAAAAACACCTCTTGTCCCAAGGCGTACCAGAGTCCCTGATCAATAAACTGGACATTCACGGGATCTCCAGTGTCAGCAACCTGGCCTCGGCTATCAAGTTTGCCAAGTACTATGAACTTGATGAACATGATGTGGTTATGACCATTTCCACGGATTCAATGGAATTGTATGCCAGTCGATTGGAGGAGTTGTCCGAAGAATACAGTGAATTTACTGAAAAAGATGCGGCCTCTGTTTACGCCCGGCATCTTATGGGCCTGAATATCGACAATATGGAGGAACTGACCTATTACGGTCGAAAGCGTATCCACAATCTCAAGTATTACACCTGGGTGGAGCAGCAAGGAAAGACCTTCGAGGAAATCCAACAGCAATGGTACGGGGATGATTATTGGGAAGACATCCCCAAGTGCCTGGATCCGATTGATGCACTCATCGATGAATTCAATGGGAAGACGGGGTTGTTGAAAAAATTGTAATGCCTAATCGAGTCAATACTCGGTTAGATGTTATCCGTAACCGGTTAATTGGCAACTCTTTAGCGTTTTAGAAGTTAGTTCTATTGAGCAGGGGCTCGGGGATCTCTTGGAAGGGACGAACTCGTTTCAGTGAGCCATCCTTCGCACTCTGACATAGCAAGGCGGGCGGCGTATTTTTAAACAGCGTGCCAGAAGGTGATACCTGATTTCTCTAAAGTGATCACCCCGCCCGCTGGGTAGCAATGCCCTATGAACTGCCTGCATTGCTTTTCGTCCCTGTAAAGAGATTGCAGAGGCCATGCTCAATTGAAAATGGCAAATTGCTTTTTAAGGATGGATCTCGGCCATGACCCGGTCCAGATCATCCGGATTCGGGGAAACCCTATAAGGGGCCGTTCCGACGAGTTCAACGGATTTCATGGCACTTGAAATATCTTTGAGTCCGTTTCCGGTATTTAAAACGACGATACGTTCGTCGGAAGAGACAAGCCGGCTGTCGCAGGCCTTGATCAATCCTGCATAGGCCGCAGCGCCGGCCGGTTCGGCAAAAACGCCTGCACCCCTTGCGAGGTTTGGAATCGCCTTTAATATTTCGTCGTCCGTAACACTGATGTAGGCGCCATCGGTCTCTTTCACGGCAGCAAGCGCCTTGATTCTATCCCGGGGAAGCCCGGCGCTGATACTATCGGCCACTGTGTCGGCCTCCACGGCAGGCTTGTTGAGGACATCCTCATTGTTTTTCCATACCTGATACATATAGCTGCTGCCCTGGGCCTGGACGCCCATGAGTTTAGGGATCTTGTCGATCCAACCGAGTGCAAAAAGGTCCTTCAATCCTTTGTGAAGGCCGCCGATAATGCACCCGTCGCCTACGCTGACAAATATACGGTCGGGCGCATGCCAATTTAATTGTTCGCATATTTCATAGGCGGCGGTCTTTTTTCCTTCGCTCATGTAGGGGTTATAGGCTGTGTTGCGATTGTACCAGCCGTATTTCTTTGAGGCATGCAAACAAAGTTCAAAGGCATTGTCATAGGTCCCCTTCACCAGCATAACCGTGGAACCGAACACCAGAAATTGGGCAATCTTGGCCTGAGGGGCGGACTCCGGCACAAAGATCACATTGGGTTGATCCATGCTGGCGCAAAGTCCGCTTAAAGCCGCTGCGGCATTACCGGTACTCGCAGTGGTGATAATTTCTGCGCCCTTTTCCCTTGCCTTGACCAGGGCAATGGCGCTTGCGCGGTCTTTGAAAGATGCTGTCGGTTGACGGCCGTCGTCTTTGACCCATTGGTATTTCAAGCCAAGATCGGAAGCCAGGCGGTTTGTTTGGTACAATGGGGTCCAGCCGATGGACAGAGGCGGCACCGGGGAATCCTTCATGACCGGCAGCAAAGGGCGGTATCTCCAGATCGTGAAATCTCTTGATCTTTCAAGGTCTTTCTTGGTGATCCGGCGCTTGATGCGGTCATAATCGTAGAGAACGTCAAGTATCCCTTCATCACCATGATCGGGGCAGACGTATTCCAATTCATCGGGCTGGTATGTTTTGCCGCATAGGAGACACTTTAAAGAAATGACATTGTCCATAACACCACCTTTGCTGATTACTGACGGATTCTATTTGATCGGTCCTGAAGAGGATATGGAGATTGCCCAAATACGTCAATGGAAAACAGAGCCTGTTTTCCTTGAAGCAAAGCACAACGGGTAACCAGGAAGAAGTAACGAGCAACAAGCAACCAGCAACGAGTAACGAGTAACCAGCAACGAATAACGAGTATTTCTTGACTGACTTTGTGTATCGTCTAGAATGGCAATAAACCTTAAAACAACGGGGCCGTTGAAGGCTCAATCTAGAAAAGGAGGTTGTGAATATGAATAAAAAGATTGGAATATTAATGGTATGTGCGGCACTTCTCTTCTGCGGGTCTCTGCTTTTAGGGGGTCAGCCTGCACAGGCGGCGGACAAATTCAAGATCGCCTTCGTCTATATCGGCCCTCCTGGTGACCTTGGTTGGACATACGAGCATGAGCGCGGCAGGAAAATGATGCAGGAAAAACTGGGCGTCAAGGTCGAGAGCAAGTATATCGAAAACGTACCCGAAGGCCCTGATGCGACCCGTGTCATTCGCCAATACGCGATCCAGGGTTATGATATGATTTTTGCGACTTCCTTTGGTTATATGGACGGCATGCTTGAGGTGGCCCAGGAGTTTCCGAATATCTTTTTTGAGCACTGTTCTGGATATAAGACCTCGAAGAACATGTCCACCTACTTCGGCCGTATGTATCAACCCAGGTATCTTTCCGGGATCGTCGCCGGCAAAATGACCAAGAAGAACCTTATTGGCTATGTGGCTGCCTTTCCCATTCCCGAAGTTATTCGTGGAATCAATGCCTTTACCCTGGGCGCCCGATCTGTGAATCCTAACCGAAGTTCATGCATTTTGAAAAATAATTCTGTAATATCAACCAGTTAAT
>CAYWMP010000076.1:0-15956 GCA_964459445.1 uncultured Desulfobacteraceae bacterium
CATACCCATTGTTTGATATTCTGCAATCACACTTTCACTTTATCGAATATCCAGACAAAAAACCCACCTGTTATACCCAATCGGAATTTCACCTTTCTTCCGGGACACAAGCCCCGGCCGCCGAAAAAAAAGAGTCAAGAGAAAGTCCTCTTTGCCCGATATATAGACAAAGCGGGCTTTCAAAACTCTCCATTATTGTATTTAAGACAGGAAAAAGATTCCAGCTAAAGGCAACGGAGAGGAAGTCTGAGCTTGATTCCAAAGATCCGGGAAAGAGCGAACCATGAAAAAACAATCATCATCCAAAACACCCTATTCGAGTTGCCACAAGCTTTTGACGATGTTAACAGGCATTGTTATCCTGGGGTTGCTCGGTTTTGCAGTTCTTCCTTCGTTTATTATGACCAAGAATAGTTCAGTCTATGCAGCCAGAAGGATAGAAGAGCACAACAATTGGTCGCCACAGAAGCAAGTATTGGATCGACAGAAAAAATACGGAAAACTCAATGAATCCTATCTGAAAGTGTTGATGATCTCCGGTGTCACGGAAATGCCACGCAGTTCATTTTTTTTTAAACGATCCTAAATCCCTACTCCAGAGCAAAACGATCAACGCCGCACCAATTTTGTAACCGCCTCCACATGATAGGTGTGGGGAAACATGTCAATAGGTTGGATTTCAACAATCTCGTATTCCCGGCTCATAAGGCCGAGGTCTCTAGCCAAAGTCGCCGGATTGCAGGACACGTAGACGACCCGATCCGTCTTCATCTCCATCACCTTTTCCAGTACATCCCCATGCATCCCGGCCCTTGGCGGATCGATGATTAGAACATCGGGCTTCCATTTCAGAGCACCGAGCGTTTCACGAAGGTCTCCGAGGATAAACTCGCATTGTTCAATCCCGTTGGATTTGCAATTTCTCTGGGCATCTCTGATAGCACTCTCGACAATTTCCAGACCCACAACCCGATTCGCAAACGGGGAAAGAAAGATGGGGATCGTGCCTGTGCCGCTATAGAGATCCAAGACGGTGTCAGAGGCTTGAAGCTCGGCGAATTCAACTACTTTATTATAGATATTTTCCGCACCCCGGGTATTGGTCTGGAAAAAGGAATTGGCGGATATTTGAAAAGTATAGGGGCCGATCCTGTCCTCAATAATCCCCTCTCCGGACAGGTTCAACTCGCGCTCCCCAACGGCAATGGACGCCTTTCTACTGTTGACGCTGTTGATGATGGTCCTAATGTTATCAAACCGCTCAATGAGACGATTTGCCAGGGGTGTCAATACATCCCGTCCTTCCTCTGAAGTCACGATATTGACCATCCACTGATCGAAGAATGCGGATCGTCTAAGGGTCAAAAACCGCCAGAAACCCTGATGACTCCTCAGGCCATAGGCCGGGAGATCGGAGTCTCTGGCGAAGCCCTTTACCTCTTGAAGGATCTCATTGCCTCGGTCCCCTTGAAGCAGACAGGCATCCACGTCAATGACTTTGTGAAAGGTCCCGGGGACATGAAGTCCCAGGGCAAATCCCTTATCGGCGTCTGGTTGATCCATTTCCTCCGGGAGCAACCACCGGCGGTCGGAAAAGGAAAATTCCATTTTGTTTCGGTAACCATAGGTCTTATCCGAGGGGATCGTGTCGTGAATGGGTATTCCGTCGAGCCCGCCGATATGGCCCATGGCCTCATTGATATGGCCCCTCTTGTAATTGAGCTGGGTTTGGTACTGGGTGTTCTGCCATTGACATCCCCCGCAAAAGCCGAAATAGGGACAGGGGGCGGGCACGCGGTCTGGGGATGCCTGCAACAACTCCGTCATTATCGCTTCGGCATAGGCCTTTTTTTTCTTGAAGACGCGGGCGGCAATCTTATCCCCCGGAATAGCGCCCTTTACAAAAACGGCCAGCCCATCAATCCTGCCGATCCCCCGCCCGCCATAGGCGAAGGTGTCAATATTCAGATCAACTATGTCTCCTTTACGCAGGGTCACAAAAAAATCCTTCAACTAAAGAAATGGTTCTTTTCAAAATGGCACTATTTCTATATTATAGCAGGCCGTAGATTAAAACCACTCCTCAGAATAATTTCACAACGTTACCCAATCAAAGCGCTCTGTAAACCCTCAGTCTAACCATCATCAAAATCCGTAGGAGTTCACCACGGAAAGGCACGGAATATCACTGAAAAAAATGAAGAAGTTACTCTATGAGGATTTGACTTATAAGATCATAGGGGCGGCGCGAGAGGTGCATAGTGTGCTGGGTCCGGGATACTTGGAGTCTGTCTATGAAGATGTTTTATGCTACGAACTGAATCTCGTAAAGATAGCACACCAGAGGCAGGTAGACCTGGACGTTTGCTACACTAATTTTGAAATGCTGAGAAGGATATTGTAATCCTGCTCCGTGAAACTCCGTGAGAATCCGTGGTGAACTATTAGGAATAATCCACATGGGAAAAAAGAGAAAGGGCTGAACATGAAACGCTACAGGATCATCAGGATAAAGGATTTCGGTTTCACCTTGATAGAGTTGATAGTTGTGCTTGCCATACTTTCAATCCTTCTCTTTATGGCAGTTCCTAGTTTCATGGGATGGACCCCTCGCTCAAGCCTGAAACGGGCCACAAGGGATATCGTCTCCAGCTTCGAACAGGCCAGAATGGAATCCGTAAAGCGAAATAAAACCTGGGCGGTTGAATTTGATCCAATTGCCGATGAATACAAAATATTGAGCGACTACGGCGGAGACGAAGAAACCTTCAGGACCGTTAGTTTGTCCGGTTATCGCAACATCTCATTCGGAACGGGTTATGGCGGAAGGCCCGGGGCTACCAATCCGGCTGACGGGGTGAGCTTTACCGGAAATCGAGTCATCTTCAATCCCAACGGAACAAGTAAATCCGGGACAGTCTATATCATGACTGCAAATATGGATACCTTTGCCGTGGGCTGTCTTTCCAACACAGGAAGAATCAAGACATGGTGCAATTACGGCTCCGGCTGGAAAGAATGAGATGGGAAATGTGCAAAAAAGTGTAAATTGATTTTACATTCGATAAATCATTTAACGTTTTATGTCTCCGTTTTAGCCTCTCGAAACCCCACCGAAATACCAATACGTTAATAATATCAAAAACATAGAGATACACCGCCTAGCTGGCAAGCCTTTTGCTTAATGTATTATCAAGGCAAACCCATATACATGGAGCCAATGATGATAGCAGATGAGAAGATAGAAAAAACAAAGACCGGTTTTACCCTTATCGAATTATTGATCGTCATAGCCATGCTGGCCATCGTGGCGGCCATAGCCATGCCGGGTTTCATGGGACTGAGTCCGCGTGCCAATTTGAAGCAGGCCACAAGGGATATCGTCTCAGGGCTACAAAAGGCCAGGATGGAGGCATTGAGCGGAAACACAAGCTGGGCGGTGCATTTTGATGTGGCCAATGCCAATTATAGGATATTGAGCGGTACCGGGGGTGGGGGTTGGACGGATGGTGATGAAGACGTATATAGCACCATAAATCTCTCCAATTATAAGAGCATATCATACGGGTCGGGTTTTGGGGCCTATGCATCGGCCGCGATTCCGGCGGTCGGCGTGAGCACGAATACCCATGTTGCTGAATTCGAAAAAGACGGCACGGCCGATGTGGGCACCATCTATCTTAAGGATACCAACAACAGGACCTATGCCGTGGAAGTGAGCTCGACAGCCGGCAACATCAAAACCTGGCGCAACTTCGGCTCCGGCTGGGAGGAATAGATGAAAAACACCAGGCAAAAAACAGGCGAAAACGGCTTCACATTGTTGGAGATGTTAATCGCGGTCATCATCATGGCGGTAGGGCTGCTGGGTATGGCGGCGCTTCAAGGGACGGCCATGATGGGAAACACCTTTGGAGGTATGAATACCGAAGCAACCGCCCTCGTTATGGACAAGATCGAGGAATACAGACATACGCCCTATGGGAACATTGCAGAAGGGACGACAACGGATTCCAACCTGGGAACCGGCAGCTTCTATACGCGTGCGACGACTGTCCAGTTCCACACACCCATTAACGATGTAAAAACGGTTACCGTGACGGTCTCCTGGACATCTCCGACGCCCCATTCGGTTTCGTTTCAGACACTCGTTGCTAAATAGATGACGGTAAAAAATGATGGAAAATATAAATAAGAATAGGTCGGGATTCACACTGGTGGAGGTGCTCGTTTCTATGGCCATCTTCGGGATCATTCTTGCCGGCGTGGTCAAGGTCTATGAGGTCAGCAATCGCTCCTACATGGTTCAACAGGATATGGCAGCCATGCAGCAGAATGTGCGTGTATCCAAGATGTTTCTGGAACGAGACATTCGGATGGCAGGGGCAGGAGTCGGCGAAGATACCTCGATGGAAGATTCGGGACTCTATGCTATAGAGTTTGATAATGACTACGCAGCCGGAGATACCGGAACAGATCAGATCATCATCAGGTACCTTGATTTTGATGCCGGCTCCTGCGGTGGAATTGCACCTTGTGATAACCTTCCCCAGCTTACCCTGGTCGCCAGCATGCCTCCCACATCGACCAATGCAGACGTGAACGAGGAATTGGGGAATAATCCCTATGATGCATGGACTGCTGATTGTACCTGCGGGGGAACAAACTATACACAAC
This sequence comes from uncultured Desulfobacteraceae bacterium, assembly GCA_964459445.1. Taxonomy (GTDB): domain Bacteria; phylum Desulfobacterota; class DSM-4660; order Desulfatiglandales; family HGW-15; genus CAYWMP01. The sequence continues at coordinate 4,678 of CAYWMP010000076.1, forward strand.
CCACGCCGGGTTATAAAGCGATTATCTGCGAACCGGACGGTTCGCCCTGTGACATCGTCTTTGTGACAGGGGCCCAAAATACGGGCGGCGGTAACCCCGATAATATTCAAAATGGTCCCTTTGGAGGCTTTAATAATAAGGTGCTCAATACCTACCCGGCCGGAAGCACCATCAATTTCTTTAACGAAGACAGCTTGATGACGGTAACCTACGATGTTGTGAACGGCATCCTGAGACGCAACGGCCAGCCCCTGGCTGAAGATATCGAAGACCTTCAGTTTGCCTTTGGCCTGGACACGAACGGTGACGGCACAGTCAATCAAACCATTACAGGCGCCGATCTCACCGACGCCCAAAAAACTCAAGTAAGATGGGTCCGAATCAACATTTTGGGTCGGACCCCCAGCCAGCATCGAGGGTTTACCGGATCTCGACCGGCTATTGAGGATCATACAGCAGCGGGAACCACGGACGGGTATCGAAGAAAGCAATTGACCGTCACGGTCAAGGTAAGAAATTTGGGATTATCTTAGGGAGAGAAAAATAATGTTCGATCGGGTTTATCGTAACAGGATGGCAAATAACGAAGACGGCATGGTGCTTGTGATCGCATTGGTTATGCTCATGTTGCTTACAATTATCGGGGTGGCTGCCATCGATACCTCTACCATGGAAACCATGATTTCCGGCATTGAAAAGGAACGTCAAGGCACTTTCTATGCTGCGGAAGCAGGGATAGAGCACGGCAAGGCGATGCTCAAAAGCCTGTTTGTAACCCGCAATGCTGCAACCCTGGCGGTGGGTGGAACCCCTGATTGGGATTTCGCCCTCAATGGGACGGAAACCGGCGTCAATGCAGCAACCGCCACGAGTTATTCGGGAGGCGCCCAATGGATCGACGATGCAGCCAGCGGTTCAAAATATCCCTATGATGTGTTGGTCTGGAACAATTCCGACGCCGGAAATTCAACCAACGATTCCGATGGCTTGCTTTACTTACGATCAGATGCGACGGGTCCAACCGGAACCATTGTAAGCATTGAAGTATTGATACAGGGATCGGTTTCAGGAGGCGGCAGTCTGAGCGGGTACGCAGCCCAGGCCGGGGCCGGCTCGGCGAAGGCCTATTCCAATGATGATCTGAATGCTATCTCCACCTTTACAGCACAGCTCTAATGTTGCTGCACCCTGCCCGCACCTGGTCATAGAAACTTAAAATAGTCTCCATCCACATAGAAGCAATCCGAAAGCGAGGTGTTTGTGATGAACATTACGCGTAAAGAGCTAAAAAAGGACTCATCATTATCCCTATCGACTTTTGGCAAGGCAGGACTCGCACTGTTAGTTACGGCGCTTTTGGTCCTGGGCCTTTCCTCTCCTGTCCTGGCAGCTGTAGTGAAGATCCCTTTCACCGATACAAGATGGAAATTTACTGACCAGGAGGCGCTCCGCGGTACGACCTACGAAGTATTGAGTGCCAATAATTCGCAGATCCACGCCGATGGCGATGACGTCTGGACGGGCGATGACGAATATGGCGCCCTTTATCTTCAGGATGTAGACGGCGAATTCACCGCCAGGGTCAGGATCAACTCTCAGGAGGATACCAATAGTTGGGCCAAGACAGGCATTATGGTGAAAGAAAACATGGGGGATTCAGGAGGGGCCACGGGATACGTCATCGCAGCCATCACGCCGGATAACGGGTATGCCTTTCAATGGGATAGCAATAGCAATGGTTTTCTGGATCAAAATACCAATACCGGAGGGAGTCCCGACTCCAGTTATCCAAGCTGGGTCAGGCTCAAGAAAGAATTCGTGGACGCCGTTGCCGGTGTAACACGCTATAAATACAGCATGTCGTACAGGATCCCACCGGGCCGCTGGACAAATCTCGACGATGTGACCATCACAGCCAGCGACAGGCAAGATCTGGGCATATTTGTTACTTCACACTCGGGCAGCGAACTATCAACCGTGGTGTTCAGGAAATTTTACCTTGACGGAACCATTGCCACAGAACCCGCAGTCGATCCACCCACGCAATACACCATCACGGCAACAGCTGGTGCGAATGGAACGGTCGTGTTTGACAGCGGTGTCACCGTCATCAATACAACAAGCGGTGTCAGTGTGGTAGAGGACGGGAGTGAAATACTCTTTGTAACGGCGGATCTGGGGTATGAAGTAGACCAGATTCTGGTGGATTCCGGAGTGACGAATTTGACTGGAGGTCAATATACGTTTTCCGGTGTCACCATGGATCATACCTTCAACGCGACCTTTACGCAGTCGTCTAATCAAGTCACCGCCACAACAGGTTCCAACGGCAGCATCAGTCCATCGGGTGGTGTAACGGTATTTTATGGTAACGATCAGACCTTTACCGTAACCCCAAGCGGCGGCTATGAAGTAGATGCCGTAACGGTGGACGGCAGTGCTGCGACGCTTACCGGCACCCAATACACCTTTACCAATGTCACTGCAGCGCACACTATTAATGTGACCTTCAAGGCTAATGTTAACGATATCACCGCCAGTGCGGGTTCAAACGGAAGCCTGAGCCCTTCCGGGACCATAACGGTAAGTCAGAACGGCAGCCAAATCTTCACTGCGACGCCGAATTCAGGATACGTGGTGGATACCGTCCTTGTAGACGGCGGTAATTCGGCACTTGATGCAAACAACCAGTACACCTTTTCAAATGTGGTTGCAGATCACACCATCAGCGTAACCTTCTCGCTGGAAGGCGAACAAACAACTACGGATATCCCTGGTTGTGACAGCAGCACGACTGCAAACTATTCCGAGGGTTTTGATGCCGCCAATTTCGATATGTCTGGAACCACTGTTGAAAACGGTCGGATCGAGCTTCAAACCGGACAGCAGGCAATCAATCCCGAGAGTGTTGTCATTCCATTCCAGCAGGAAGTCTCCGTCACCTTCCTTTATGAGGGCGCGGGCTATGTATCCGATTTCGGTTACGTGGTCAAAGAGGACGCCCTTGTATCGGGGACCACTAACCAATACAAGACCTGGAACAATATCCCGACCAGCGATAGACAAGCCATATTTCACAATATCTATGATGACGATGAGACCGGCGGTTGCTGTGGAGGTGGCGATGGGGTCTTTGATACGGCTTATGGCAATGGGAGTTTTCCGAAAACGAATGAAACCAGCCTTGCCACCTATAACGACGGCACCGGGTTAAATTTTACTGTAGATGGCGATGGTTCGGTGACGCCCAAAGATATGAAAAAGGTCCTGGGGACCTTTGCAGCAGGTACCGAGCTAGTATTCTTCCTCACCGCGAATAAGGACTGGGATACCAATGATACGAGCGGTGTATTCTTTAACAAGAAAGACATGAACCCGGACACCTATACGGCTTGCGGTTCGGGTACCTTCGACAAAACCTATAATCTAGGTGACGCGGTCTCGGAGGGAGGTTGTCAATCCGTCAGTACGGGATGGCTGGCCTCACCGGCAATTTCCAGGATGAGCACCTATTTCGGCGTGACTCTATCAGGCACCTATGTCCTTCAAATAACCAAAGGACAGAAATACGACCACGTCATCGTGGGCGCCCCACCTGATGATCCCGACCAGTGGATCCTGGGCTGGGAGGACCTCATGGGCGCAGGCGATGCGGACCACAACGACATGGTGTTCCGAATCGAGAGACAGACCGGCGGTGTCGCTGAATTGAAGTCGGAACAGGCGATTACCCCTACAAATACAGAGGCTTATTACACTGCTATCTCACTGGAAGTGTATGACAATATGCCCTGCAGCGGCGATACCACGATCACCTACTATCTCTCAATAGATAATGGAGAGAATTGGGTGGAGATTACCAATTGGGATGTGATCAAGAGCTACACCTTCAGTGGGACTGAGAAAGTTATTGGCGACGCGGTGACCGATTGGACACCGGGTAGCCCGGCTCTGACCTACAGGACCGTGAGGATCGATTTTGCAGCCAGGGGCCTGTCCGGCCGTGAATTGATATGGAAAGCAGAGATGTTCAGTGAGAATGATTCCTGCATTCCCCAGGTGGTTGATGTGGTACTCGAAGGAAGCGTGGCCACACACGGGAGCTTTTCCCGCGCATCCCCGGTGGTCCAGGCAAACGTGATCTATTCAGGGAGCTACGAGACGCCGGCTGTGTCCTGGGGTGATAAAAAACTCCGTGGTCATTTAAAGGCTACGAGGCTGTATCTTCCCGAGAATCCCAACAACACCAACAGCAACGTGATTTGGGATGCCGGTGCGGCCCTAAACAGCCAGGGCCCCGGTGGCAGGACGGTATACATTCCCGATATCACCATTTTCGGTGTGACGGACGAGGTTCTGGATACTGGTGACGGAAGCACAAAAGCCTTTTCGGGTTTGCTGGCAAACTTCCCAGTGGAGGCAACCACCTTGTCAATTACGGACCAGACAGAAACATTCGTGGACAAGCATACTGATATGCTGGTAGGGAATTTCGGGGGAACCGGCACCATCAATCGCTTCACAGGGGAATATAACCTCACCTTTGATACCGCGCCCGGAAGCGGCGTTCCCATCAAGGCCAGTTACTCCTATTACACCACGACCAGCACGCTGCTGGCATTCACACCCGCCAATGTGACCAATGCTATGCTGGGGCTTGATAACACCTTCATCTTGCCCGACGGCTACACCTACGATTTTGACAATGACAACGATTACGACGAAGCGGACGGCGATTGGCTGGTTAACTGGATCAAGGGCTATAGCGATGGTTCCAGTACAGCGAAAGAATGGCTCCTTGGGGCCGTAGACCACTCGGTGCCTGCGGTGATGACGCCTCCGCCTCCGACACCGGCTTGGTATTTCGGAACAGCGATTACGGATTCCGAGCGGACGACCTACGACACCTTTGCCTCCGGGGTTACCGATCGGCAGACCACGGTCTTTGTCGGGGCCCGCGACGGCATGGTTCATGCTTTTGACGGGGGCGAGTTCCGTTGGGGGGACAATCCGAACACGACTATTGAAGAAAATCGGGGATATTATGAATGGACCAACTCCAGCGACCAGAATACAGCCGACTATGGAGACGGCAGTGAGCTCTGGGCCTTTATCCCGGCCAACCTCATCGCCAGGCTCAAGAACAACGCCCTTCAGGGCGATGATCAGGCCTATGTGGACGCATCGCCCGCCATCGCGGATGTGTTTGTCAACAGCGCCTGGCGGACGGTGCTGCTCTGTGCGGAGGGTAATGGCGGCGATAGCGTTTTTGCCCTGGATGTCACAGATCCCAACAACCCGACCTTTTTGTGGGAGTTCGCCGATCCCGATCTCTTCAGAAGTCGATCATCCCCGGCAGTGGCCCAGATCGGCCGCATCCTGGTGGGCGGGCAGACCAAGTGGACGGCCTTTTTCGTTTCCGGGAAGACCTTTGATACCACGCTCTATCCGTCCATCTACATGATCGATATCGCGAACGGAAGCGTGATCCAGAGATATTTTCTGGATGCGGAGGTCGCCGGTGTGGGCGGCGTGCCGAGCGGACAGCCGGCGATAGTGGATTCCGATGGAAACGGATACATTGATCGCGTCTACATCGGAACGGACAAAGGCCGACTCTACAAAGTCAACATGCCCGATGATCCGGATGTATTGCGGTTTAGTCTCAGTCATTGTGTCATCAACGATGATTTTACTGACGATGACGGCAATGTGGTGCCCACTGATCAGAGGTTCCATCCCATCTATGCCTCACCGGCGGTGGTGGTGCAAAACACATTCAGCGATGCCGGAGAGATCCAGTACGATATCAGGGTGTTTTTTGGAACAGGGGACAACCCCTTCTTTGACGAGGACATCAACACGGCGAGCACTAATTATTTCTTCTTTGCCTACAGGGATGAAGACGAAAAAGGGGAATGCGGCGATGAATTCCTTGACTGGTTCTTCCAGCTTCCCACAGGCCATCGCGTCTGGACATCCGCCTTTGCCGCTGCCGGAAATATCTACTTCGGCACTTCCACGGCTGAGACTGAAGATCCCTGTACTGCCACAGAAACAGGGTCTAACCAGGGAATAATATACGCATTCAGCATTGAGGGTGGCAGTCCGCTTCATTCCGCTCAGGTTGGAAACGTTACTGTCTCTCCGGTGGTGGACGATCAGCATCTTTACTACAAGACATCGGCTGGACTCACTTCTCTCGGAAGCGGGCAATACAACAACGAAACGTCATACGGTGGCACAGCGTCAGCCAACATCAGAACTTGGAGGCTGGTCTTCTAACGTCAATTCCAAAACAATAATGATTGAAAAGGCGGTTCATACCGCCTTTTCATTTTGGACTATTTGAATCTCACTTCAACTCATATTTCATAAATATTCTTCTATTAGATCCATTTAATGCCATTTCAAAATAAAATTTTTGAAATAATCATGATGATCAACCTCCCCCTCTGAAGCAATTTTTTCCTACCCAAATTCAGCAAACGCGTTTTCAATTCGTCTGAATTATCCTTTAGTGCACATATACTGTCCTTAATTGTACAAAGGGCTCATCGGAGACAACTTCCACAAGAATGGAGTTTGTAAAGCGAGACAGGATAATTATAAATGAGCAGTATTTTCAATACGTTATATTTTTAGCCCAACACACCTTAAAAAGCTCGTTCCTGGTGCCTCGAAATGCGATCTCATGGCATGGGTTTTGCTGTAATTTGAGTGATCACAAAACCTTTGGACTCTGAAAAGAGAGGGGTATCCGAGCATGTCAATCACAACAAAGAATTCATACCGAAACATGAAAACGATAGGCAGGGATAAAAACCCTTTGGGCACAAAGCTCTTCATCGTCTGCATAGGCATCCTGTCAGTCCTATTATTCGGTTCAATCAACGTAAATGCGGCGACCTTAGCCTTTGATAATGCCAACTGGAATTGGATAGATCATGACGGCGTAAGCGGCACGACCTTCACGGCGACAAGCAACCAATTGACGATAAATGCCAGCGGCGACAATGTCTGGTCAAGCGATGATGAATTCGCAGCCCGCTATCTGGATGATGTCAATGGTGATTTCGAGATATCGGTCAGGATAATTAGCCATGAGAATACAAATAGTTGGGCAAAAGCAGGCATCATGGTGAGGAATGATATAACGCAGAAGGCAAATGGCGTTAATGACCGGGCTCAATTCATCATGGCCACGACTCCCGGCAATAACGGATATCTATCTCAATGGGATACTAACAATAATGGCGAAGGATATACGAACGGCTACGCCAATACCGGGCGCAGTCCCGACGTGCCTTTTCCAAATGGTTACCTTAAGGTAAAGAGAGTTGGCAATGTATTTACAGGTTATTATTCGACCAATGGGATCGATTGGACGCAATTGGCGAGTCAGACCCAGAGCGAATCAAATGCTGCCATGGATGTGGGTTTATTCGTGACTGCCCGCCACGGGAGTCAAATCTGTACCGCGATGTTTCAATCCTTTGACATCCCTTCCGACAAAATCCCTGGAGGTGGGAACGTCTATACCGTCACGGCGACCGGCGGAGCCAACGGCAGTGTTGTTTTTTCAAGCGGTGTGACCGTCGTGAATACGACAAGCGGTGTGAGCGTGGCCGAGGGCGCGGATGAGACGCTGACGGTCATTCCTGATACAGGGTATGAAGTCAATCAGGTAATGGTGAATTCCGGGGTGACAACACTGGTAGGAAGCCAGCATACCTTCTCCGGCGTCACCATGGACAACACCTTTAGTGCGACCTTTACACAAACCTCAAACCAGATCATGTCCACAGCGGGCACCAACGGCAGTATCAATCCGTTGGGCGGCACAACGGTGTATTATGGAGACAATCAAACATTTACCGTCACTCCCGATTCGGGTTATGAGGTGGATTCGGTACTTGTTGACGGCAATGCGGCAACGCTTACCGGCAATGGATACACCTTTTCCAATGTCACCGCCGCCCATACCATCTACGTGACCTTCACGCCCATTGTCCTGGAAATCACGTCCAGCGCCGGGGCCAATGGCAGTATCAGCCCATCGGGAACGGTTACCGTGAATCAGGGATCAAGCCAAATCTTCACCATCTCACCCAGTGGTGGGTATGTGGTGGATACCGTTACTGTTGACGGCGGCAGCACGGCACTCGATGAGAACAATCAATATACGTTCACGAATGTCCAAGCAGACCATACCATTAGTGTGACATTTACCACAGAAGGGACTCAAAGCACCGAAGAGATTCCCGGATGCGATACGAGTACCTCGGCCAACTACTCCTCCGGATTTGATCCCTCCTACTTCGATATGTCCGGAACCACGGTAGAGAACAGCAAGATCGTTCTTCAGACCGGTAATGATGCCGTTAATCCGGACAGCATTGTCATCCCCTTTCAACAGGAGGTCTCCGTCACCTTCCTCTATGAGGGTGCCGGTTATGTATCCGACTTTGGCTATGTGGTCAAGGAAGACGCCCTTGTCTCGGGGACCACGGACCAATACAAGACCTGGAACAATATCGCGACCAGCAAGAGACATCCCATATTCCACAATATCTATGATGACATTGAGACCGGCGGGTGCTGTAGCGGTGGCGACGGTGTTTTTGACACGACTTACGGAAACGGGAGTTTTCCGACAACCGACGAGACGGCCCTTGCCACCTATAACGACGGCACCGGTTTGAATTTTACGGTAGACGGCGATGGATCGGTGACGCCCAAGGATATGAAAAAGATCCTGGGGACCTTTGCGGCCGGCACCGAACTCATATTTTTCTTGACTGCGGACAAGGACTGGGACACCACGGATACGAACGGCGTATTTTTTACAAAAAAAGATATGAATCCCGACACCTATAGCGCTTGCGGGTCCGGCACTTTCAACAAACTATATAATCTCGGCGACGCAGTCTCAGAGGGCGGATGTCAGACCTCCGGCGGATGGCTGGCGTCACCGGCCATATCCAGGATGAGCACCTATTTCGGCGTCACCCTCTCCGGGAGCTACACCTTGCCTATTACTGTAGGACAGCAATATGACCATGTCATCGTGGGCGCCCCACCTGATGATCCGGATCAATGGATCCTGGGATGGGAGGACCTCATGGGCGGCGGGGATGCGGACCACAACGACATGGTGTTCCGAATCGAGAGACAGACCGGTGGTGTGGCGGAATTGAAATCATCCCAGGCGCTCAGCCCGACCAACAGCGATGCCTACTACACAGCGGTCACGCTTGAGGTATACGACAATATGCCCTGCAGCGGCGACACCAGGATCACCTATCACCTCTCCATTGATAACGGAACGACCTGGGTGGAGATTACCAACTGGGACGTGGTTAAAAGCTTCAGCTACAGTGGAACGGAAAAGGTCATTGGTGCCGCGGTGACCGATTGGACGCCCGGCAGCCCGGCCCTGACCTACAGGACCGTGAGGATCGATTTTGCGGCCAGGGGCATCTCCGGCAATGAACTGATCTGGAAGGCGGATATGTTCAGTGAGAGTGAGACTTGCATTCCTGAGATCGTAGACGTGACTCTTGAGGGCAGCGTGGCCACCCACGGCAGTTTTTCACGGGCCTCCCCCGTTGTGCAGGCCAATGTCATTTATTCGGGAAGCTACGAGACACCGGCTGCAACCTGGAATGAAAAGACACTCAGGGGTCATTTGAGGGCTACGAGACTTTATCTCCCCGAAGATACCGAGCACACCAACAGCCAAGAGATTTGGGATGCCGGTGCGGCGCTCAACAGCCAGGGTCCCGGTGGAAGAACCATCTATATCCCTGATATTACCATATCCGGTGTATCGGATGAGGTCTTGGCCACAGGCGACGGCAGCACTAAAAACTTCTCAGGATTACTCGTACACTTCCCCGTTGGCGCAACGACCCTGTCGATAACCGATACAGTGGAAACCTTTGTCGATAAACACACCGATAAGTTGGAAGGGAATTTTGGCGGGACAGGAACGATCAACCGGTTCACCGGAGAATACGACTTCACCTTTGATACGGCGCCCGGAAACGGCGTTCCCATCAAGGCCAACTACTACTATTACACTACATCCAGCACGCCTTTGGCATTCACGCCAACCAACGTCACGAACAGCATGCTGGGTCTCGATAACACCTATATCCTACCTGACGGCTACACCTATGACTTTGACAATGACGGCGATTATGACGAGGCAGACGGTGACTGGTTGGTTAACTGGGTCAAGGGATACAGCGATGGCTCAAGCACGGCCAAAGAATGGCTCCTCGGGGCCGTGGATCATTCGGTACCTGCGGTGATGACGCCAGCGCCCCCGACACCGGCCTGGTATTTTGGAACAGCGATTACCGATTCCGAACGAACCAGCTACGACACCTTCATCTCAGGGGTTACCGATCGGCAGACTGTGGTCTTTGTCGGGGCCCGAGACGGCATGCTCCACGCCTTTGAAGGGGGTGAGTTCCGCTGGGGCGACAACCCGAACACGACCACAGAAGAAAATAGAGGGTATTACCAGTGGACCAACTCCAGCGATCAAAGTACCGCGGACTATGGAGACGGGAGTGAGCTCTGGGCCTTTATCCCGGCCAACCTCATCTCCAGGCTCAAGAACAACGCCCTTCAGGGCGATGATCAGGCCTATGTGGATGCATCGCCCGCACTGGCAGATGTGTTTATCAACGGCGCCTGGCGGACGGTGCTGCTCTGCGCGCAGGGTAATGGCGGTGACAGCGTCTTTGCCCTGGACGTAACCGATCCGAACAACCCCACCTTTTTGTGGGAGTTTGCCGATCCGGACCTTTTCAGAAGCCGCTCATCCCCGGCCATTGCCCAGATCGGCCGCATTCTGGTGGGTGGGCAGACCAAATGGACCGCCTTCTTTGTTTCCGGGAAGAACGATGATATCACGCTATATCCATCCATCTATATGATCGACATTGCCAATGGAAGCGTGATCCAGAGATACTTTCTGGATGCGGAGGTCAGTGGCGTTGGCGGAACCCCAAGCGGGCAGCCGGCCATCATTGATTCTGACGGGAACGGATATATTGATCGTATGTACATCGGAACGGACAAGGGATACCTCTACAAGGTTAATATGCCTGATGATCCGGATGTCTTGCGGTTTAGTCTCAGCCACTGTGTCATCAATGATGATTTTGAAGACGATGACGGCAATTCTGTGCCTACCACGCAAAGATACCACCCTATATACGCAACACCTTCCGTGGTGGTACTAAACACTTACACCCAAACCG
>CAYWMP010000076.1:16056-25985 GCA_964459445.1 uncultured Desulfobacteraceae bacterium
CACCCTATATACGCAACACCTTCCGTGGTGGTACTAAACACTTACACCCAAACCGGAAAGGTCAATTATGACGTCCGGATATTCTTCGGAACCGGCGACAATCCCTATTATGATGAAGACATCAATACGGCAAGTACGACATATCACTTCTTTGCCTACAGGGACGAGGACAAGAAGGGCGAATGCGGGGAAGAGTATCTGGACTGGTTCTATGAGCTCCCCGCGGGACACCGCATTTGGGCCTCAGCCTTTGCCGCTGCCGGAAATGTCTACTTCGGCACCGCCACGGCAGAGACCGAAGATCCCTGCAAAGCCACAGAAACAGGGGCCAACCAGGGCAAACTATTCGCATTCAGCATCGGGGGCGGCAACCCGCTCTATTCAGCCCAGGTAGGCAATGTCACTGTAACGCCACTGGTGGAAGATCAACACCTGTATTACAAGACGTCCGATGGATTAACGTCCCTGGGTGGCGGTCAGTATAACAACGAGACCTCTTACGGAGGCACAGCATCAACCGCTACAAGGGTCTGGAGACAGATTTTTTAGCAGCTGTACTGAGATTCTCAACGACGAGGTTGAAGGGGAATTGTTCGTGGGTTTTCAATAAACCCACGAACAATTCCCCTTTCATACGCCCATTCACGCCAAACATTCCCGTATCTTTCCTGCAACTGAAACTGATCATAGTCGGAACGGTTCGTTATAGAAACCGTTGGGGGCAAAGGTTTCCAACCTCAACATATATGCCTTGATCTTTCTCAAAATTTGTGCGGGAATACGCTGGTTTAGAATGTATGATAAATGAAAACGTCTTTATCTTATTGTAGACACTTCATCCCGGAGTATCATGTTCGGGATTGGAAATTAAATTAATGAAAAGGAAATCAGGACGATGAAACGCATTATTATCGGCCTCCTATTGATTTTAGGGATCTCCTTTCCCCTTGGGGCCTTCGCCCAATGCATAAAAGGGGACTGTCAGGATGGATTTGGGACCATGTCCTACGCAGACGGGGGCAAATATGAGGGTGAATGGAAAGAGGGTGCGTTCCACGGTCGAGGCACGCTTATGCTCCCAGACGGCAGAAAATACGAAGGCAAATGGAAGAATGGCAAAAAACACGGGCAAGGCAACGAGTTCTATCCCGACGGTGGAACCTATCAGGGTGATTGGGGAAACGATAGGTACCATGGAGAGGGCACATTGTCACTCGCAGGCGGAAAAAATTATGTGGGGCAATGGAAGGAAGGAAAACGACATGGGAAGGGAACTCTCAGTTTTCCCAACGGTATTAAATACAATGGCGAGTGGAAAAACGACAAACGCCATGGAAGGGGAACCATCACCTATCCGGAGGGCGACAAATATGTTGGCGATTGGCGAGAAGGGGTTCCGGAAGGTTATGGTACCATGAGCTTTCCAGACGGCAGGAGATATGAGGGGGAATTCAGGAAAGGCAAGTTTGGCGGTTATGGTACCATGCACTATCCCAATGGAGAAAGGCATGAGGGCGAATGGCAGGATGGCGCCCCGAACGGATACGGCACCTGGACCCTCGCTGATGGCAGGACTTTTGTAGGGTTGTTTAAAAACGGCAAATTCCTAGGGGAAAAAAACGATTAATATAATCCACCGGTTTTTTGCTCCCAAAGGCAATGGGATAGGTCGCACGCGGATTTTTAAGCGGCAGGCGTCACTCATTTCAATTTTTTTTACATGTGTTCTGATAGGCGGCGCCGGCAGCGCATTTTCCCAAACGACAATCGCGGCCATCATGACAACCGACGAGGTCTGGATCGCAGCGGACAGCAAGGTCGCCTCCATTAATGACAAGTCCCTTGCACAATCTGTCTGCAAAATCATGCAAGTGGACGATCTCTTTTTTGCTTTTGCCGGACTGCCGAAATACAATAGAGGCGGGTATGATTTAGTTGCTATCGTAAAGAAAGCCGTGAAAAGCGGCAGATCCCTGTCGGACAAGGTAAGGGCTTTTGACGACCTGGTGGTGAAACCACTGGAAAGGTCCCTGAGTTGGATCAAGAGTCATCAACCGGATTATTATAAACAGGAAATAGCGGGTAAGAATGCGGTTCAAATCGTTTTTGCGGGGATTGAGAAGGGAAGACCGCTCCTTCAACTCAGATACATTACCGTGACGGACCACGGAGGGCGAAAGCCCTCTGTCACAGTCAATAAAGTACGCTGCCCCGGAAGCGATTGTCCAAGGGGGGAGTTCATAACCTTTTTGGGGCACAACGCCGCCATCAAGCGCTACATTTCCAAGGTGCCCAGTTTTTGGCAAAAGGGCTACGCAGAAGGGATCAGATTACTCATAGATCTGGAGATTAAGGAGGCGCCTGAGGTGGTGGGACCTCCTATTGACATATTGCGGATCGGAAGGCGAGGGGCGGAGTGGATACAGAAAAAGGCGGTTTGTAAAGAGATAGAATAGGGGCGAGCAAAAATAGAAAGGGCTTTTGGTGTTGTGGCCAAAGTGCTAATATCGATTATGCGTTGAGACGATAGAGAGTCATGAGCGGTTGTTTTTCAATGGTCTTTTGAATCGTGATAAACCTATTTCAAGTACCGGATTAGGTAAAAAAAATGAAGAAATCCCCTGAAAAACCCTTTGCTGCTGAGAATGTACTTATGATTCTCCTGGATCAGGGAATCATAACGGCAGCCCAAAAAGAGGACATCATAAAGAAGAAGGGCGTGCTCTCGAGGAAGCTTGAACGGGCCCGAGCCATGCGCCAGGCCTCCGGTACCGCTAAGGGCAGAAAGCTGACGCCCATTACGATCATTGACATTCTCAATTCCCTCAAAATTGAAAGGGCCGATGATCCCTCAAAACAGCTCGATGAAGAGACTGTCTTTCAGACCCTCGCAAAGGCCTGGAAAATACCCTACAAAAAGATCGATCCCTTGAAGTTGGATCTCAACCTGGTGACCACCACCATCCCCCATACCTTTGCCAGGAAGCATCTGGTCCTGCCCATCGCCATCACGGACGGATTCCTGTCCGTGGCCACACCCAATCCCTTTAATATGCAGGTGATGGAAGACATCGCGAGGGTCAGCCAAATGAAGGTAAGACCCGTTGTCAGCTCGAAATCAGACATTCTCAAACTGATCAACGAGTTTTTTGGCTTTAAGCGTTCCATCGCTGCCGCGGAAAACCAGTTTTCCATGCCGATTGTGGATCTGGGCAATCTGGAGCAATTCGTTAAACTAAGGTCCTCCGATGAACTCCCCTCTAATGATCAGCATATCGTAAATGCCGTTGATCACCTTTTCAGCTATGCCTTGGATCAGAGGGCCAGTGATATCCATATTGAACCCAAAAGGGAAAAAAGCGTTGTAAGACTTAGAATAGACGGGGTGCTGCATAAGGTCTACGAATTGCCCAAAAACGTCCATTCCGCTATCGTGAGCCGAATAAAAAACCTGGCCCGACTGGATATGGCAGAAAAGAGACGACCCCAGGATGGCCGTATCAAGATGGATCGAGAGGGGGTCGAATCCGAAATTCGGGCCTCAACGGTTCCCGTGGCCTTCGGAGAGAAGATGGTCATGAGGGTCCTTGACCCGGATATCCTCTTCCAGGACTTAGAAGGCCTCGGATTTACCTCCATGGATCTTTTGAGGTTCCAACACTTTATAGAGATGCCCCACGGCATTGTCCTGGTCTGCGGACCGACGGGAAGCGGGAAATCGACCACCCTTTACTCAACTCTCCGATACCTTTCTTCTCCGGAAATAAATATTGTCACCATTGAGGACCCCATTGAAATGGTTGATGAGGACTTCAACCAGATAGCCGTCCAAACCGCCATTGATGTCACGTTTGCATCAATATTGCGCAATGTCCTGAGGCAGGACCCGGATATCATTATGTTAGGCGAAATGCGGGATATCGAAACCGCTGAAAATGCCGTACAGGCCGCTCTGACCGGTCACCTGGTCCTTTCCACGCTACATACCAACGATGCCCCATCGGCCATCACAAGACTGCTCGACTTAGGAGTCCCGTCTTTCCTTATCCAGGCCACCCTCGTGGGTGTCCTGGCGCAGCGTTTGGTCAGAAAGATTTGTCCCCACTGCAAGGAAGCCTTTGAGATGGAAACAACAGAATTGATGTCTCTTGGGCTGGACATGGGAAAAGATGGGATGGTTGAGCTCCATCGGGGAAAGGGATGCATCAAATGCAGGGGAACGGGTTATTTAGGCAGGACCGGCATCTATGAGGTACTTCCCATCACGGAGACCATCAAAAAAAGCATCGTTTCGGAGGCAGACGTGGAGGCCATCAGCGACTCGGGCAAGAAGGAAGGCATGATCACCCTCCGGGAAAATGCGATGAAGAAACTCGCCGAAGGAACAACGACCTACCAGGAGGTCCTGAGAGTGACCTGGGAACAGATGTAGTTGGTCATGGGTCACAGGTCATTTGTCATTTGATGACAGGAGGCTTTATCAGGTGCTTATGGCGGGACCTTGAGGGGCTCCAAGACGAAACGATTCATCTTGTATTTAATAAACAACATCGCTTAGCATTAATTTCAAATGACGAATGACAAATGTCAAATGACTAGGTTTTCATGCTTGCCCAGCTTATCATTTCCAATTTTGCCATCATCAACCACCTAGAGACCAACTTCAAGCCGGGGCTCAATGTCATCTCCGGTGAGACCGGTGCAGGTAAATCCATCATCATAAACGCCGTAAACCTCATTCTGGGAGGACGTGCATCCGCGGATCTGATCCGGACAGGGGCCAAGGAAGCCAGAGTGGAAGCCAATTTCGACGTGCCCGATAATCCCGACCTGGAGGCATTGCTGGGGGATCTGGGAATCCCCTATAACGGCGAGCTCCTGATCAAGAGAACCATTTCAAGGCCTGGTCGAAACAAGATCACGATCAACGGATCCATGGCCACCTTACAGATGTTGGCAAGGATCGGGCTAACATTGATGAGTATATCCGGACAGCACGAACATCAATTGCTTTTAAGGCAAGAAAACCATCTTTATCTCCTAGACGACTTCGGGGGATTAACGGATGAACGATTGAAACTGAATAACTCATTCAACACACTTTCATCCCTCAAGGAGCAACGCCGACGCCGCGAGAAAGAGATCAAAGAGAGTGAGAGCAAACAGGAGTTGGTGAACTTTCAAATCAGGGAGATCGAACAAGCGCAGATCAAAGACAAAGAGGACGATCTCCTGGAAGAAGAAAGGATGCGACTTCAGCATGCTGAAAAACTCATGCAGATCGTCGGCGAGTCCTATCAAAGCATTTATGAGAGAGAAGGGGCCATGTTGGCAAATTTGTCCAATTGTCTGAAACTCCTGGATGAAGGGGCTGAGATGGATAGGCGACTCTCTGGTGTCAGGGATGCGCTTGCCTCCGTCAAAATAGAACTCGAAGAAGCAGCCTTTGCACTCAGAGATTATCAGAAGAATATTGTTATCGATCCCCAACGATTGGAGGCCGTAGAGGAAAGACGCCACCTTCTTAATCGGCTCAAAAAGAAATATGGGACGACCCTGAAAGCTGTCCTGGGGTTCAAGGAGGACCTTTCGAAAGAAAGTCACGATATAGATGAAAAGAAAAGAGAACTCGAGAGAACGAATGCGACCACAGAAAAGCTGGAAAAAGAAACGATCTCTCAGGCCTTGAAATTGAGCACCAAGAGAAAAGCGGTGGCTAAGAGATTGGAGGAAAACCTGAGGGGTGAGCTCGGTTTTCTTGACATGGTTGGAACCCGATTCGAGGTTCAATTTTATGAGGACGCTTCAGAAAAGGGGGACCAACCCGAGAAGGCGATGAAGAACCTGAATGCGGATGGATTGGACAGGGTGGAGTTTATGCTATCCCCAAATATCGGCGAGGATCTTAGACCCCTTTCCAAGATAGCCTCCGGGGGAGAGCTCTCAAGGATCATGTTGGCCCTGAAGACCCTCCTTGCAAAAACCGCATCAATCGAAACGGTTGTTTTCGATGAAGTGGATGCCGGTATAGGGGGAGCCACCGCGGAGGTTGTCGGTGACAAGCTCCAGGCCCTGGCTCAGTTTCATCAGATCCTATGTATAACCCATCTCCCCCAGATAGCCAGCAAAGGTTTGAGCCATTTCCTGGTAAAGAAAGAGGTTGTTGAGGGTCGCACTCAGGCTGCAATATCGGAGCTAGGAGAGGATGAGAGAATCAAAGAGGTGGCTCGTCTTTTGGGCGGGAAGGTCATCACCGAACAGGCCATTGCCCATGCCCGGGAAATGTTGAATTAGCCTTTAATGCCGGAGTTTGACAATCTGCCCGGCCTTGAACTGTTCTCCGTTCAGAGGGATTGCCGAAGAGTATTTATCTTTGACGCTTGCGGTTTCGATCTCGCCGACTTTTTCTCCCATGAGATAAAAAGGACGTCCACTTGAAGAACGAATGGATTCTCCTCTCCCAAAAACCTCAAAGACACTTCCCTGTTGGATACCAATATCTTTTCCGGCACTGATGATGAGGGTTTTTCCATCGGTGGAAAGGACTCTGCCGGACCATGGCTGCAATGCCAGTCCCTTTCTAATAGCCTTGGCTTGATCTTTTAGGATTTTCGAAATCGCCTTTTCAAATTTCTTGCGGTCAACTTCCTCAAACAGCTCCTCTTCCTTGAGCTCCAATTTCTCATCTTCGTCCTCCCAGAGGGGATCCTGCATTCTTACCTTTTTACTTTCCAGGTGGGTCAAGAAAAGGGTGCCGTTGACGATATCAAGTGCATTGACGACCACGGATATCTCAAGATCTCGTTTGACCTTGCGGAAGGGCCAGATGCCCCATACCTTTGAGTGAACCTCAAAGGGAGGCAGAACGACCGTCATGACCACGTTCATACCCAATTCTTCAGCCCTTTTGGCGAGATCCTGATCGATAACAATGCCGAATCTGGGCGACCTTATTCTAAGGGATGAGGGGACAGGTTCATTTGATCTGTTGATGAGGAGGTGTTCATCTTTCTCGAGCAGGCCAAGGAGCATTTCGGTCATGTCCTTGACCCTTTTTTCCCCCATGCCGGCCTGATCCAAGAAAGGCATCACCAACACCTTCTTTTTGAGTTTTGCCTTACGGGGGAGGACTTTTTCCTTGGCGGATTGATACATTGATTTGGTGGTGCTGCAACCGGCAAAGGGAATAAGCAAAGTGAGGGTAAAAATTAGAAAGATTTTTGAGAAGGCACTTCTATGCATATAGCCATAACTCCTTTTCTTGTTATGTGAGGCTGTCTGGAAACGCCCATCTGCTGCGTTACCCTCATCCCTCGTCACTGCGACGTACTTCTATGTACGTCTCATTCCTCGGGATTTCGGAAGCCTTGCATTTGAGCCTTTTCAGTCAGCCCCTAGAAATAAGGTTGTCGGACAGCCGCTGTGTTGGTTTTAGAAGGCAATGTCAAAGGAGCTAAACTCCCCCATCCAAGTCTCGGCCGTTTCAAGGACTTGGGTTACATTGGCATAGGAAGGGCCGTGATGACACCAGCCCACCAGCTCCCTCACCTTGTTTTCAGGCCCCTCAGCAAGAACCTCAACCGTCCCGTCGGGCACATTACGCACCCAGCCCGTAACACCCAGATCCTGGGCCTGTCTACGGGTAGAATCCCTAAACCACACACCTTGGACACGGCCTTTGACAATGAGCCTTGCTCTGACGTTTTCCATGATGTCACTCCCAGGAGGTTGTCCGCTGACAGGTCAATAGGTTCGGACAATCATTGCATACACGGGACCCGGAGATAATGACGCCCCCATCATATACGCCACAGAAATAATTTCAACACTGCGTAGGCAATACCTGGTTTTTTTTCTATTGAATTGTCAGTTTCTTGGTCGTTTTTTCGCCTTCCCGTGACGCTCAAATTCGGTAAACAATGGCCCAGCGCAGGCAATCGCCATGGTGGCCCAGCGTTTTCTGAAGAGCAAGATCATTTACCCTTATGAGGGCGCCGCCTATAGAATAGGGGAATTGAGACCGCTTTGCCTTCAGATCATAGCAATAATCAATGGCTTTTGAAAGATCATGAAATATCTTGAGGTGGGGCCTGTTAACCCTAAATCCCCATTCTTGAAGGGCGGTCATCAAGGTATTATGGGTTTCGAATGAATGACCCTTTAAGCCGCCCACGCCATAGCAGAAAATGCTCAGGGGTCTCCTGGCTGTTATCCTATGATCCTGTTGCCGCAGGGACTCGGCGGCAGCTGCTTCAGGATCGGCGTATTCGGTTGAGCCCCGATTTTTCATTTCTCGGTTCAATTCATCAAGGGCTTGGATTTCGAAGTAAACCACGCCCCACACAACGAGGAATTCGGGGAAGGGTTTTCCGCCCGGGAATTGCATAAGCGTAAGGGGGACCGTCAGGATGGTCTTAATGTTGGCCGTGATGTCTTCACCTGATTGCCCATCCCCCCTGGTGGAAGCCAGAATGAGATCGCCGTTCTCATAAACCAATTCAACAGACACCCCGTCTATTATTGGTTCAACAGCGTAATCCAAGGATTCATCCTGCTTCAAAAGGCCCTTGATGTCGGTATCGAAATCCCTTACCTGCATTTCGTTACTCGCCCTCTCGAAACGCCACATGGGTCTTCGATGGGTGACTTGAGGAAATTCAATAACCCTATTTGACCCGGTCTCTGCTTTTGGCTTGTTTTTCATTGTCTGGTTTCCTCACATAACGTGAATAAATCCCGCTCACGATCGAACCACATCAACAAGAAGCTCGCCGGCGAGCCGAGAGGCCTTTTTTAATTCAGGATTTGAAAATCCGGAATGCCATTTCATGTCAAACAGCTCATCTGAAACCACAAGAAGCCCCGAAAATTTTATTTGTCGAAAGATGGCAACCGTCATGAGCGCTGACATCTCCATTTCAACCGCCAGGAGCCCCTCTGCCCTATAACCCTTAATCTTTTCGGGCGTTTCCCGATAGGGGGCATCCGTCGTCCAAACAGCCCCTTGCCTTAAGGGCTTTGGAATGCCCTTAAGAGCGGCGGCAAGCCTTTGATTGAGTTCACTATTTGAGGCAGGCGCCCGATCGCCGATGGGATAATGCTGGGAAGTGCCTTCTTCTGACGCGGCCCTAAGGGGGATCAGAAAATCTCCAATCCTTAGATCCGGATGAAGGGATCCGCAATACCCCAAGGCCCAAATCCGTTCAGCGCCCAGGGCAATCAGTTTCTCCATACCCATGACCGCCTGCGGTGCCCCGAGGAATGGTCCGGAAAGGGTAAAAGGAACGCCTCTTTCCTCGGCGGCTTGATAGACCTCAAAGAAATGGGCCTTAATCCGTGCGATTTTTTCTGCCCTACAGTATTTAGCAAGGTATCTAAGGTCATCAGGGATCAGGATAAGCAGGGCATCGGGGCCTATGCCGGGTTCGGATTTCCCTTTTCGCGGCTGAATCAGCCCCTCATTGCCGGATCTCTTATTTATTCTTTTGGTCATTAAAAAAAACAGATCTAAAAGCGGGTATTTTCAAAAGGTTCGGGATTGGCCTCAATCGGGCATTTTGAAATAGCCTCACAAGTCATTAAAAGCCATCGGAATAGGATTTACGGTACCCATTGAAATCCCTGTCGGATGAAGTATGAAGAGTTTAATCGGTGATGGGACGCACCGCAACCTCAAAGTGAATTCGGGTTATTGGATGCATCTGAAAAAAGCCAAAAAGTAATTAGAAAAACCTATTAATATGTGATAATATTTAAGAAAATCCCGAAGGCGATGCAAGCCCAGCACTGGGGAGCCGCCAGAGGAGAGAGAGAATTGAAGGGAAGTTTTCGAATTTCAAAAGGGCTCGAAGGGATGGCCTGGGAAGACCTGTCTTGACCCACGGTAAATTTGTTCTAATCGAGTTAGACACAGGCACATGAGTTTTCAG
>CAYWMP010000077.1:0-25517 GCA_964459445.1 uncultured Desulfobacteraceae bacterium
CCAATCGAAATTGTTTGACCCATTTAGTCAAACAATCGGGACGTAAGGAGCTAACGTACATTAGGCAAAAAAAACATGGAACGTTATATCTGCATACACGGCCATTTCTACCAACCACCCAGGGAAAACCCATGGCTTGAAGCCATTGAGCTTCAGGATTCCGCCTATCCTCACCATGACTGGAACGAGAGAATCACCGAGGAATGTTACACCACAAACGCCAAATCCAGAATTTTGGACGATCAAGGCCGAATCATTCAAATCGTGAACAATTACGCCAATATGAGTTTCAACTTCGGCCCAACGCTTCTTGCCTGGATGGAGCAGTCAGCACCGGATGTCTATGAAGCCATTTTAGAGGCGGACAAAGAAAGCCAGAAGCGCTTTTCGGATCACGGCTCTGCCCTTGCTCAGGCCTACAACCACATGATTCTTCCCTTGGCGAACCGTCGGGACAAACTGACTCAGGTCCAATGGGGAATCCAGGATTTCGAACATCGCTTCGGCCGCAGACCCGAAGGGATGTGGCTGCCCGAGACGGCTGTGGATATCGAGTGCCTCGATATCATGGCCGAACAGGGCATCCGATTCACGATCCTTGCCCCGCATCAGGCCCGCCGAATCCGCCCCCTGGGAGAAAAAAACTGGCAAGACCTGGGCGATGGAATCCTGGACCCCACCATGGCCCATGTCACGCACCTGCCTTCCGGAAAAGACATCGTTGTTTTTTTCTATAATGGCCCAATCTCCAGAGCGGTCGCATTTGAAAAACTGCTTGCAAGCGGTGAAACCTTTGCACAAAGGCTTATGACCGGTTTTTCTGACGATGCCGGTCACCCCCAGCTCGTTCATATTGCCACGGACGGGGAAAGCTATGGGCACCATCACCGGTTCGGAGACATGGCCCTCGCCTATGCCCTCAACTATATTGAACGCAACAACCTCGCCGGGCTCACAAACTATGGGGAATTTCTAGAAAAACACCCCCCTACCCAAGAAGTCGAAATCATTGAAAATACCTCCTGGAGTTGCGCCCACGGGGTGGAAAGATGGCGGTCGGACTGTGGCTGCAGCACGGGCGGGCATCCGGGGTGGAACCAGGGGTGGCGCAAACCGCTACGCGAAGCGCTGGACCGGCTTAGGGACAAAATTACACCCCTCTACGATTCCAAGGCCGGAAAACTTCTAAAGGATCCATGGGGGGCGCGAAACGCATATATTCAAGTCATCCTTGATCGCACCGACAAGAACGTTGAAGAGTTCTTTGCTCAAAATGCCACAAAACCGCTGAGCAGCGAAGAAAAGATTATCGTGCTCAAGCTCATGGAACTCCAGCGACATGCCATGCTCATGTTCACCAGTTGCGGATGGTTCTTTGACGATCCCTCTGGCATCGAAACCATTCAGGATCTCCAGTATGCGGGGCGCGTCATTCAATTAGCCCAAGAGGTGTTCGGGAAAGACCTATCTTCGGAATTCCTGCAATGCCTGGAGAAGGCCAAAAGCGATGTCACTGCCCAGGAAAACGGACGCCGGATATATGCGAATTATGCCGAACGGGCCATGGTGGATCTCAAAAAGGCCTGTGCCCATTTCGCTATCAGCTCCCTCTTTGAAGATTACCCGGAAGAAACACCCATCTGTTGTTACACATCCAAACAGGACAATTATCGTAGTGACGAGGCCGGCAGCGCGAAACTCGTACTAGGGAGAACCACCATGGCATCGGAGATCACGCGAGAGTCGGCCGCCTTGTGTTTCGGCGTACTCCACCTGGGCGATCATAATCTAAACTGCGGTGTCATGGATGATCCGGGAGACGAGCCCTATCAAGCTCTGATAAAGGAGGTCGCCGGCGTCTTTTCAAAGGCGGATGTTCCGGAAACCCTGAGAACGCTGGACAAATACTTCGGTTCTTCCAACTTTTCCCTCAAATCCCTTTTCCGCGATGAAAGGCGCAAGATCCTGTCCCTCATCATCGAGCAGACCCTGGAAGAAACCGAAACTGTTTACCGCAGACTATACGAGCATCATGCGCCCATCATGCAATTCTTAAAGGACTCGGCCAGTCCCACGCCCAAAGCCCTTTATGCGGCGGCTGAACTTGTTTTAAATATGGATTTAAGAAAGGCATTTGAGGAAAGCGATTTCGACAAAGAGAATGCCGAGGCACTTCTTGAAAATGCCAACAGGTTGGGGATAACCCTTGATGCAAATACATTGGAATATGCCTACAGGGGAAACCTCGAACGAATTGCTGAGCAGTTCCATTCGAGCCCTGTGGAAATCGGGCGCCTTGAGACTTTGTCTTCAGCCGTGGAATTGGTTGATAAACTGCCCTTTGAACCCAACCTTTGGAGAACTCAGAATATCTGCTGGGATGTCCTTGAGGCCATCTACCCTGATCAAAAATCAAAAGCCGATCAGGGGAATGAACCAGCCAAGATCTGGCTCGATCATTTTGTTAAATTAGCTGAGAGATTATCAATTCGGATTGGTTGAATTGGGCTAGCGGCCAAAATGCCTCGTTAGATTATATTATCAGCCGTAGTGGAGCATGACTTGTTTCTTTAAGCATCTGATTTGCTCTATGATAGCATCTTATGGCGGCTGAGGCTTTTCTGGCGTGACCCGCGGCCCGCGACGAGTTCGGTCGAGTCGAAGGGTGCCGGCGGCAATACTCCCGACCCTATTCTCGAAAGTGATCCCAAAGCCGCGATAAATGAACTTGAGGTTCCTCCAGGTACTCATCGCGGCCGATGTCAATAAAATCCTCTGCTTTTTCAATGGGTTCGGAGGAAGAGATGCCTTCAATGAAGGCCTCGACCCATTCCTTGGGTTCACAACTGTAATCCAGAAGCCCAACTCGTTCCAAACCTGACCACAGCGACCAGGGCGGCTCGATCTTAAGGTGAGGTTCCGGATCAATCAGACTTACCCAACTCATACCAGCCAGACCTTGTTCGGCCATTCGCTTGCCGGCCTCAATAGTTTCCTCTGGATCTTCTTCGGCGTCTTCCCTTAGACCCCATCCGGTTTCCACCGTGGTCGGCCTTTCAAAAAGCCATTGAGCCAGATCGCCTAAATAGGCGGCTAGCCGTATTTCGTCAGCCGGGTCTTCGGGTTTTTCAATGTTTGGTGACTGGATTTCCAGTCCGGCCATTCTAAGTCCGTCCACTTGTGGTGCGAGTAGTTTCATTGTTTCAGGATAAATTAATTCCTGCCATCCGATGCCCAGATAAACGATGGCTTTTTCTTCCCTTTCTAGGATCTCTCCCAGATAGGATCTCAGGACCAATTCCGCGACCTCAGAATCCGGACGTGCCCATTCCAGCGCACGATCCAGGGCCACCCATCCTTTTATGGCCGGATGTCCATGAACCGCAGTCAAAGTTTCCCTGAACAACTCAATCCTATGCTGGATCAAAGAGGGATCTGGCCACCAATTATAGGCACGTACATGTCTCACTCGCCCGTCGATGTAAACTGGTGTTGCATTAGGGTCTCTGACGGGACTGACTACCGAAGGACACGCCCAGTCCAGACCCAGGATCTTTTGAGCCGGTGCGATCAGCCAGGCACCAAGGCCCGCATCAGCGACTTGATCCAGCGCCCTGATAATGCCATCCAGATACTGAACTTTCCTCTTAGGCTGCCCTGCAAGCGCTGCCTCGAAAACAGGGATCATCAATTGGTTGAGTCCAAGGCTCTTGGCAACCTTGGCTGCTTGGCCTAGTCGTTCAGGTTCCGGCGGTTCAAAAGAAGTCAAGCCCCGAACCGGGCAGATATATGTGGCGGATATTTCCATGATAGTCCTGTTCGATATGCCTCCATTCTATCCCGAGTTTCCTATAACAGAGTGGATTGGGTATAAGAGGCTTGACGTCTAACTAATCGATAATCCCCTCGTGGTGACCTGCTCAGCGCTTTTCAACCCTGAACCCTCGTATCTGACTAAGCAACGCTGGAGTCAGTTTTTTGATCAAACTGGCCGCTTAGGCGGCCAGAGGCGGCGCTGAACCCTGAACCCAACAGAAAGTATATGTGTCACACATGAATTTGACAAGACCATGCGTCCGAGGATTTTAGATATCGATCGCCTATTTCGAAGAATCCAAACCTGTTGCCTTTCTTCCCGATTAAGGGTAAATCACACCATCCATTGGAAAACGTTTCGAGACTGCATGAACCAATATCCGAAAAAAATGGACAGGCGCGCAAGCGGGATTCTTCTCCATGTGACATCTTTGCCTTCCCCCTTAGGTATCGGTGACCTGGGACCTGGGGCCTACCAATTTGTGGATTTTTTGGCCGAAACCAGGCAACGTTATTGGCAAATCCTCCCTTTAAACCCGACGGATCTGGAGCATGGAAATTCACCCTATCACAGCTCTTCGGCCTTTGCCCTAAATCCCCTGTTCATAAGCCCCGAGTTGCTCGTTCAGGATGGGCTGCTTCATCAAAGAGACCTCGAACCAATTCCCGAATTCCCCGCTAATCAGGTCAATTATCCATCGGTTATAGCCTACAAACAAAGGCTTTTGGACCTGGCCCATGATCGTTTCAAAGACGGTTCAATGACACAACACTACGATGATTTCTGTTCGCAGAATGCCCATTGGCTTGAGGATTTTGCTTTGTTTGTTGCCCTGAAATCCAAACATCAAGGGCAAAGTTGGATTGATTGGCCTGAAAAGGAATCCGATAGGGCCCCTGAAATCCTGAATTCCGCCCGTGCCGCACTAAAGAGCACGATTGAAAAAGGCAAGTTCTTTCAGTTTGTTATCTGGAAACAATGGATGGCTTTGAAAAACTACTGCAATGAAAAAGGCATAAAGTTTTTTGGAGATATACCGATATACATAATAATTGACAGTGCGGACATCTGGGTAAATCCCGATATTGTTGAATTGGGCAACGACAAACGGCCACTTGCCGTAGCTGGCGTACCCCCCGACTATTTCAGCGAAACCGGCCAGCTCTGGGGCAATCCGGTTTACAAATGGAATCGCTTGAAGGATAGAGGGTACGACTGGTGGCTCAACCGCATAAGCCACAACCTGAAATTGTTCGATCTCATCAGAATTGATCATTTCCGTGGCTTTGTGGGTTACTGGGAAGTACCCGCACATGAAAAAAACGCCGTCAATGGGAAATGGGCTCAGGGACCTGCGGACCATTTCTTCGAGGTTCTACTCAGGGAGATTCCGCAAGCGCCTATCATAGCCGAGGATCTCGGCGTAATCACGCCGGATGTGAAAGATGTCATGAAACGCTTCGGGTTCCCCGGTATGAAAGTCCTGCTCTTCGCCTTTGGAGAGGATCTTGCAGCAAATCCCTACGCCCCCCACAACCATGTTAGAAACTGCGTGGTTTACACGGGCACCCACGACAACAATACCACGAGGGGTTGGTTTGATAATGAAATTTCAACGGACACGAGGCAACGGCTCTATCGCTATCTGGGAAAGGAAGCGGGCGCCGAAGAAATTCACTGGGAACTGATCCGCCTTGCCATGATGTCCGTGGCGAATACAGCCATAATTCCGATGCAGGATATACTCGGATTGGGCGAGGAGGCCCGCATGAACCTCCCCGCCACTACAGAGGGCAATTGGCGCTGGCGCCTGCTACCAGAGCAGTTGACGCCTGATCTGGCAGCCTGTTTGCGAGAGATGACGGAAACTTACGGCAGGGCATAGGTCGCTTGAATCATAAATTCACTAATTGTTGGCCCAATGCGATTGAACGCTAGCTTCTGGTTAAAATCTCGGGACCTTTTGAAAGTCCCGCATTAAAATATGAAGGAGGCTCATCGTGAAAACAAAATCATTATTAAATTTAACCGCTTTCATTCTAATGATAATTGTTGCGTGGTTCGGGGTATCACTAGCCACGCCTAAATCAGCCCCAATCGATTCCATAAATCTTGACGATATTGTTATAGCTAACAAGACTTATGAAAGAGATAGGAAAGGGCCTGTAAAATTCAGCCATGTTAAACATGCCCGGGACTACAATGTCTCCTGTTGGGATTGCCACCATAACTTTAAGGAGAAAATGAACAAGTGGAAACCCTGGGAAGGGGAGACAAAATGCACCGAGTGCCATTCCCCTCAAAAGACAGTAAAACAACCCCCCAACCTCCACAAAGCTTTTCACTTTAACTGCAGGGGCTGCCATAAGGCGATGGAGAAAAAAGAGGTGAAAACCGGTCCCTTTAGAAAATGTTATGGTTGTCATGAGAAGCGGGTGAAGACGCGGGTGAAGAAGCGAAGTTGACCGAATAATGCTTCGTGCCTATAATTACATCGGGTGGCTATAAAAGCCTCTTGAACAATCCTTTTGAAACGATGGAGGATTTTTACCTTGGACGGTAACCCGATAGATGGCAGGGAGCAGATGGAACGCGCGATGTTGGAACAGGCACAGGCACAGTTGGGGGCCCTGTTTCAAAAACTACCCCACGAAATCCCCCTCATTCTTTTTACCGGTCCCGGAAAAAATGACCTCTTCAGCCAGGCGACTCGACAGGTCATTCGGGGCATTCGTGAAGTAGCGCCCAAGATTTCTCTGCTCGAATTCGATTTGAATCACGAAAAGGCAGAAGAGCACAATGTAACGGCATCCCCTACCCTTCTCTTCGACCCGGAGCGTTATGATATTCGATGGTTGGGCGCACCCATCGGTGAAGAGGGGCGAACCTTTGTGGAAGCCCTTCTCATGCTCGGCAGACGCGAGACCAACCTCAGCGAAGAATCCCAAAAAGTCCTTGAACAGATCAAATCGCCACGCCACATCAAACTTTTCGTGAGTCCGACGTGCCCCTATTGTCCCCAACAGGCCGTAGTTGCTTTGATGGCGGCCATTGAAAGGCCCGAACTGATTTCTCTGGAAATCATTGATATCCAGGCAAACCCCGAACTTGCAGATCAGTACTCGGCCCAAAGTGTTCCCCAGGCCTTTGTCAATGAGGCGCTGATCGCCCAGGGTGCGCAGCCGGAAGAGTTGTTCATGCTGTCCTTACAAAAGATGGAACCCCAGACCTATTTCATCCCCGACGAAGATGCAGAGGAATTGGAAACGGATCTAGTGATCATCGGCGGCGGGCCTGCGGGTCTCACGGCAGGCATCTACGCTGCGCGTAGCGGCCTCAAATCGGTGGTGGTTGAAAAGGGGGCCCTCGGCGGTCAGGTGGCGACCACGCCGGTTGTGGAAAATTACCCGGGCCTCACCCAGGTCGGCGGCAAGACACTTGTGGATATCATGGTGAACCATGCCCTCGAATATGTGAAGATCTTCCCCGGTGAAGAGGTCATGGAAATCCAACCGGGAGATCCTCTCGTAGTCACGACCTCCAGAAGGCGTTTTAGGACCAAAGTTGTCTTACTGGCAACCGGAGCGAACCACCGCCATCTCGATATCCCGGGCGAATCCCGGTTTTCGGGCCGTGGCGTCAGTTATTGCAGCACCTGCGACGGCCCTCTCTTTAAGGGGAAAAGGGTTTTGATGGTCGGTGGCGGCAACAGCGCCGTAACCGAGGCGCTACATATGCACAACATCGGCGTGCCTGTCACCCTTGTACACAGGAGAGACAAACTCAGGGCGCAGGAACACCTCGCTAAAAATCTTTTTGACAACAACATTCCGGTCCTTTTTAACACCGAAGTAAAGGAGATTCGAGGAAACGAAAAGGTGGAGGAGGTGTTGCTATACAATAACCAGACCGATGAAACCACTGCCATGGATGCTGACGGCGTGTTCATCGCCGTTGGTTACGAACCGGCCGTGGATTTGGCCAAGAAACTGGGCATCGATTTGACGGAAGAGGGCTTCATCAAACGGGATTCAAGTCATCGAACAAACATCCCCGGCATCTACACGGCCGGAGATGTGGAAGGAGGCTACAAACAGATCGTCACGGCAGCCGGTCAGGGTTCCGAAGCGGCTCTCGCCATCTTCGAAGACCTCGTCAACCCCTACTGGAAAAAGGGGGCTGCCACTGAATAGAAATCCATATCCTGGGTCTTCCCAGCCTACCTCCCGGAACATTTCATTCTACTCAAATGCCTGTTCAAAAAGGATATAGCCAATGATCACCCCTATCAAGACGCTGGACGTAAAACCGAAAATCCCCGAGTCCCTGCAGCCCATAAAGGCCCTGGCAGACAACCTGTGGTTTGTGTGGAACTATGACGCCCAGGATCTGTTCCGGCGGATGAGTCTGGATTTGTGGGAGGAGACGCAGAGGAATCCTGTCGAGCTGCTCTGTCACTTCAGCCAGCAGGATCTGGAAAAACTGTCAAAAAACGAGGGATTTCTCGCCGATATGGAAAGGGTCAGACAAGAATTCGTTCGCTATATGTCTGAAAGCCTCCAATCGGTGAGCGTTGAAAAAGTCAATGGATCTATTCAAGTCGCCTATTTTACGGCGGAATGCGGCCTGGCGGACTGTCTGCCCATCTTTTCCGGGGGGCTGGGCATTCTTTCGGGGGATCACCTGAAATCGGCAAGCGATTTGTGTCTGCCTATTGTCGGCATTTCACTAGCCTATCAAAAGGGCTATTTCAGGCAGTACATGCTCCAGGACGGATGGCAGATGGAGAGATATCCCATCAATCAATTTACGACCATGCCCATGAAAGTGGTCGTGGATGATGATGGTCAACCTGTCAAAGTGTCTGTCGATCTGAAGGGCGAAGAGGTGAAGATCCGGGGCTGGCAAGTGAGTGTAGGGAGAACCCGACTCTACCTGCTGGACACGAACTTGAGGGAGAATTCGGCCTGGGCGAGGGATATCACCTCGGAACTATACGGGGGAGATCGGGAAACGAGGATTCGTCAGGAGATCATCCTTGGCATCGGCGGTGTGAGGTTTCTGAAGGCCGTTGGCATCGAACCGACCGTCTACCATATGAACGAGGGTCATTCAGCTTTCGCGGCCTATGAGCGCATACGAGAACTGAAAGAAGAGAGGGGATTCTCCTTTAACGAAGCGCTTGAGTACGTACGCGCCACAAACATCTTTACCACACACACCCCGGTTTCGGCCGGCATTGATCGGTTTTATCCGGACCTTGTAAGAACCTATCTGGAATCCTTTGCCAAATCCATGGGAATCAGTTTCGATGTCTTCATGGGCTTCGGAAGGCAAGACCCAAAAAAAAGAGAAGAAGAGTTCTCCATGGCTGTCCTGGCGCTCAGATTGTCCAATTGGAACAACGGCGTCAGCCGTCTCCATGCAAGTGTGAGCCGGAATATGTGGCAGGGAATCTGGCCCAAGACGCCCGAGATGGATCTGCCCATCGCTCACATTACCAACGGCGTACACATTCCTTCCTGGATCTCCAAAGGGATGGCCGAAATCTATGACCGGTATCTGGGACCCCGGTGGATTGAAGATCCGGATAATGTCAAGGTCTGGGAAAGAGTTGAAAAGATCCCGAACACGGAACTCTGGAGGACCCACGAGAGGTCCAGGGAAAGACTGGTCACCTTTGCCCGGAGAAGGCTGCGCGAGCAAATGGCCAAACGGGGTGTTGCAAGCAGAGACCTTGCCATCGCCGACGAAGTGCTGAACGCCGATGCCCTCACCATCGGTTTTGCCAGGAGGTTCGCCCCCTATAAAAGGGCTCATCTCGTCTTGAGCGACATCGCGAGATTGAAGAGGATCCTGACGGATGAAAGACGTCCGGTCCAAATCATCTTTGCGGGCAAGGCCCATCCCCAGGACAACAAGGGAAAGGAGCTCATCAAGCAGATCGTTCAGATATGCACCAAAGAAGGACTTAGGCGTCATATGGTGTTCCTCGAAGACTATGATATGAATGTCGCACGCCACATGCTCCAAGGTGTAGATGTCTGGCTTAACACCCCGCGACGCCCTCTTGAGGCCTGCGGGACCAGTGGCATGAAGGCAGTGGCAAACGGCGCCTTGCACCTCAGCGTCCTCGATGGATGGTGGGATGAAGGCTATGACAGGGAGATTGGGTGGGCCATTGGAAACGGTGAAGAATATGAGGACCATGATTTTCAAGACGATATCGAGAGCCATGCCCTTTACGACATTCTGGAAAAAGATGTCATTCCTCTTTTCTATGACAGGGGTTCAGATGATCTCCCAAAGGGATGGTTGTCCATGGTGAAGGCCAGCCTTCACAGGCTCTGTCCGGCGTTCAATACGCACAGGATGGTCGAAGAGTATTGGGAGAAATTTTACGTTCCCGCAGCCGTTCAGGCACAGGAACTTTTGGAAAATGACGGTGCTGGATTGAAAAACCTTGCCACATGGCGAGAGCGGATCATGTATAACTGGGGAAACGTGGCCATCCGGGACATTCGACTGGAAAACATCGCAGAAACTGAAGTGGGGGAAGCCTATCACATGGAGACGGAAATATTTCTCGGAGAGCTCTCACCCGATGATGTCGTTGTTGAAGCCTACTGCGGCAAACTGGGTCCCGATGACCTGTATGTGGATCGCTTCACGAGTGTTATGAAACCCGGGAGTTCTGCTGATCAGACTCATCAATACCGGGCCGACCTGCTTTTTGAAGAGGCCGGGCATTTCGGTTTGAATATCCGTATCACGCCCAATCACCCCAACCCCGAAAGCCGCCACAGTATGGGGTTGGTCATTTGGGGTCAAAGTTGAACCTCGCGGTATGCCTCCCCATCCTATCGATCCAGTTCTGATCTCACGGCTATGCCGATTTTTTCCAACAAATAGGGTTTTTTGATATAGGCCCCTGCTCCTAAATTTTGGGCTTCCTTGACGCGGTCCGTTTCTGAAAACCCGCTGACAATAATGGCCTTTTGTCCCGGATGGGCCTGGAGTATCCTTTTGTACGTATCCAGGCCATCGATTCCAGGATCCATGATCATATCCAAAACCAGGAGATCCGCCTGATTGCTTTTCATGTAATCAACGGCCTCTTCCCCGCTTGTGACCGATGCAACGGCGTAACCCAGTCTTCTGAGCATTTCGCCCGCCACCAATCTTTGCTCTTCAACATCGTCTATGATCAGGATGGTTTCTCCCTTGCCGGAATAGTCTTCAGTGGTATTGAATCGACTGTCACGATCCATCTGTCTTCTGGTCGCCGGAATGAATAACCTAAAGGTTGTTTGCTTGCCTTCAGTGCTGTCCACGTCGATATAGCCTCTATGGTCCTTTATGGTTCCCCATACGACCGCCATGCCAAGGCCCGTTCCGCTCCTGCCCATCACCTTTTTGGTATAAAAGGGTTCGAAGATCCTTTCAATATCCTCTTGGGAAATGCCTACTCCCGTATCCGTTATGGAGAGGATCACATAATCTCCTTCTTCCACATCATCGTACCCTCTGATAGACCGGTCGATATAGCGGTTTTCCGTTTCTACGCATATCTTCCCCTTTTGGGGCATCGCTTCAAAGGCGTTCGACACAAGATTCGTGACGGTTTTTGACAGCTGGATGTGTGAGCCCGTAATATTCATGAGCTCTTGGTCCAGATCAACCTCCACCTGGACATAGGGGTAAAACGTCCTCATTTTTCGATATTCCGGGCTTTTCAGATACTCATTGATGATGGTGTTTAGATTCACAATCTCTTCTGCTTCGACGCCGCTTCTTGCCAAGGTCAGGAGGTCCTGCACTATGGAGGCCGCCTTTTCGCCTGATTTTTGTATGGTCATCAGGGGCTTTCGTAAAGGGCTGTCCTCGGGTTGCTCCATGAGCAGCAATTCGGGATAACCAACGAGTCCGGCCAATATATTGTTGAGATCATGGGCCACGCCGCCGGCGAGCATGCCTATGGCTTCCATCTTTTTGGCCCGCTGGAGTTTGGTCTCGAGAATCCTTTTCTCATCCTCCGCCAATTTGCGTTGTGTGATATCCTGCACGGCACCATAAATGTATGTCACGCGTCCCAGCTCTTCGTCCCAGACCGGCCGAGCATAGTTCCGCATCCAAAGCACCTTTCCATCCTTTGCCACGATCCGGTATTCCCCAATATCCGGTTTTCCTGACAGGAGAACCTCCAGTTGTTTTCTGGGAATGGAGATATCATCCGGATGGATAAGGTTTTCCCAACCTCCCCTTTTTTGCAGATCCTCAATTGAAAAACCCGTGATGCGCTCAAGCGCCCCAATAACCCACTCGTTGACAATATTGTTATCAGGCTCCACCCGAAACCCATAAGCGAAATCGGATATGATCTCCGATATGGAACGATATCGCTCTTCACTGTTCCGAAGGGTTTCTTCCGCCTTTTTTCGTTCCGTCACATCTCTTGCGACAGCGATGACAAAATGTTTGTTGCCGAAGAGCGCGCTGGAGAGGGAGATCTCCATTGGAAACATGCTGCCGTCACTTCGCTGTCCGGGCAGCTCCAGTATTCGACCAATGGCCTTTCGGGGCGTGCCTTCGGTGAAATAGCTTCTCACATATTCTTGGTGGCGTTTTCTGTATTCGGGGGGCATAAGATCATTGAGGGATTTCCCGATCATGACTTCCCTGCGCTGCTTAAACATCTCTTCTGCAGCAGGATTAAAGAGCGTTATGGAACCCTTTTCATCAATGGCTATGATGGCTTCATTGGTTGCGTTGATGACGGTTCGGAGAATATTCTCGCTTTCCTGAAGCGCTTCTTCTACGTCTTGCCTTTTATGGATTTCATCGCTTGCCTTCCTGTAAAGGAAAAAGACTGCCGAACCCACAAGAAGGCAGAATGCCAGGAAGATATTTCCTGTGGTTTTGATGAATGGTTTGGATAAGGCGGTCTTGATTTCATCGAGGTCGGCAAGGTAGTAGACCATCCAGCCGGGATACATTTGAATGGCCGCTTTTTGAATCCAATACTCATGCCCCTTTGGATCGATCGCCAGGTTATGCCCTTTCCTCTTAAGACCAATCCAATCCCATGGGCCGTTTCCGAACTGACGGGACCGCATGATTTCCTGTTTCTGTTCGGAGTAGGCCTTCCAAAGGAGTTTGAAGAGCCAATCTTTGCGATTTGAGGCGAAAATGACGCCATTGGGATCTGAGAGTATCCAAGTGCCGGTATAGGATTCGCTGAGCTCCATTTCCAGCGGTTCGATGGAGGCCTTTATGACCACAACGCCGATTGGACGGCCTTTCTCGGTGACGGCATGACTGTAGTATATGCCTCTTTTCTTTGAGGTCACGCCCAATGCCATATAAATGGCAGGGATTCCGTGAATTGCCTGCTGGAAATAGGGCCGGAAAGAATAGTTTTTGTTCACAAAACTGGTCTCTGTGTTTCTATTGGTTGAGGCCAAAGTGGTTCCATTTTCATCCATGAGATAACAGACACTGGCCTCCAAAGAATCCCGAAATTGGTCCAGGACATAGTCAACCTCCTCCAGGGATCGCTCATCTTTGTGCCGGAGGGCCTGCTTTGTTTCCTCAAGTCCCCCCAATATCTTCACCGCCCTGATATTTTCGGAGAGCAGGGCTGTAATCCGGCTCTTGATCCCAAGGGTGCCTGTCAAAACTTGTCTCTTGGCCTCCTTCAACGCGGACGTCTTCATATCCGAGATATGAAGGAAGCCCCCAATGGCCGCAAAAAGGAAAGCCATTAGAGCCAAAAGGAGTAAAATCGCGCGAAGTTTCATTAAGATTTATTTCCTTAGATCAATTAGGTTAAATTTTGCAACATCTCGACCAGATGAAACAATAGGTGGAATCGATGAAGCGGCCGGCTTTGCAAAGGCAAAGAATTTCTGCCTCCCGCATTATGGAGCCCCACGGGCAAGCCCTCCAGAGGCGGCAAGCCCATGGTCTTCTGCGAAGGCGGATGAAAAGGCCCTTTTATCCAATGATTAATTCTTGCAATCAGCATGCCCGTGTTCGTTCTAACTCAGGTATCGTAAATTAACATGCTGTTTTTATTGTATTTATATTGTGAGAAATCATGTCCGCAATTATTACTCATGCCCTTGAAAATCATGATCGTTTTGAAATTTTCCATCTTTTCTGACTAATTTTTGCTCCTTTTGAAAGGGACTATTGTGCCTTGCAAAACCCTGCTGTGAAGCTTATATTGTTCAGTGTTCTGTTCCCGGAAAGGCCAAGAAGTTCCGTTATTTAGTGTCTATCCAGAAATCTTTGAAGAGGATAAAAAACAATGGAAAGTGTAACCATAGATGATGTCGAACTGTTTCTGATACAACCGGATGATGTCCCCATGGTTTGGGTGGGGCAGGAGGAACTTGTCACTCAGGTCCTCGCTGCCTGGATGGTGGTTGGCGACGATGATCTCCCCTTAAATCCGAGGCTGGTCGGAAAGCCCGGTGTTGGCAAGACAACGCTGGCCTACCATTCAGGCTGTGTTTTGAAAAAACCGGTATACCTGTTTCAAGCAACCATGGATACCAGGCCCGAAGATCTGATCCTGACGCCGGTGATATCGGAGGCAGGCAAGATCAGATATATGGCAAGCTCTATCGTGTCCGCCATGATTAAGGGCGGCGTGGCCATCATCGACGAAGGAAACAGGATGAGCGAAAAAAGTTGGGCATCCTTGGCGCCTCTCATGGATAGCAGACGGTACGTGGAATCCGTGGTGGCGGGTATAAAGATAAAAGCCCATCCTGATTTCCGTTTGGCAACCACCATGAACGACGATGCCAGCACATTCGAGCTGCCGGATTATATCGATTCCAGGCTTCAGCCTCGCATTTTCATTGATTTCCCCGAGCGGGATGAAGAGTTGTTGATATTGAAGACCAATCTGCCCTTTGCCGATGAGGAAGTCCTCGACTATGTGGTGGATTTTCTCCAGGCTGCCCATGAGGCGGATGAGCGCTATTCAGCGCGAGACGGCATCAACATCGCCCGTTACGCCATTAAAAGGCTTGTGGAAAGTGGCGAGCGTTTATCTTCCGATGAACGAAAAGAGAAAATCTCCTTCTATATGAAGGAAGCTGCATCCATGATTCTTGACGCAACGGCGGCGGAGTACTTCGGGGAGATTGTAGACGACCAATAGCAACCTGCATGACATTTTCATTCTATTATGACTACTGACCGACAGCACAAAAAACAACAGACAACGAACAACAGTTTTCCATCTCTGAAATCGATGGAGGACTATAGAATCGAATGGGAAAATGTACGCATCGTTCCCATCCTTCACAACAGGATGGAATTCGCCCTCGAAGTCATGCAACAATTTAAAGACTTCGATCCCGATCATGTGGCTGTTGAATATCCCTCCACACTAAAGGATAAAATCCTTCAAGCCGTCAAAAGGCTTCCTCTCCTTTCTGTGGTTCATTACGAGGAAAGCGACGATACTTTTATGTATCTTCCTATCGAACCTACTGATGGGGTGGTCGAGGTCTTAAGGTTGGCACTTTCCACCAGCACGCCGGTTCATTTCATTGATCGCGACACCGAAGGCTACCCCCTGGACAGATTCCCCATGCCGGACCCCTATGCCTTGACCAAAGTCGGCCATTTTATGTTCTGTCAGGCCTATCTTCATACCAGCCGTGATGCCCCGCGCCCGCTCGAAGACACCCTGCGGGAAAAGACCATGGCCTATCATCTTCAACAGATCAGCCGGCAAGGGAATAAAGTCCTTTTCGTATGCGGCCTCTATCATCTTCCCGGCATCCTGGGGATGCTTGGGCAACCCCAAACCCAGGTGATTGGGCGTCGGACGAGAAAAGGCATCGGACTTGCCCACCTTCACGAAGTTTCGAGCAGGGAGGTGATGACGGAACCGCCTTTTCTTGCGGCTGAATACGAGCAATCAAGATCGCAGGAGGGCAAAGGTGAGCTCGATCGCCTTGAAGCACAAAACCGCCTAATCAGCATGGCCAGGCGCAGTTACTGGAAAAACGACAAGGAGGAATTAACACCGATCCAGGTGAAAATCCTCCACAAATTTGCCAGGAACTACGCTTTGATTACCGGAAACCTTGTGCCCAATTTCTATCAGCTTATTGTAGCGGGACGCGGAGCGGTGGACGATAATTTTGCCTATGAATTATGGGATAAAGGAAGTGAATACCCATGGCAGACTGAAGAACCCGGATTGCCGATTATGCGTCTCAGGGGAGAAGATCTCTTTCTCGATCATAAGAGAATAAGATTTCATCGAAGGCTTAAGACCTTTCGCAGAAGGCTCATTTCCGTTCCTGTGAAAGAGAAAAAACGAGAAAGAACGCCGGGAGAATGGAAAAAGGACTTTGGCCAGTTCTATATTTGTTCCTATCCACCCGAGGACGTGGTTGTTGAAGGGTACGGTCAATATCTTCAAAAAAAAGCCCTTGAAATCAAATCCGAAGAAAACACACGGATTGTGCCTTTCCTGAGTTCATTGATGGACGGGATCGATATCAGAGAAACCATAAGGGATTGGCACAACGGAAAGATCTACGTCAATGAAACCAGACCGTTGCGGGGCAGGGTCGGATCTGTTGTGATCATCTTTGATCAGGATCAAGCCGATAAGGGCGTAAGAGAAGTTTTCCCCTGGAAGGTTACATGGCTCGGAGAGCATGACCAGGAATCGGACATGTCCTTTTACAGCACCCCCGCCGGGGAGGTCATGGACGGCCCCGGCATTTCCAGATGCCAGTATGGCGGGTTCATGCTCACTTACCCGCCCCTTAGGGTGTACGATATCTGGAAAGACCCATTCTTTGCGATGGCCCGTAATAAACCGGAAAGGTTGCTCATGGCCGCGATCGACTACAGCCTCGAAAAGCACGTGGTCTATGTGGCGGCTAATCCTCCCTCCGGTTGGTGCCAAAGTATGGCAGCGAAACTGGGGAAAAAGATTATATACCTGCCCATCGGCATTTTTTCGCCTGTCACCCTCAAAAAAATCCGTCAATTCCACGTCCTGGACGGCCATCACGTTCGGAAATACGCGAAACAATACATTCACTAGGCAGTTGACATAAGGCAATCCCGCATTTTGCGGGACCGCTAACTGCCGACTGTGCTATAAAGAAACCGTTCAAGGCATCATTGAAATTCCAAATCCCAAGCACCAAATTACAAATAAATCTCAAATTCCAAATACGAATCCATCCCGCGTAGCATGCTACTGCGGAGGACGGGTGACCAAAACAAAAAAGCATGAAGAACAAACGCCGACCTGCTCTGGTTTGTCATTTCGAATTTTGGTCATTGGAGTTTATTTGTTATTTGGGATTTGTTGTTTGGGATTTCCACTAATTCAATCACGCCGTCCCATCGTTATGCTGACTGCCCACTGTCTACCGTCTACTGCCGACTTTCCCCATCTGCCTCCACCTCAGGCAATGCAAGGAATAACGCGGTGCCCTCCCCCACCTTTGAATCAAAGGTCAGTTCTCCTTTGTGTTCCTTAACTATTTTTTGTGTGACGGCCAGGCCCAAACCGGTCCCCTTGTTACCCTTGGTGCTGAAAAATCCCTCAAACAGGTTTTTTTGAACTTTTTCATCCATCCCCGTACCGTTGTCTTTGACCTCAAACCTGACACCCCATTCTTGCGACTCATCCGTTGCGATGGTTACACGACCTTCCCCGGATGTAATGCCCTCCATGGTGCAGGCATCTATGGCATTGCTGACCAGATTCAAGAGGCATCGGTGTATGCCCGTCCTGTCCATAAACACTTCGCCCATATCCGGCCTTAATTTCAAAACAAGCGACACCCCCGAGGCCTTCGCCCTTTCCTTCATCAACTCCACAACATCATTGACCAATTCATTCGGGTCTACGGGTTGATACTCCGGTTTTCTCTCCTTCGAGTAGGTCAGCATATCCAGAACGATTTGGGAAATCTGGTCGATATTTTTTTGCATGATTCGCCAGCCCTTTCCCACCAGACTAAGATCCTCTTTTTTCATGGCCGAATTGATGACATACTCACCGCCTTTCAGGCCATTGAGTATGTTCTTAATGTAATGGGCCAGTCCTGAAACGGTCTGGCCAATAGCCGCCAGGCGCTGGGCCTGTTCTCTTTCGTCTCTGAGGCGATGGATCTCACGCAGATCCTGGACAAATACAACGCTCCCAACCTCCTTTTGCTGTTCATATAAAAGGGTTCCTGAAATCCGAATGGGAATGGATTGACTCTCCTTATCCAAAAGATCGGTTTCCATATTGATGATCTTGCCTTTGGGACCGAATTGCTTTCCGTAGAATGCTTTCCTGATATTTTTTGCGGTCTTTATGGTTAGGAATTGGGAATAATTCATCTTATCTATGATTTCCTCTGGCGAATATCCGAGAATATCTGCGACGCCTCGATTGAAAATGACGATGGTCCCCTTCTCATCGGTGGCAATGATTCCGTCGATGGAGTTCTGAATCAGGTTCTGAACAAAGGCTTCTCGTTTTTGTATCTCCTGGGTCATCTTAACCCGTTCGGAGAAATCCTGATAGGTCACGATAGCGCCCTGAATGCCGCCTTCATCATCCTTGATAGGGGCCGCATTAAAGTAGAGATGGGTTCCCTCTTCGCCTAGATTCGGGAAATAGTGTTCCGCCTCAAAGGCGTCCTCAACCATGGGGGATTTTCGCAGATTCATGTCATCATAGAGTTCGTGCATCTTTTCGATATCGTTCTCTATAACCAGATCTGCCATGAGGGGTCTCTTCTGTGGAAAAAAGGGCCTCCATTGGCCGTCGGTGCCGATCATTCCCTCTGCCTTGTATCCCGTCAATTTTTCGCATGCCCTATTCCAATAGCTGACCTTGTGGTCCTTATCCAGGACCAGCATAGGGATGGGTGAACCGGTAATGATCCCTTCCGCGATCTCCTTTTGGCGCAGCGCCTCCTGTTGGGAAGTCTTTAACTCCTCGGTCATCTTTACCCGTTCGGAGAAATCCTGGTAAGTCACGATAGCGCCCTGAATGCCCCCTTCATCATCCTTGATGGGGGCCGCATTAAAGTAGAGGTGGGTCCCATCCTTGCCCAGGTGAGGAAAGTAATGCTCTGCTTCATAGGCCCCTTCAACCATGGATGATTTACGCAGATTCATGCCGTCGTAGAGTTCGTGAATTTGCGCGACGTTGTCCTCAATTACCAGATCTGCCAATAGCGGCCTTTTTTTTGGGAAAAAAGGCTTCCATTGGCCGTCGGTGCCGATCATTTCCTCTGTATTGTATCCCGTCAATTTCTCACAAGCCCTATTCCAGTAACTGATCTTGTGACCCTTATCGAGAACGAACATGGGAATGGGAGAACCGGTAATGATCCCCTCAGCAATCTCCTTCTGGAGCAGTGCTTCCTGTTGTGAGGCCCTTAAATCTTCAGTTCGTTTTTCCACTTCCTTTTCCAGTTGTTCAGAGTAGCGTTCGCGGGACTCATCCAATTTTCTCCTTATCGTAATGTCTCTCGCGATCATCTGAAAAATCTTGTCCTCGGCGACCCACCTGATGTTTGCCTCCACCGGAAGAGGATCACCGTTCTTTTTTACAAAGTCCAACTCCACTGAAACAAAACCCATGATGGAGAGATCTTCCAGGTAATCAGAAAGGATCGATCTGGACATCTTTTCCGCCAACAGAGAAACTTTCATACTCCGGATCTCCTCCAGGGAATAGCCCAGCATATGCCTCAGGCTGATGTTCGCCTCTTTTATTTCTCCATCCATGGTAAAGAGGGAAATGCCGTCACGGGCAAGCTCAAAGAGATTCTTATATTTGTGCCGCGATTTTTCCAAATCCAGTTCCAGCATTTTCCTGTGGGATATGTTCGTCATACTGATGAGGCAGCGAGAGTATTGGCCTTCAAGATCCGTGATGGGTGTGTAAACCACGTCGTAATAGACGGGTTTGCCGTTACGCTGAAACTGGCATTCCTGGCGGTTCACTTTCTTTGTATTTAAACTCATATGCACCGTGTTGAAAAATGAAGATGGCGAACGGATCTTGTGGGCCGACAAGATCTCTGTACAGAGCTTTCCGACGACCGATTCCGCGCCCGACCCGAAATTCTTGGCAAATGCCTCATTCGCCTCCGTGATCAAATAGTCCTGATTCACCACCACCACGGCCTCGGTGAGGCTATTTAGAATCTTTGCGGTCTTGTCTCTTTCAATTCTTACCTGCTCCTCCGCTTTCCTTTCTATGAGTCGCCTGTCTTCTTCCAAATCAATGACGTCCATGAATAGACTGGAAACGGCATTGATCTGCTTTTTTGCCTCTTCTTCGGGGATAAACCCTTCCTTCT
The DNA here is from genome assembly GCA_964459445.1 of uncultured Desulfobacteraceae bacterium. Taxonomy (GTDB): domain Bacteria; phylum Desulfobacterota; class DSM-4660; order Desulfatiglandales; family HGW-15; genus CAYWMP01. Next base: position 20,185 of record CAYWMP010000077.1, read on the forward strand.
CTGTGTGGATGATGTCCCAAAAAAGCCGTGAGACCGTATGATCCATAAACTGCACATGTTCGGGTTTTTCTCTTTGAATAGCCCGGCTGACTTCGGGTCGGCCGGTAAGTTCCAAAATCAGATGCAGGTCTTCAATAGAAAGCAGGTCACGGTAATTCGTCGTGGCAAAAATATTCAATTCCCGGGCCCGCTTCAAGCCCGGCGCTTCGGAATTGATGTCCGCAACACCGATCACTTGCATTCTTAATTTGTGTTCACCATTCTTGAACGCCAAATCCATCACGGCGAGCCCGCCGCGGCCCGCACCCACTATGGCTACATTGAATTCCTTCATTTTGATTCCTCAAAAAGTTCTAACCTAATATATTTGAAATTTCCTTCAACTTTGAATCAACGTTTGTCATTGTTTCGAAGCCTCAGCTAATGCAAGTATTCAGGGGTTCAGCGTTCAGGAAAGAGAAATTGGTTCCTTACCTCTGCTCCTTCCTGAACTCTGAACCACTGAACACTGAACACGCGGAACACCTTAGTTTGTCAACGCTCGTCAGATTTGTTTGACTCAATTAGTCAAAGAATCGCGGTGTAAGGAGCTAACCCGTTCGACAAATCAGTCGTCATCCGATTTTCACAAATTATTGATTGAATTTATAACCGGGACCAAAGGATGCGTCAACTGGATTAGGTAGTGCCCATCCAGAAATGGCCATTTTTCACCATTTCAGCGTCAGGCTCAAATTCCAATCCTCAAAATACTGAATGTATTCCTGTGGTTGGAATTTTCGCCTTCCTTGAACTTGCAAAAACTATCTCATTTCTGGATGGACACTAGATAGTTTACACTCTGTAAATTATTTCGTAACAGTTCACAGGTTCTCCATGGAGCATCATCTCAAACTCTGCCTACCCATCTCCTGACAGGATCTCTTCTGTCCTGCTGGGAGTAAAACTTTCATGACAAATCCGGAATTTCGATTGGAAAAAACTGTGTAAATGGGATCTCTTGAAGAGAATTTGCAGATGGGGCAAGGGTAGATTTGTCCCTTTAATTGAGGAGTCAGGAATCTTGCGACTGGAAATCAAGCGGGCTTTTGGCCTCTTTGATTGTCATGCTCTGGAGGGTATGGGTATAGATCATGGTGGTCTTTACATCGCTATGCCCCAATAACTCTTGAATCGTGCGAATATCATAATTGGCCTGCAACAAATGACTGGCAAAGCTGTGCCGAAACGTATGAGCTGAAGCTCGCTTTAGAATTTTCGCTTTTTTGACAGCGCGTTTGATGGCCTTTTGAACATGAGTATCGTGTAGATGGTAACGCCTGTATTCCCGAGTATCCGGCACAAAAGTCAAAGTTTTGGCAGAGAAAAACCACTGCCAAATCAACTCCTTAGCTGCATTCTTGTATTTTTTCTCCAGTCGATCAAACATAAACGCTCCGGAATAGCCGGAAGCAAGATCGTTTTCGTGAAGAGAGATAACCGAGTCAAGATGTTTCTTCAAATCAGAAATGATTTTCTCAGGCAGGGGAACCGTCCTGTCTTTTTTCCCTTTTCCGTCATGGACAGTTAAGATCAGATTGTCGAAATTGAAATTGTTGATCCGGAGATTCAGGCACTCGGACAGCCGAAGCCCGCAGCCATACAGCAGTTTCGCGACTAATTCGTAAGGGTGTGAAAGGTTGTCAATAATCGCGTCAATCTCTTGTCTTGACAAAACAACGGGGATATAAGGCCTTCTTTTCGCTCGTGGAACGTCTTTTATCTCTCCGAATTCAGTTTTCAGGATATGTCTGAAAAAGAACAGAAGCGCATTAAACGCTTGATTCTGTGACGAGGCCGATACTTTACGTTTAACAGCCAAAAAGGTCAAAAAATCTTTCACATCTGTGTTAGACAGCAATTGAGGGCCCTTGCTTTTGATAAAATTCTGGAATTGTCTGACCCACCCCCTGTATGCTTTTAATGTTTTTGGGGAATAGTGCCTGATTTTGATCTCAGCATCTAAGTCATTATAAACCGATGTCCAATCAGCATTGGTCGATAATTTCTCAATTGTATTTGGCGGCGGCAAACATTTATTTATTGTTCTTGCTTTATTATTGCGTTTTTTGTCAAAATCGGGCCATCTGATTTCGTAAAAAATTGATATTGCATGTGCGGCTTGTTTCTGTTGCTCTTCATTCTGCTTTTTATCTTTCAATTTGTTAAAAAACTTGAAAGATTTTCCCTTTTTGATGGTTCAAAGCGGTATTTATGGCAAAAGTCCAAGTAGTACCTCAACCACTTTTTGTAAAGAAAATGGGACCGTTCCGGAACAGCCGTTTTAACCAAAAGCGCATCATAGAGCAGCAGAATTTGTGTGGGTATTTTCAGCATAGCAGATTATCCAGAAATCTGGATATCTCCTCTTTTATCATGTTATCCAGTTAGAAAACTGCAAACTTTTAACATTTTTTTGTCAATAAAGAAATTATAACAGGTATTATCCGGAACTGTATACTAACTTGTTCACGGCGGCTTTGCCGCCGTGAATCGGGGCGCGGATGGCCCCGCGATTAGGAGATCACAATAGCAGTGAACAAAATCGAAACATCGATTGTTGCTCGCGAACTCCTGGAGAGTGCAAGTCAAGACTTGGCCGATTATGCAGTTGGCTTTGCCAAGATCGATGAGGCACATGATGTCGAAGATGCCACGCTTGGGGGCTCAGGAACGCTCATATCAGCTGAAGGCAGTCATGCCATCCTTACAGCCGATCATGTACTCGACAACTTACCCGACACTGGAATGGTGGGTCTTATCCTTCCGACGGGATTTGAAGCCAAGCTACACCGAGTCACTTTGGATATGACTCTGGCGACAAAGATTCGAGTCGCTCGCGGATACGTTGCATCAGAAGGACCAGACCTTGGGGCTCTGTTGCTCCCGGCATCTATCGTAAGTATTGTACATTCGACAAAGGGATTCTATAACCTCTCAAAACGGCGGGAAATCCTTTCCAGTGCTCCGAGTATTGACCTCGGTGTTTGGGTGCTTTGCGGAATGGCACATGAATGGACAAGCGAAACCACACCAGAACACGGATATCAAAGGGTTAAGATATTTCGTGGGATATGCGGTGGGGGTATAGTTTCAAATCAACGAACAACGAAAGGCTATGATTACGTTGATTTCGAAACCAATTACGAGGGTACCTACGAAGGGCCGCAAAGCTACGAGGGGTTCAGTGGTGGAGGTTTGTGGAAGTTGATGGTAGCAAGAACGAGCGCGGGCGAGCTGGTTATTAAGGAGAAAATCCTGTCGGGTGTTGCCTTCTACCAATCGACGTTGGTTAAGAGTCGCCGTGCAATCATTTGCCACTCAAGGCAAAGTATTTACGGGTCAGCAATAGATGCTATCAAAGGGAACTCCTAACAAATCAGTGGAGGAGGACCGGGCTACTTATGTGCTGTTTCGAAGGGTGTACTTTTTGGAATGAGAGTACAGCAACGTAGGTTTGTCTCATAAAGCCGCCCGGCCTCTCACCTTACCGATAGGCGAGACCGCAAGCGGCCTCGCCTATTGGCGGCGGCTGCAAGCCATCACACTTTCTAGGCTCCGCTTGCGCTCCGCCTATCAAGTGCGATGGAGCCGACTGCGGTGCGGGCCTTTTTGAGCAAGCTCACACTTCCCCGCATCCTCGCGGCTCATCCGCCGCCATTGTGCGTGAAATCTCATGAACGACGATAATAATTTGATCAAAAATGGTTCGTTGAATTTGAAAGAAATCCTTCGGCGGATATGCTTTGGTTCGATAGCTGGAGCTTTTTTTGGCATAGTTGAGCTATGGTTTTTTGGGTTTACAGCACGCCACGCTATTGCCGCAGTTTGTGCAGGAGCGTTTTTTGGAGTAATTGTGGGGCTATTTGGCCAGTTTATGTCGCATAAAGCTTGGAGTGCAATTTTATTAGGAGCAATTACTGGTTCATTAGCAGGGGTAATTTGGTGGATTATTGCAGAACCACAGGTAACTATAATAATACCCGCAATTGTTGGAACTGCTCTCGTTTGTTTAATGATTGGATTTGAACGGCCCTGGAAAGAAACATAGGGGTCATCGCACAACATCTGGCTGGAGAGGGACGAGATAAAAACGCTCGCCCCTCAGCCAGCCCGATAGGCGCGACCGCAAGCGGCCACGCCTATCGGCGGCGGCTGCAAGCCATCACACTTGAAAGGCTCCGCTTGCGCTCCGCCTATCAAGTGCGATGGAGCCGACTCCGATGCGGTTCTTCGTGAGCAAGCTCACGCAGCCCGCATCCTCGCGGCTCATCCGCCGCCGTTCGGCAACAATGAAAATGAAAGATATAGTCTTCATGCTCCACGAAAGCGTGGCCGATAACCAGCAACAAAGAGGAATTTGCTGGCAAATAAGAGAGAATTCTTATGTGCCGATCAAACATCCTCAAATTAAGAAGCCTGTACCACGAAATAAGGAAGACGGACTACTCGAATCGTTAAACCGTTTACCTGTTGGCACTCCAGGTAGGATAGAAAAGGAACGTAATTCTACATTTCGTATAATCCCAGGAAAAATGAATAGAGGTGAGTGTTTTTTTCGCATAGTTCGACCTATCTTTGGAGAAAACTCCATTCAGACCGGACAAACCTTACGGTATATTTATGATCAAAATTCTCTCAGGAATATTCAAAAACAAGAAGAAATACTAATTGAAATACTCGAAAATATTTTCAGAAACATCCATCCTCATGAGGACAACTTTAATGTCTTTGGTCATCAAATTCGCAATCTGATCATTCTGGCGACTACCGAAGTTGAATCTTCATTAACTGCCATTCTCCAGGCAAACAATATTCCCCCACTTTCACAGTATTTCACGACTCGTGATTATGTCAGATTGAAGAAGGTGCTTAGATTAGCAGAGTATGAGGTGTCGCTCTCACATTACCCGTGGTTACAATCATTTTCGCCATTTCGTGATTGGATTGATACACAGCCAACTCAAAGTCTGAAATGGTATGATGCTTATAATAAAATTAAGCATAACAGAGAAGTTGAATTTCAAGAAGCGACACTGCTTCATTCAGTTAATGCAATAATCGCAGTGCATATATTGCTAGTATCTCAGTTTGGGAAATGGGGTACCTATAACCCATATTTTAAATTTTCTAGAGAGCCAATATGGCCAAGAGATGAACTATACATTCCTCCTGAAGACCAAAATGAGTGGGCTCAGATAAATTTGGTGCTATAAGACTCAGAATAAATATAATGCCGAACCCTTATAAGGCCTCCGGCTGTCAAGGATAAAGGTATGCTTTGACGAAAAAAT
>CAYWMP010000078.1:0-8527 GCA_964459445.1 uncultured Desulfobacteraceae bacterium
AAACCGGCAATTGCGGCGCCACCGCCGATACAATGGTGGCAAGAGGACTGGATCGTGCCATTGCCGCCGGGACCGCCGCGCACTCCGGCCATGCCCGTCATCTGGCACACACCATGCTCAAGATGTCACAGGGTGAAGCTCCGGATTATGCGGTCAAAGAAACCGAAAAACTCAAAGCTGTTGCTGCGCGACTCAATATACCGATTGATGGCAGGGAGGAAAATGACATTGCAGGTGACGTCGCTCGGGCCGCCCTTGCGGACTTCCATGAAAAAGAGTCGCCCGTGCTCTGGGCAGCCACAGTGGTAACCCCCGAACGGGCTCAAACGCTGACTGACTTGGGTTTGGTGCCCAAAGGTATCGATTATGAAGTCTCGGAAATCATGCATCGCACCCTATATGGGGTAGACGCCGATCCGGTGAACTTGCTGCTCGGCGGTTTGCGATGTGGGGTGGCCGATCTGGCCGGCTGTTATATGGGGACCGATTTGGCGGATATCCTTTTTGGGATACCGCAACCTACCGTGACAGAGGCCAATTTGGGAACTATCAAAGGCGATGCAGTTAATATCGCGGTCCATGGGCATAATCCGGTTTTGTCCGATGTGCTGGTTACCGCAGCCAGTCAAAAAGAGTCAGCGGCGGTTGCCGCCGGCGCCACCGGCATAAACCTCGTCGGCATCTGTTGCACCGGTAACGAAATCATGATGAGGCATAGTATTCCGTCATGCACCCATTCAGTTAGTCAGGAAATGGCGATCATGACCGGTGCCCTCGATGCCATGGTCGTGGACTACCAATGCATTATGCCGGCATTGGTCACCGCGGCCGAATGCGCCGGGACTACGATCATCACGACCATGGACATCTGCAAGATTCCCGGTGCAGAACACGTCCAGTTCACCGAAGACGCGGCTGCTGACAAAGCCGAAGAAATATTTTCGATCGCTATTGAAAATTTTAGGCGCCGCCAAGGCAGACCGGTTCACATCCCTGATATAAGAACGCCAGTGGTGAGCGGTTTTTCTGTGGAGGCGATCGTAGGAGCATTGGCAAAAGTCGATGCCGAAGACCCACTCAAACCGGTTGTAGACAATATTAAGGCGGGCAACATTCGCGGGATTTGTCTGTTTGCCGGATGCAACAATGTGAAAGTAACCCAAGACCAAAACTTTATTACCATGGCCCGCAAACTGCTCAAAGAAAACGTATTGGTGGTGGCCACCGGATGCGGTGCGGGTGCCCTCATGCGACACGGATTCATGAATCCGGCCATGGTTGAGGAATTCTGTGGCGATGGTCTCAAAGCGGTTCTAACGGCCATTGGCGAAGCCAATGACTTGGGTGGACCCCTGCCGCCCGTCCTTCACCTTGGCTCTTGTGTTGACAACTCGCGAGCAGTGGCACTAGCTGTGGCCGTGGCAAGCTATCTCGGTGTGGATACGGACAAACTGCCTGTCGTGGCCTCAGCGGCTGAAGCGGTATCAGAGAAGGCGGTATCCATCGGCGCCTACGCGGTGGCAGCCGGCTTGCCCACCCATGTCGGTGTAATGATTCCGGTAACCGGCAGCCCGTTGGTCACCGAAGTGCTGACGGAAACAGTCAAAGATCTTACGGGTGGGTACTTTATCGTTGATCTGAATCCCGAATCGGCTGCCGATAAACTGCTGGCAGCCATAGATGAGCGCCGTGCCGGATTGGGACTTTAAAAAAGAACGAACCGTCCTTACTCCATATTCCGACGCGTGATGAGGGAGGGAATCAGTAAACACGGTTCCCTGTGAATCCATGAAAAAGCAAAGGAGTACAGTATGACTCAGCCCAAAGAAATATTTGTTCGATTGGATCGATGTATGGGATGTCATTCCTGTGAAATGGCCTGTGCCGTCGAACATTCCCAGAGCAAATTCCTTCATACCGCCATGGGTGAGGAGCCTCAGCCCAAGCCCCGACTCTTTGTGGAATGGGCTCCGTCCGGCGATCAGGTGCCGATACTCTGCCGCCATTGCGAAGACGCCCCCTGCATGCACGCTTGTATCGCAGGCGCCATTAGCCGTACTGACGATGTAGTTATCACAAATGAAGATAAATGCATCGGATGCTGGACTTGTGTAATGGTTTGCCCCTATGGCGTCATTGGTCGTCACCTTGAAAAACACAAGGCCTATCGCTGTGATCGCTGTCCGGACCGGCAAGACCCCGCTTGCGTGACCGCCTGCCCGACGAATGCCCTTTTGTACCGGAGTGTAGAGGAATTTTCCAAAACAGCTCGGCAGGCTGCGACTGTGGAAATGCTATCCGGCGAAAGGAGTTGATATGGCAACCCATGATATGCGCTATGTCATTATTGGCGCCAGTGCCGCCGGCATGGCTGCGGCACAGGCGATTCGCGAACTGAATCCCACAGGCGCGATTACCCTGTTTTCCGAAGAACCTGATCCGCCCTATTTTAGGCCGCTGATTCCTTTTTTAATCAGCGGCAAAAAGGACCCGGAACAGATGAAGCTGGTGGGTGAAGGCCCCTATCAAAATATTGATATGGATATCCGGCTCAACAGCCGGGTGGCCCGGATAGATACTCAATCACAAACGGCCTCTACAGTCGGCGGGGAGCAGGTTTCCTACGACAAACTGCTCATCGCCACAGGCAGCCGGCCTTACATTCCTAAGGATATTGAAGGCACGGACATCGAGGGTGTCTTTGCACTGCGGACATTGAGCGATGCGCGTGCCGCGGCAAAAAGGGCTGAAAGCGCCCGGCACGCGGTCATGCTGGGAGGGGGGCTCTTGAACCTCAAAGCAGCCTTCGCCTTACTGGAACGTAACCTTCAAGTGACTTTGATTGTTCGATCACCTCAAGTCCTATCCCAACTCATGGAGCCGGAGGACGCCATCTTGATTCGCGAGGCGCTGAATCACGCCGGCCTCAAAATCCGGACCGGCGTCAGCGCCACCCATATCCTCGGCAATGGCAATGGCGTCAGCGGTATTGCCTTGGATGACGGCCAAGAAATGAACTGTGAAATAGTCTGCATCGGCAAAGGGGTACACCCGAATGTGGATTTTATTAAATCAAATGGGATTAAAACGGACGGCGGAGTCGTGGTGGACCGGTTCACCCGGTGTAACGTAGATAATGTCTATGGGGCAGGTGATGTAGCCGTAACCTTCGATCCTATCACCGGGGATCGAGTAATCACCGGTTTATGGACCAATGCCGTTGAAATGGGGCGATGCGCCGGTCACAATATGGCCGGCCGGGTTACCGAATATACCGGGACCTTTGGTATCCTGAATGCGACCCAGGTGGCGGATGTGCCCTTTGTGTCCATGGGAATCGTCCACACCGAGGGCACAGATTATGAAACGCATACCGCAGCCTCAAGGGATGCCTATCGAAAGGTCGTATTCTCGCCTAAAGGAGACCGTCTGGCGGGCCTCTTATTGGTGGGTGACATATCCCGGGCCGGATTGTATCGCCTGGTCATCCGCGAAAAAATGGCGGTAGATAAAATCAAATCGCATGTCATCGACCATAGGCTTCATTACGGTCATTTGATGAGACCATAAACCTAGACGTCGAATATAAAAGGGATACGGGATCTGCATCGCCGCTCAGTTGGTGAAGATGTGTGATTTGCGAAGAGTAAAAATTGGACCCTGATTCTTGTCATGAAGAGGAAAGAAATTTGACATAGCACTTACTAGATGAAAATAAGCCTTTTTTAAAAAGAAGGGAACCCATCAGTCACGGGAAGAGTTATGGTGATCCCGGCGTGGCCATCTCGCCGTAGGGGAGCCAGCGGACCGGTTCTCCAATTTCCGATAGGGCCTGTCCGTTTTTGACGTTCACCAATGTTTGATCTTTCAGGATACAGCGGGCCGAATTGAGGCATTCTCGGTCCAGACGCTCTTCGGCCTCATTGGTGTAATAAGCAAAATGGGGAGTGAGCAACACATTGTCCAACTCATAAAGCGGATATGAACTATCAATCGGTTCCGGGTCGAATACGTCGATTGCCGCCCCGCCGATCCTTTTCTCTTTTAGCGCTCTGTAGAGCGCGTTTTCCTGTATCAGCGCCCCCCTGGCCGTATTGATTATGAAAGCCGTCGGTTTCATCAGGTTGAGCTCTTTTTCCCCGATGAGACCTTGATTTTCCGGTTTCAAAACGGCATGGAGAGATAGAAAATCGGCGCCTTTCAAGATCTCTTCGACATTGGTCAACTCTACATAGGACAGGCCGGGAATCGAGTGTTTCACACGCGGATCATATGCCTTAATGCGCATCCCAAAACCAATGCAGCGCTGCGCCATCTTTTGTCCGATCCGGCCGAAGCCGATCAACCCCACTGTCTTGCCTTCCAGATCATAACCGGCCCAGGTCCGCGACGGCTCCGGCCAGAGCCATCCTTTTTGTCTGGTGAAATTGACTAAAGGGACAAGTTTCCGTGCAAGGGCTATTAACAGGGCAAATGAATGATCGGCGATGGTGGCGGAACCATAATTGGGACAATGGCATACAGGCAGGCGATGTTCGTTGGCCGCATCGATATCAATGGAATCCACGCCAACACCCCATTTCAAAATGGCTTTCAGCCCTTTACCCGCCTCTATGACCTTTCGGCTGACAGGGGCATAGCAGATGATCAACAGGCTTGCATCGGCAACCGCATCCATAAGCGTGTCCTCGTCATCGTTCGGGGTAACCATCACGGTGCCCAACTCGTTGATCTCATCCCAAACGGTGCTCAGCATTTTCATTTTGGCATCCGTCAAGACAATCTTATCCATGTTTCCTCCTGAACAAACGAAAATCGAACTTGACCATACAATCTTTTATGTTGATAACATATGGGCTCGGATTGGGGCAATCTTTTGAAAAGAACATAATCGGTAACGTTATTGATTTGCGTGACAAACTGAAGTAAACGGCTCATCATACAAATTATCTCTAGCTAAAGAGCTGGAGTTTGATAGGCGTATCATCCGCTCTCATCCCTGTAAAATTTCAAAGGTACGGACTATGGCATACATATATCTCGCTATAGCTATAATTGCAGAAGTAGCTGCGACCAGTGCATTAAAGGCATCGGAAGGATTTACAAAACTAATCCCTAGTCTGATTGTTATTGTTGGATACGGGGTAGCATTCTATCTTTTGACGCTGGTCCTTAGAACGATTCCTGTCGGCATCACGTATGCTGTGTGGGCGGGATTAGGAATCGTTCTGGTGGTTTTGATGGGTGCAATCCTGTATAAACAGATCCCGGACATCCCGGCAGTCATTGGTATGGGATTCATTGTCGCAGGTGTAGCGATAATCAATCTTTTTTCAAAAACGATTGGCCACTAATATAATGGTAACATCAACACAGGTTCAGATAAGCGATGAGGAGAAAGATCGTGAGTAAAGGCGATAGAATAATATTTGAAAATGGGAAACTCGTTGTTCCGGACACGCCTGTAATTCCACGGATTTTGGGGGACGGAACGGGTCCGGATATATGGCGTGCCGCTGAACGGGTGATCGATCACGCGGTGGTGATTTGTTGGAAGGGTGAACGTCAGATCCATTGGAAAGAGGTCCTGGCAGGAGAGAAGGCTTTCAATGAAACCGGTGAATGGCTTCCTCAGAACACCTTGGATACCTTTCGGGAATACCGAGTCGGCATAAAAGGCCCATTGACCACACCGGTCGGAACCGGGATCAGGAGCCTCAACGTTGCTTTGAGAAAGCAACTCGACCTTTATGCCTGCGTGAGACCTGTGCGACATTTTCCGGGTGTCCCGAGCCCTGTAAGAGAACCCGAAAAGGTGGATATGGTCGTGTTCAGAGAAAATACCGAGGATGTCTACGCTGGCATGGAATTGGAGTCCGGAAAGGTCGAAACTCGACAATTCATGGAACATCTTTTAAAAACCTATGGATGGCAAATCCGACCCGACGCCGGCATAGGCATCAAGCCCATCAGCAAAACGGGGAGCCAAAGACTCATAAGGGCGGCTGTCGATTTTGCTATCCAATACAATCGCAAGAGTATCACCCTCGTTCACAAGGGCAATATCCAGAAGTTTACTGAAGGGGCCTTTCGAAACTGGGGATTTGAATTGGCAAAAGCTGAATACCCTGAACAGACCTTTGTTTGGGAGGCGGAACAAGAGATTCCGAAGGGAAGGATATTAATCAAGGATACGATTGCAGACATCTTTTTCCAGCAAGCCCTGACCAGACCCGAAGAGTTTGACGTCGTAGCAACCATGAATCTCAACGGCGACTATATTTCCGATGCCCTCGCCGCCCAGGTGGGAGGGATCGGCTTGGCGCCCGGCGCCAATATCAACTATCAAAATGGGTATGCCATCTTTGAAGCGACCCATGGCACAGCGCCCAAATATGCCGGTTTGGATAAAGTAAATCCCACATCCTTGATCCTGAGCGGGGCCATGATGCTGGACTATATGGGTTGGGCAAAGGCCGCCAGGCTTATTGAGAAAGGGCTTGAAAAAACCTTCCTGTCCAAGAAGGTAACCTATGATTTGGCACGTCTTATGGAGGGTGCCGAAGAAGTATCCTGCTCACAATTTGGGGAGCTGGTATGTGACAACATGAAGTAAATAGGCTGTCTGAAAACGCCCATCTGCTGCGTTACCCTCATCCCTCGTCACTGCGGCGTACTTCTATGTACGCCTCATTCCTCGGGATTTCGGAAGCCTTGCATCTAGGCATTTTTAGACAGCCTCTAAAAGGGGATTTTTGCTTTTGCGCCTTTACTTCTTTAAGATTACAAAGAACGCAATATGCGAGAGGAATGCGATGGGTCTCTTTTGATAAGAGACCCATTTCGCAAGGGACCTTGAATAGCAGGCGAGAAAATCGAAGAATAATGATCAGGCAGATTCTCGTTTTACCAATAGATCGTCCAGCCAGTCGGGATCCATGATAGGCACGGAAGAGAGCAGCAGCTCCGTATATTCGTGGTGCGGGGGTGTCAGGATTTCCTGTTTTGTGCCCTGTTCGACGATCCGCCCCTCCAGCATCACAATGATTTCATCGGATATGGCTTTGACCGTTGCCAAATCATGGGTAATAAAGAGATAGGTTACCCCCAGTTCATTCTGCAGATCCTGCAACAGTTTCAGGATGCCTTCCGCAACCAGCTGATCCAGGGCTGAGGTCACTTCGTCGCAGATGATCAAATCCGGGTTGGCAGCCAGGGCCCGGGCAATGCAAATCCGCTGTTTCTCCCCCCCTGACAACTCGGTCGGGAGTCGTTCGATGTAATGGGAGGGCAGTTCGGTCCTATCGAGCAGTTCCAGGATGCGCTTCTCCCTCTCTTTCCCGGATATACCAAAGTAAAAGTCCAGGGGACGCCCGATCACCTTTCTGACCTTTTGCTTGGGATTAAGCGCCGTATCGGGCATCTGATAGATCATCTGCATTCGTTGGAGATCTTCACGGCCCCGCGTCTTCAGTTCAGGCGGCAATTCCTTCCCGTCAAAGATGATCTTGCCCTCCAAAGGCGGCAAGAGCCCCGTAATCGCCCTGGCCAATGTGCTCTTACCGCTTCCCGATTCCCCCACCACCGCAATCGTCTTACCGCGGGGGATTTTAAGGCTGATGTCTTCCAGGACATTGACCCCCTTCAAATAGCTGGCCGAGACATTATGAACCTCCAAAAGCGGGCTTTTATCCGGTTCTTCGCGCTCTTTCACTTCCCTCAGCGTGCGCACGTTGAGCAACTCCCGGGTGTATTGCTCCTTGGGGTCGGCCAACATCTCCCGGGTATTTCCCTCTTCCACCAAATCCCCGTACCTGAGCACCATGATACGGTCGGCCAATTGAGCCACCACGGCCAGGTCATGGGTGATATAGACTGCGGCCGTGTTAAACTGCCGGGTGATGTCCTTAATGGCCGCCAGGACCTCGATCTGCGTGGTCACATCCAGGGCCGTTGTCGGCTCATCGAAAATGATGATATCGGGTTGGCAGGACATGGCCATGGCCACCATGGCCCGCTGCAATTGCCCCCCGGAGACCTGATGGGGATAGCGATAACCGATTCGCTCCGGGTCAGGCAGCAACAAACGCCTGTAGATATCAACCGCCTTTTCCTCCGCTTCCTCAAAACTCATCAGACCGTGCTGAACCGGCGCTTCGGCGTACTGCTTAAGCAGCCTGTGGGCCGGGTTAAAGGAGGCCGCAGCGCTTTGCGCCACATAGGATATTCGCACCCCCCTCAAATCCCGCAGTTCATCCTTTGAAGCTTCCATCAACTCAATCCCGTCAAATACAATGGATCCGGAGGTGATACGACACCCCTGCCGGGTGTAGGCCATGGAGGCAAGCCCCAGGGTCGATTTTCCCGCACCCGATTCCCCGATCAGACCGAGCACTTCCCCCCTGTCCAGGGTCAGATCAATGCTCTTGACGATCGGCACCCAGTGCTCGTCAGTATATCCGTCGATGACAACCTTTTCCATTTTCAACAGATTTTCACCCATAGCTCCTCTTCCATTTCCTAAAAA
>CAYWMP010000078.1:8627-10846 GCA_964459445.1 uncultured Desulfobacteraceae bacterium
CCTTTTCCATTTTCAACAGATTTTCACCCATAGCTCCTCTTCCATTTCCTAAAAAGTTATTATGTGAAGTTATTATCCGACATCCTTCAGGCCGCTGGCTATATGCAGAAACCAGTCGACGATCAGGTTGACCCCAACGGTCAAAAAGGCAATGGCCGCTGCAGGCCACAGCGGTATAAAAATGCCGAAGGTGATCGCCCCGGCGTTTTCCCGAACCATGCTGCCCCAATCCGCTGTAGGAGGCTGCATGCCAAGCCCAAGAAAACTCAGCGCGGCGATGAACAGAAACACAAAGCAAAACCGCAGCCCGAACTCCGCCACCAGCGGCGGCATGGCATTGGGCAGGATCTCATGCCGCATGAGCCACCAGATCTTTTCCCCCCGAAGCCGGGCCGCCTCAACAAACTCCATCACTTCAATATCCATGGCCACCGCCCTCGAGAGCCTGAAGACCCTTGTGGAGTCAAGCAAGGCGATCACCACGATTAAGGCCACTATGGAGGTCCCGGTCACTGAGAGTACCATAAGGGCCAATATGAGCGTCGGGAAGGCCATCAGAATGTCCACCATGCGGCTTAGAATCTGATCGGTCCAGCCCCCAACGGTTGCCGCAAAAAATCCCGCAACGGTACCGCCCAAAAACGAAAGCATGGTGACCATAAAGGCTATCGCAATGGTGTTCCGGGCCCCGTATAGCAATCTGGTCAGAAGGTCCCGGCCTATGTGGTCGGTCCCCAGCCAGGTTTCACTGCTCTTTTCGGCCCATACATCCCCCACGATCTCCGTTTCGCTGTAGGGGGCTAACACCGGTGCAAAGAAGGCGGCAAAGACATTGATTAGGACCATTGCTATGCCGATTCGGGCGCTTAGGGGAGATTGCCTCAGTAGTTTGAAAAATACCATCAGATGCCCCTTTCGTTATTTAGGATTTCGCAGTCTGGGATTGGTGATTATCGACAGCACGTCCGCAAGCAGATTAAGCCCGATATAGGTCGCCGCAAAAACAAGACAGCTCGCCTGGACGACCGGGATATCTCTTTTTGATACCGAGTCCACCATAAGTTGTCCCAGTCCCGGATAGACAAAGACCACTTCCACAAGCACCACCCCTACCACCAAATAGGCCAGGTTTAAGGCGATCACATTGATCACGGGGGACAGGGCATTGGGAAAGGCGTGAAGCACGATCACCCGCAGGCGCTTCATCCCCTTCAGCCGGGCCATCTCGATAAAGGGACTGGCCAGGATATTGATGATCGCGGCGCGCGTCTGGCGCATCATGTGGGCCACCACCACCATGGCCAGGGTCAGACAGGGCAGAACAATGGCATGGATCTTCTGCCAAAAGGACATCTGCGCGTTGATATTGGAGATGCTTGGGAAGAGGCTGATTTGAACCGAGAACAGGGCAATGAGGATATATGCCACAAAGAACTCGGGAAAGGAGATCGTGCTGAGCGTGGCCATGGAAATACTGCGGTCAAAAAGCGTGTTTCGGTAAAGCGCAGCCAGGATCCCCAGGATCACTGCAATCGGCACCGAGACTACCGCAGCCGAGGTGGCCAGGAATATCGTATTGGAGAATCGAAAGCCGATCAATTCCGCGACCGGGCGCTTGTTGGCCAGTGAGTTGCCCAGGTTCCCATGAAAAAAATCGTTCAGCCAACTAATATAGCGGACATGGGGAGGAAGATCCAGTTTGAGTTCCTTGCGAAAGGCCGCCACCGTCTCAGGGGTGGCCTCCTGACCCAGGATTTCCGTTGCCAGATCCCCGGGGAGCGCTTCAACGCCCGCAAATATGATTACGGAAACCACAAAAAGCGTGACCAGTCCCAAGCCCATCCGCTTTACTACCATCACGACATTATTATCCATTTTTACGTCCACCCTATCTCCCATCCCGCTCACTCAAAGAGCGGGATGGGAAGAATTAGTTAGTTTCCATTTCAGAAATGAGCTATTTTTTTTGCAAGATCAAGGCAATCAAGGGGTTGGACGGAGACGTGCATATAGTACGTCGCACAACCAACCCCGAAGATTTACGCCGCATGTCCCGTCGTAGCTCTTGCCACGCCATAGCTTTAGCGACGGCGGGTTAGCGAAGACGGAAGATTGCGGAAAAGAGCCATTTCTGGATGGAAACCAGTTAGGCATTCAAAAACAGTTTACTACTTGAACCACCAGCGCTCGGGAGCCCTGAAGCCGTCAAATTCCCAGTT
>CAYWMP010000078.1:10946-25435 GCA_964459445.1 uncultured Desulfobacteraceae bacterium
TTTACTACTTGAACCACCAGCGCTCGGGAGCCCTGAAGCCGTCAAATTCCCAGTTTGCCGCTGGATTTTTGAAACCAAGCTTATCGCTCGCGGCGGAAAGCTGCATGGCAAAGGCCGGTATGGGCGTAGCCCCTTCATCGCTCACAATTCTCTGGCACTCCACGTACAGCTCTCGCCGTTTTTTCTGGTCGAGTTCAGCCCGGGCCGCCGTGAGAAGCTCATTGAATTTCGGGTGGTCCCATTTGGTGTCGTTCCAGTTGGCATCTTTGGCATAGGCAAGCGAAAACATCCAATCAGCAGTCGGACGCCCGCTCCAGTAACACTGGACCCATCCCTTCTTTATCCAGATATTCTCCCAGTATCCGTCATCAGGCACACGCACGACATCGACCTTAATGCCGGCCTTGGCCGCCGATTCTTTGATCAGAACGGAAGCATCCACGGCACCCGGAAAGGCCGCATCAGCAGCATGCAGCTTGAAAGTATGGCCCAGCATGCCGGCCTTCTTTAAATGGAACTTGGCCTTGTCAGGATCGTATTTGCGCTGGGGCAGGTCAGAGGCAAAATACTGGTTGTTTCTGGGGATCGGGTGATCGTTGCCGGGATAGCCGTACCCGCGTAAGATCTGTTTTACCATCTGCTTGCGGTCAATGGCGTATTTGAGTCCCAGCCTGACATCGTTGTTGTCGTAGGGTTTTATGGTGGTCAGCATGGGGATGGTGTAATGCCTCGCCCCTTCCAGTTTCAAAGCCTGAATGCCTTTTGACCTTTCCAGGAGATGAAAGGTCTTGGGCTCACACCGGTTCATGACATGGGTCTGACCCGTCTTCAGGGCATTGGTCCGTGCATTGGTGTCGGAAATACTAAGGATTTCCACCTCGTCAAAGTAGGGGCGGCCCTCCTTGAAGTAATTGGGAAACCGCTTGCCCAGAAACCTGACACCGGGCTCCCAGGCCGCCATGGTAAAGGGACCGGTGCCGATGCCCTTTTCGTATTCCTTGCCTTTGGTGCCGACCGGGACGACGGGTATGTGGTAGTCACTGGCGATAAAGGGAAAGTCGGCGTTGCCCTCTTTGAGCGTGAAAATCACGGTGTATTTGCCGTCAGCCTTGATGTCAACGATCGGTTCAACAACACCCTTTGCGGCCGATTTGGTGTCTGCTCCGCGGTGCTCATTGAAAGAATAAACCACATCTTTGGCGGTCATGGTTTTTCCGTTGTGAAACTCCACGCCCTTGCGCAGCTTGAAGATCCATTTCACCGCACCCGGTTCGGCCTCAAAGCTTTCGGCCAGCTCGGGAACAGGTTCACCCTTATAGTTCACTTCTACCAAATGGCTCCTCATGCATTGATTGACCGTCTGTGACATCGTATGCATCAAGGTTCCGGGATCCATGGAATCGGTCGTGGAACCGCCGGCAGAGCCGAATATCACACGTCCACCTCTTTTTGGGGTCGATGCTTCTGCCTTGGTTTTCAAAAGCACCGGAGACACGGCGGCTGCGAGACCCAGGGCAGATGCGCGAGCGATAAACTCTCGGCGTGTAATTTTCCCTTGAGTCAACAATCTTTCCAAATTCTTCAGTACATCCATGAGCTAATCCTCCTTTCAATGACTTGGATACCGGCCCCCGATATCCAACGAGCTAGGGGTTAATGTCAAACCTTCAACAATTTGTCGCACTTTTCATTTGGCCATTATTAATCAAAAGCGAACACCAGAACCTGTTTCGAATCAAAAGCATCTAACCTACACAATCCTCAACACTCAATTCGCTTCCGGAGTATATATGGCCATAAGACATTCAACGTCTTTGCCGTCTAAACTATAGCCGTGGTGGGGCACGTTGGCATCAAAGAAGATACAATCGCCCTTATTCAGTTTATATTCTTCACCCCCGTACATAAATCTCATCTTCCCACTGAGTACGAAGAGCATCTCCTCACCCTTGTGCTGAAAATGAAAATCACTTTCTATTACTGAATCGGCGGAAATCGTCATGATGTAGGGATCGAAGTGTTTGGAATAATACTTGTGGGCCAATGCCTGATAGTTATATCCAAAGACCGAACCGTCCCTCGCCACGAAGGGTCTTTCCTTTTTCCTCACCAAAGATATCGTTTTCCGGTTTTCTTTCTCCCCAAAGAGCTCGGACATGCTGATGCCGAGGGCCCTGTTGATCATGAGGAGTGTTGAAACCGGCGGTGCGTTTTTGCTGTTTTCGATTTTCGAAAGATACCCTTGAGAAATTCCGGCCCTTTGGGCCAAGCTATTGAGGGTAAGCTTGGACTTATGCCGGAATTCCTTGATCCTTTTTCCCAGCTCTTCTTCTCCAATCATTTCGATACACATAGGATGTACTGAAAAACGTTTACGCTTTGATAAATGCGTCTGACTTATATTCAGGATCAGGGTAGAAATAAAACCCTTTCCCTGTCTTAACGCCAAGTTTGTTTTGGTCCAGCATTTCCTTTAGGGCCTCTGGGGGTTGGTCCGTTGGGTCCCCGGATTCGTCGTAATAGACCATCTCGATATCGTGAACCACATCGAGACCAACCCCATCCATAAGTCCAAAGGGACCTACCGGCATGCCGGTGAAAATCATCCACCCGCGATCGATGTCTTCGAAATCAACATATCCTTCGGCCCACATGTGTAAGGCCTCCTTTTTGACAGCCCTCCAAATGCGGTTGAAGCAGAAACCCAAGGTTTCCTTTTTTACCGTTAATGGAACACAGCCAAGGGAGCGCACCCACCCCTTACCGGCATCAATTGTCTCCGGTGTTGTCTTGGCGCCGCCCATGACATCCGCCATGTTCAAGCCCATGGCCGGTATATAGAAATGGATATTCAAACAGCGTTCGGGTCTGTCGGTGGCGCTTTCAATCTTGGAAATCGGTATAGAGGAACTGTTTGTTGCGAGGATAGCATCGGGTGAAGTCATTGAATCGAGGTCCTTAAAGGTTGCCCTTTTTACAGCCAAGTCTTCTGGTACGGCTTCAATAACCAGGTCGGCTTCTGCGAGGGCATCATCCAGTTGATCGGTCAGCTTTACCTTCCTAATGCCCTCTTCCCATTTTTCATTATTAACTATCGGTGTTTTTCGAGCGTTTTTTAGGGCGGCTCTCAGATCCTGAACGCCCCTATGGAATGATTCTTCGTTTGTGTCGTAGGCAGTGACCTCATAATCAAAGCATGCGGTCAAAGCAGCGATTTGGGTGCCCAGAGTGCCCGTACCTACAAGTGCAACTTTTCGAATCAGCATTGACAAGGTCGAATCCCTACGCAGATCGTGATTAATGGGCTTAAATCTCTTCTAAAACTGACACTCAAAAAAGATGTTACCGCGGGCTCGGCCTTCAATGATCCCCGATTGGAAGTCATGACATGGCTTTAGTCACGGGGCTTGGGTTAATAAAAGGAGGTACAAAAACATTAAGCAGGTTTTATGGTGGGTTCCCTGGCGTTAAGAGCGCATTCTCATTAAGGCCATAAATGGAGTTTCCTAGCAGGAATATTTATTACGAAAATGGAGGAAAACTGTCAAGCTTTTATTTAATATAATATTTAGCAATAAAATCTATAACTCACCAGCAATTGGCGGAAATTGACCCCATGGGAAGTCCATTCCCTAGAGGAAAGCCTTGTCCATTTATTAACTAGGTTTGCTTCACTCATCCAGCCCCTCACTTACATTCTTTTGTGCAAGGAGGGCTGCGTCCCAGATCGCCTCATAGCCTGTGCATCGGCAGAGATGTTTTAAAAGTGCTTCGCGAATCTCCTCTTCCGATGCCTTTGGATTTTTTCCATAGAGGGCAAATAGTCGCATGATGAAACCAGGCGTGCAAAAACCGCATTGGACCGCTCCCATTTCGAGAAAACTCTCTTGAATGGGGTGAAGCCGGCCATCCCCGCCGGCAAGGCCCTCAATCGTTATCACCTCTGAGCCATCGATTTTGTCCTTGCCTCGAAAGACGCAGGCATTGACTGCTTCGCCATTTACAACGACCGTGCAACTTCCGCATGCACCGTAGCCGCATCCCTCCTTTGTTCCGGTCAGGCCCAGATAATCACGGAGGATCTCCAGCAGGCTCTCTTTGCCGTTACAGGCAATCTTATGTTTGATATCGTTGACAGTTAAACTGATCGTTTCAGTCACTTTTTGAGCACCTCGAGGATCTCGGCTGACGTGATGGGAACATGGAAAAAATCATGTCCCGTGGCATCTTGAAGGGCGTTTAGAATCGTTGGCGAAACCGCCACCATGGGATGTTCGGCGATGCATCTTGCCCCATAGGGTCCGCGTATCTCAGGTGTTTCGATGCATTCTACGACCTGCCTCCCCGGCATATCGGAAATCCGAGGCATCTTGTATTTGGCCCAGGTCGCATTTCTTAACTTTCCCCTATCTTCAAATTCGATCTTTTCTTTTAGGGTTTGCCCAATGCCCATCACGACGCCTCCGACCACTTGACCCCGAATCATTTGCGGGCTGATCACCTTTCCAACGTCAAAGGAGGACACGAATTTGTCGATCATGACCTCGCCTGTCTTCTTGTCCACCCTCAGTGCACAACCCTGGCACCCAAAGGTCCAGGTGCCCCCTGCGGCACCCATGCCGAACCTGGGATCAGGCTCGACATATCCCGACAATCGGTCGCCTGCGGTCGCCTCCGCGACCTCTCCGACTGTCAGACCGTTTTCATGCATGTATCCTCGCACCAGATCCTTAACAGCCACGCTCCGTTCCGCGTCCGCCTTGATATAAACACGCTCTCCATCATATTCGAGCGCCTCAATTTCCGCCCTCAAGACCCTTGCTGCATTTTCTTTTAGGATCTTGATGGCCTTTTCTGCCGTCCTAATGATGGCGTTTCCGCCCCTATAGGTGAACATGGAAGCCACGGTCTGCCATTCCCAGGGCGTGTGCTGCGTATCGATCTCTCTGAAGATTGATACACGCTCCAACGGCACCTTGAGTGCCTCCGCTGCGATCTGGCGCATGGCCTGTTGCGCCCCCTGCCCCATATCTATACCGCCCAAATTGACCTGAACACTCCCGTCCCCGCAGAATTTGATTTGGCAACAGGAAGAGGCATTGGGCGCGCCCTTCGGGGATTTCATCATGGACGCCACACCCTTGCCGTAGAGATATCGGTCGTCCTCTCTGGGTGTTCGATCCGAGAGCAGATCTTTTTCAACCCTTTCAAGACACGCAAAGAGGTTGCCGTTTTCATCCACTATGGTTTCTCCCAGGGCGTTCTTTCTGCCTTCGCAAAGGAAATTCTTCCTGCGAAGTTCGAGGGGAGACATCTTCAACTTCCGCGCCATAAGATCGACCAACCGCTCCGACACAAAACAGCCTTCGGGGTGTCCATAACCTCGATAGGCGCCCACCGGCGGCGTATTGGTATAGACCCCATAGGCATCCACATGACAATGTTCTATCGCGTAGGGACCGACGCTGTTGTGTCCTGCGACCGTGACGATATTTGTTGCCGTATCCCCAAAGGCTCCGTCAGAGAAATAGAGCTCCGCCTGAAAGGCCGTAAAAGTGCCGTCATTTCTGGCTCCGAGTTTCGCCCTGGCCTTCATGCCGCGGCCCAGAACCGTACTGGTCATGACCTCCTTACGGCTACATATGAACCGAACCGCGTATCCGGGCAAGGACCTGGCCGCATAGGCAATCATAGGCTCTATGGTTACATCCGACTTCCCGCCGAACCCGCCGCCAAGATAGGGCACATGCACGCGGACTTGAGAATGGGGGAGATCGAACATGTCGGCCACGACCTGCTGGAGGATAAAGGGCGCCTGGGTGCTCGCCCAGATTTCGACTTTGTCCTTGCCCTCCCAACGGCAAATGACCCCGTGGGGCTCAAGTGCCGAGTGTGCACTGAGTGGGATCTCGAATTCCCCTTCAACCGTTATGTCGGAAAGTTTTAGCCCCTGGTCGATATCGCCTTTTCTCAATTTGTAATGATGGAAAATGTTCGTGCCGGATTCAGGAAAATAGGAGGTTAGGTGTTTGTATTGTTCCAGTTGTTCATGAATGAGGACATCTTTGTTCTCAGCCGATTCTATGGGGTCCAACAAAACCGGGAGCGGATCGTATTGCACGACTATTTTTGAAACCGCCCTTTTGGCATGGTCCAGGCTATCGGCAATAACGACGGCTACCGGTTCGCCGATGTGCCTGACTTTGTCGACTGCTATGGGATTCTGATCGAGAAAACCGCAGGCACCAAAAAAGATGCTGCAATCCTTGCCGGTGACAACTTTGAATACGCCTTCACTTTTTTCGGCCCCGGATGTATCCATGGATTTTATGCGGGCATGGGCATAGGCGGGACGAAGGACCTGGGCGTGCAGGGTCTGAGGGATTTTTAGGTCGGCAATATACTGGGCCATGCCCGTGATTTTGGCATAACCATCGACCTTCTCAAAGGACTTCCCGACATAGTTAAAGGGCATTCTTCTTCTCCCGGATAGAACCTTTGCCCCAAAATGGGGACATTAAATCTAAATGATTTATAAGATTTAGGCAAGGGGGATGAGTGATGGATACTAGTTCATAGATACTGGATCCTTGATACTGGATTTCGGTTATCTAACGGTGAAAAAGAACTTGATGCTGGACCCTATTGCAGATTCTGGTTTCCTGCTTGACAGTAATTCCCTTTAGAGGCTGGCTGAAAATGCTCAGATGGCAAGTTGAGTTCACGAAATCCCGCTACGCGGGGGCTTGCAAGATTTTTGGAGTCACCGTCAAGGAACGGTATCTTCGAGAGGCGTACGAAGTCGGTACGCTGCAGAGACGAAAATTGAACGCAACGCCGCAGATGAGTGCTTTTCGGCAGCCTCCTCTACGTATTTACTCAGTATTGACTTTTAGAGCCCTTTACTCTTAATCTAGCAGAGAAATGAGTCTCCTCCCTTTAGCCATCAGGTTGGGGGTCAATTCATGAACAACCTCATTAAATCTTGCATTTCCGATTCTGCGGCGGAAGCCGCCGATCTCCATATATTACAAAACCAGATTAGGGAATTCCGGATTGAGGAATTTAGAGAGATATGGACAATTAGCCCCATTGAAACGGGATCCCTTGTCAATTCCCGCAAAATGAATTTGCAGCATTCTCCAGAGGCCATAGTGCGATGAGTGAAAGAAAAATAAAAGATATATGGCCTAAACCAGGCGATACTTGCGCTATTACTGTAATAAACAAACATAAGGAAGGAACGCTCCTTTTTGATCAAGTGTGGAGCGCGCCAGATTTTCCATGGGAAAAGTTTAGTCTTGATCCACCGCCTAAATCAGTCATTTTCTATTCCGACAGTATTGCAAGAATGATGTTGGAGGTTTCAGATGTTTGGTTAAGCGAAATGGTAAGAACGCTAATCAGTTCAAAAAAAGAAGACTATGAGAATCGCACTTCTCACGATGTGCAAAAATTGATGACTTCGCAATATATGCGAGCATTTTGTGCCGTATGCGCAGAATGTGAAATCGATGTTACTCCCATTTATCCAACTCTAAGAATATTTAATGATGAATTTCAATCAGGAGATCATGAAGCCTACCAAGCAGTGCTTGAAAACATAGACGTTGTAGATGCTCAAAAATTGGGCTGGGACCAGGTTCTTGAATTCAGAAAAGATCAACAATCGCGGGACAATTACAGAGCTCTCCGGATATGGATTCAAGATGCATTGAAGGGAAAATCTATAGCTGAATGTACTGACATCATAGGGGACATGCTAATCAAGTATGAAGAGGCAATTGAGAAGCATGGATTTACAACCAAAATAGGTGCATTCAAAACAGTGTTTACATCAGGGGCTATTGGACTGAGCGGCATTATGATGCCGGCAGATTGGGCGGCAATGATATCTGGAGCCTTAGCTGTAGGCTCTGCCTGGGCCGGTATTGAATTTCTCAAGCTTGACTTGGAGGAAATCGAACGATCAAAGCCGTCAGAGATCGCATTGATTCATGAGATAAAGAAAGAGTTTGGGAAACCAGACGGAGAATAAAAGGCAAAAAGGGTAAAGCTCAAATCTTAAGCATTCAATACAACTTAAAATCTCTCAGGAGCTTGAACAATGGAACCGTATCGATTCCTGAATGGAAACAAGGAATAACCGCACTCGTTTTGGTTGGGAGTTTCATTGGCATACTTTGGATGAGCAGGCCTCCTGGGTTTCTCAAATGGCTATTCTGGGATTTTTCAGGACTACGTTTTATCATTGGAAAAATTAACCCTCCGGATAAGGAAACCTTAGAAGCAAAAGCATATAAAGCACCAGCGACCTTTTTTATATGGTTCGTTGGTTTGTATGTAGCATTCTTCGGTGTCGCGTCTCAGAGATATGAAAACAATGTTGATAGGGTTGAAAACCGAACCAATGCAGTGTTAGCACTCATTATAAAAGATGAGACGAGAAATAACGCATTAGGACTTGTTCCCAAAGTACAAAACATGCAAATTCCAATTAAACCGGATATTTTGAATCCGGTGGATAATGTGAGTTCCTTTTTCTCTCTTAAATCACAAGGCCATGAAGATAGTATAGAAATACTGAAAGAAACCGTTGTTGGTTTCAGGAAAGACCTTTCAAATGCTAACCTGACCTTAGTCAGACTGAACTGGGCAAACCTGCAGGAAGCCAACCTGCAGCAAGCAGATCTAACAAATGCCAATCTCCAGGATGCCAAATTGCAGGAAGTCAGCTTGCGCGACGATACGAGCTCAATTACGGGACTGAGAGCAATTCCGGCCGTTCCAGGATTGAGAAGATCGAGTTTTACGGTTCAGATAACAATACGACTATCCCGCCGGTCACCTTTGAATGGGAAGAGGGCGGTAGCGGCACTTACGCAAGCGAAACCACAACAAGCGGACCGGGCGGAGAGGGCAAAGGGTATATCCATTTTGCGGATGTCAACGGCGATGCCAGGACGGATCTCATCAAACACGACTCAAGCGGCACGGTCTACACCTTTCTATCCAATGGTGATGGAACCTATGAGAGTTACACGACAACCGAAGGCCCGGGAGGTGTAGGCGAGGGACTGGTGTTCCTGGCTGATACCAATGCGGACGGCAAAGCGGATCTTATCAAATTCAATACCAGCGGAACGGTCTATACCTTTCTCTCAAATGGTGACGGGACCTTTGATGAAGCAAATTATCACACAAACGACGGCCCCGGAGGTGCAGGCAAAGGATATGTCAACATCGCGGATATCAATGGTGACGGCCGTGTCGATCTGATCAAACACGATTCGGGCGGCGCTGTTTATACCTATATCACCAATAGCGACGGCAGCTTCAGCACGAGTTACCACACGACAAATGGACCCGGAGGGGATGGCGAGAACAAGGTCACCCTGGCTGATTCCAATGGGGACGGCAAGGCTGATCTCATCAAATTAGACTCGGATGTAAGCAACGTCTATGTCTACAACTTCCTATCGAACGGCGACGGCACCTTTGACAGTAACTACAGCACCAACACCAGCGCTGTGCCCAACATCCACGTGGCGGATATCAATACGGACGGCCTCACGGACCTTATCCGGTACAAGGATGACGGCACGGTCCACATGTATCCCTCCAAAGGCGACGGCACCTTTGACGGAAATTACTTTTCCCACACCGGCCCAGGTGGGGAAGGCTCGGGCCTTGTCCATTTTGCGGATGTAAATGGGGACGGATACACAGATCTCATCAAGCAAAAGACCGATGGCACGGTCTACACCTACCTGGCACATGGCGACGGCACCTTTGAAGACGACCGTTCCAACAGCGGCCCTGGCGGAGATGGGGAGGGTCTAGTTCATTTTGCCGATGTGAACGGGGACCGGCTCGGGGATCTCATTAAACACTCAAACGATGGTACGGTCTACACTTACGTGGCCAATGGTGATAGCCCCGCCGGATTGCTTACCGCCATGCGGAACACCCCCGGGGCCAGCATTGATCTCGAATACGAATCCTCCTCCTCATACCAGAATACCCTCCTGCCCTTCGTGCTCTACACCGTATCTTCCATGTCCGTAGATGACGGCTTCGACAACCTCACCATAATGGATTACACCTACTCAGGCGGCCTCTATGACCATCAGACCAGGGAATTCAGGGGATTTGAACAGGTCAAGCAGACCAACCACAATGATACGACCGTCGAGACCTGGTATCACCAGGAGGAGTACCTGAAGGGCCGGCAATATAAAGTAGAAGCCAAAGACTCGCTAGGCGAGCTTTTGACAGAGACGAACCTGACTTGGGAAAAGGTTTATCTGACCGGCTCAAACGGCATATGGGCGTTTGTGAAACTGGTCCGGAAGCGGACCGAAAACTATGACGATGAGACCGTTTTTGTCCAGAAAGACTACATCTATGACGATGAAGATGAAACCTATACAGAAAAAGCAGGAAACTTGATTGAAACCGTGTCTTCTGGCAGGGACGCTGAATCCATAACCAAGATCAATGTATATGAGAATGTCGGGGATTGGGTCTGGAGGCTCACCCAAGCCACCCTCCTGAACGAGGCGAGCTCAAAGGTCAGGGAAACGACCTATGAATACGAGGCCGACACCGGGAATCTGCTCGCAAAAGAATACTGGCATGAAGAAGGCACAAATCCCAGAATGACAATGACTTACGACACCTACGGGAATCCGGAAACCCTCACCGATGCCAGGCTCAATCTCACAACGACGGAATTTGATGTTGAAACCCACACTTTCCCTGTGCGGATTATTTATCCTGAAACCAATGGGGTCAGCCATATCAAGGAATTTGGGTATAACGACACCATTGGCAAGGTGGCCTGGGAAAAGGATGTAAACGGTAATGAGACATCCTATACCTACGATGCCTTCGGACGTCCGGAACAGGTCGATTATCCGGACGGTGGGCAGGCAGGCACCATCTACTATGACTATGCTCTGCCCCGGCAAAAGATCACCTGGATAAAGGAAAATGGGGTCGGCAATACCATAGATAAATACGAATACAGGGACGGGTTGGGAAGACTGATTCAGGCCATCACGTTCGGAGAAGACAACAAGAGCATCATCACGCGGATACATTACGATGAGATGGGACGAAAATATCTGGTTGAAGGTCCCTTCTTTGCCAGTGGGGTTGGTTACCCCAAAGAGCCTCCAACCGAATACCCCTGGCAGCAGACCTTCTATGACGATCGGGGGAGACCTGTCAGGGTTGATAGTCCGGATGCCGAACATGGCACTATCACAGCTACAATAAGCTACAGCGGCTTTTCGACGATCATGCAAGACCCTGATGGGGCAAAAAAAACGGAGACAAAGGATTATCTCGGGAGAGTGATTCAGGTAATCGAACACGGGGATTACGAGCAGCAGTACATCACCCGATATGAATACAACGCAGCCGGGGATCCATTGAAAACCATAGACGCAGAAAACAACGAAACCATTATTACCTATGACACCCTGGGCAGAAAACGAACCATCCAGGACGCTGACATGGGTTATTGGGCCTATACCTATGACGACAACGGGAACCTGAAAACCCAAACTGACGCTAAAAACCAGACCATTACCTTTACTTACGACGAGCTGAACAGGGTCACGGATAATGTCTATACCGAGTCAGGCACCACGACAGAGATACAATCACCCGTCACTTATACCTATGACTTAGCAGTCAACGGCACAGGGAGACTATCATCTGTAAGCAATTCGAAGGTGACCACCGCGTTCAATGAATATGATGTCATGGGAAGGGAGAAGAGTGTATCAAAGATCATCGATGGAGACCCGGCCGAATACACGACGGACTTTGAATATGACTATTCCGGAAAACTCACAAGGATCATATATCCTGACGGTTTCGACGTAAGCTACGGCTATTATCCCGGGTCAGGACTCATGCGATCTGTCATGGGCTCCGACCTGGTGGAATATGCGGTTTACACGCAGTATGAGCCCACAGGCAAGACAGGCCAGGTGAACAACGGCAATGAAACTGCCACAAGGTATTCTTATGATTCCTGGTCAACAAGGCTGACCGGAATTATCACAGCTGACCCGACCTACAAGCCAGAGAACGACATTCTGAACAGGGAATATAACTATACCCCTGCCGGCGACATCAGCAAGATTACTAATGACCTGAAGGGCATTACTTACGAATACGAGTACGACAAACTTCACCGCCTTGTCGGTGAAACATCGACAGGCACCCAGCCGCCCACCAACTACACTGTGCTTTCCTTTGATCATGATGATCCGAACCATGCCCATGCCGTCTCCGAGATTACACTCAATAGCGAGGTCTACAGCTACTTTTATGATGGAAACGGCAATATGACCGGCGGCCCGGATGCCACAGATCCCGCTAATGTAACCTCCCGAGCCCTTACGTACAATGCTGACAATATGCCCATCCAGATCGATCACGCAAACGGCGTGGTCGAGTTCGTATATGACGGTGATGGAAAAAGGGCCAAGAAGATCGTTCTAGGCGGAAGTGTTACCTATTATATTGGTGGCCATTTTGAAATAAAAGCCGGCGTCATTACAAAACACATCTTTTCAGGCGATACAAGAATCGCCTCAATAGTAGGCAGCTCCGTATACTATTTCCACAAAGATCACCTCGGCAGTTCAACGGCCGTAACGGATGCAAACGCCGTTGTGGTGGAAACAACCGAGCACTCACCATTCGGAGCCATCCGGGAGCATACTGGCAGCGATGTGACGAACTACCGATTCACCGACCAGGAACTCGATCCCGAAACCGGTCTCTATAACTACGGCGCAAGGTTATATGATCCTATTATTGGGAGGTTTACCAGTCCAGATCCAACTGTTCAGGCACCCTTCGATCCACAGACGCTGAATAGGTATACCTACTGCGGCAACAGCCCACTAAACTACATTGATCCGAGTGGTTATGGCTTTTTCAGTTGGATTAAAAGAAAAATTAAAAAAGTTGTTACAACGGTTATATCGGCAGTTGTGACAGTTGTAGTTACTGCTGCCACCGGAAACCCTGTTTTGGGTGCCATGGCAGGTGGCGCTATATCTGCGGCGATAAATGGTGGAGGCCTGAAGGAGATTTTCGTAAGCGCAGTGCTTTCAGGATTGACTTATGGAGCAAGTCAAGCTATACCGCCACCCATTACTGAACAAGCACGTAATTTGGGTTTCTCGTGTTTTCCTACTGGACCTGAGCCATCTTTCGATCTAGTGAAGGCAGGAAGCCAAGCACTGATTTATGCTGCGGTCGCTGGTATACACGCTGGTATTTCAGATGAAGACATGGGTTATTCTATGCTTACAGGGGCCGCAGCTGGTTTTAGTAGTTATGCAGCTAGTACCCTGCCAAAGGTCCCAGTTTTTGTCAATTCGTTGAGTGAGCAAAATGGTGTCATATACTCGGACGATGGAGAAGTAATAGACGAGGTTGGGATTGAGTCCAACTCTGTTTTTGAAACAGCTGGGGATGCTGCAGCTCTGGTTACTGGGTTAAAGGGAGCATTTAGCCTCGGAAAATTATCATTCAAATCTCTAAAGGCTCTTATTCGAGCCAAAACACCTCCTTTTTCAAGTTTTAGTAAAGGAGAGAAATGGTTCATTCGGCAATTGCGCATTAAAGCTGGTCCAAGTGTAGCGAAGGACTATCAAAAACTTGCACCCTTCGTGAATAAAGGAGCTCGACATGAGGTTATGAAATCACTATCAAAAAAATATGACATCAAGTTTCCTTATTAGGATCATTATGAAAAAATTTTTCAAAAAGAAAAGCGCTGATACGACTGTAAAAGACCACTTTAATAAATATTTAGGCACCTCAATAGAGGAATCACAACATGGTTTTGAGGAGAAAGAATTCTGCTACTGCCTTGTTAAGATCCCCTTTGAATTCGATAACACTGACAAAGGGGAAAGCATTTTGCTAGTATCAAAACTGGTCGAACTTGCTGACAGACAAAACGGTGATATCAATAGTTTTTCCGGTGATACACTGGCAATATTCTTTGGACTGCCTTTGCCGGACAAGGACCTGTACCGTGACATATTAGGTTTCGTTCAACAAGTTGTTGAGATGAAGAAAAATATAAAAGTGCTTATCGGAGAGGACAAAGGATTGTATGGACGTTTTGGCTATGAAAATCGGTATTTGGTTACGGTACTTAGCAGAAACCTTACCATTGACCATGAAAGATTACAGACATTAGCAGAAGGTAATGTTTACATACAAAACAATTTGGCTATGAAATTTAAACCTTTTAAGAAAATTCAAGGTGCCATTATATTAGGTGGCTCTGAAAAATAGGTAGAGTAGCTTCCCCGCCGCCATACCCTTAAGGGGAAAAGGGGACGTCCATAAATAAATAATTAAGTTGCCGCAGAGACCGTGATGCTTTATAAATCCAACTATGCCCAGACTTGCAAGATTAGACGCCCCCGGAGTCATCCACCATG
>CAYWMP010000079.1:0-16914 GCA_964459445.1 uncultured Desulfobacteraceae bacterium
AAAGGAAAAGTATGGAAATTCGGGGACCATGTTGATACGGATGTCATCATCCCCGCAAGATATCTGAATGTCTCGGACAGAGCTGTCCTGGCAGAACATTGTTTTGAGGACGTTAGGCCGGGATTTAAGGGGGATATTCGTGCCGGAGACGTTATTGTGGCCGGTGAAAATTTCGGGTGTGGTTCATCCAGAGAACACGCCGCTTGGGCTATCAGGGAGGCGGGGATCGGTTTGGTCATCGCGGAAAGTTTTGCCAGGATATTCTTTAGAAACGCATTTAATATAGGCCTTCCACTCATCGAACTCCCGGAGGCATCTAAGGTTTTCGACGAAGGCGACGAGTTGTCAATCGACCTGGCAACGGGTAAGATAACGCGTCTGGTTGATGACCGGGTCTATTTGGCAAAGCCGATCCCGGAGTTTATGATGGGGATAGTAGAGGCCGGCGGATTGGTTCCATACATCAAAGAGAAGAAAGGCGCAAGGCTCAAGGCGTGAGGCTAAAGGTGAAGTATATCTTCCATGCCCCTATTCCTTATATTTTTGGCCTGTCTTTTTGATTCCCAAATCTCTGCCCATTAAACGCGCATTCAGGTTGCTGAAGTGTTGCGTAAAAGAAAGGTAATAATAAATGACCGATGAATACAAGATTGCCGTTATACCGGGAGATGGTACCGGACCGGAAGTCGTTGCAGAGGGATTGAAGGTCTTGAAGGCGGTTTCAGAAAAGTGTGGAATCGATTTTTCGTTCACTGAATTTCAGATCGGAGGTGAACAATATCTCAAGGACGGGACACTGCTACCCGTTGAAGTAATCAATTCGCTCCGGGATATGGATGCGATCTATCTCGGTGCCATCGGACATCCGGAAGTGACACCGGGTATTCTGGAACGGGAACTCCTGCTCAAACTTCGGTTTGAACTTGACCTTTATATCAACCTGAGACCCGTGGTGCTGCTGCCCGGAGTTGATATACCATTAAAGGAGAAGGGGCCTGAAGATATCGACTTTGTCGTGGTTCGGGAAAACTCGGAGGGCCTGTATGCCGGCGGCGGCGGGGCTTTTAAAAAAGGCACAGCCGATGAGATTGCCATACAGGAATCCATCAATACCAGAAAAGGCGTGGAACGTTGCGTTCGTTACGCCTTTGAGTTTTGCAGCCAAAGGGACGGCAAAAAACACTTGACCCTTTGTGGAAAAAGCAACGTCTTAACCTATGCCTTTGACCTGTGGGAAAGGGTTTTCAATGAAGTCCATCAAGAATACCCGGATATAGAAACCAATTATCAGCACGTGGATGCACTGTGCATGTGGATGATCAAGAACCCCGAGAACTATGATGTGATCGTGACGGACAATATGTTCGGAGACATCATTACGGATATCGGCGCCATTCTGCAAGGGGGGCTCGGGCTTGCTGCAGGGGGAAATATCAACCCTGGTCAGATTGCGATGTTTGAACCCATCGGCGGTTCAGCTCCAAAATACACAGGGCTCAATAAAATTAATCCCCTGGCGGCCATTTTAGCCGCTCAGATGATGCTGGATTATTTGGGGGAAAAGGAGGCGGCGAGTTTGATTAGTGACGCTGCCAAGAGGGTGATAATAGAGAATCTCGAAAGCCTTGATGCCGGGAAGATGGGCTATGGCACGACCGAGGTGGGCGATCTGGTCGTAAGCTATCTATGAGTTCTAATTCACCATCACCATCCACGCCCAGTCCTGACATCCGATGGATGTGCATGCTGGGCGAATACCTGCCCAAGCACGGCATCGTTCTTCCAGAGAATCCCGGGATCGTGAATGTAGGGTGTGGGGATAACGTGAAATGGAACTATCTGGGCGTTGCCCAATACCTGATGGATCAAGGGCTGGGGTACCCGAACTACACGGGAATCGATATCAAGGGGGATGCCTTTACTGATGCAAAAGAGGCCCTGGGCGACCTGGTTCATTTCGTGACCGGAGACGCCCGGCATTTGGCGGATTTGGTATCGGGCATTTTTCATCTGGCCATTGTTGAACATCCTCCCCTGACGATCTCTCCAGAGGGCCCGAAAAAATGGCAAAGGATATTTAAAGAGGTCTCAGAAGTACTCGACAAAAACGGCGGGCTTATCCTTACGAGTTTCTGGGTCAATGATCATATTCCCGCCCAAATGGCTCTCGAACGGGCCGGATTTGAAATACTTCACAACGCGAGCAACAAATTTCCGGGAAGACAATTTGATACGGGTAGCCATGGTGAATCCTTGGAATACGACAAATACGTGATCATAGCGAGGCGGAGTCTTTCCAACCCATGAAAGACATCAGAATCGCAGCGGTCTGCATGAATTCGGAAATTGGCCAGGTGGATAAGAACCTGGGCCGTATTGAGGCATTTGTGGAAGAGGCATCCGGGCAAGGCGTAGATATCGTCTGCTTCCCGGAGCTTAGCATAACCGGTTATGCCTTAGAGGACCCTCTCAGCGCCTTGGGAAATAGGGATCCGGATAGCCTGATCGAAAGGGTATTGAACGCAGCGAGAGAATACAACCTAATCCTCATTGTCGGTACCATGGAAGTGTCTGAAAATGGAAAACCTTTCATCAGCCAGCTTGTTGCAGGGCCCGAAGGGATAATGGGCATACACAGAAAATGTCACCTCTCACCTCAAGAAAAGGAACGCTATCAAGCGGGAGAGGAAATAGAGGTCTATTCAAACGGTATCAGTAAATTCGGTGTTCAACTTTGCTATGAGGCCCATTTCCCGGAGATCAGCACCGTCATGGCCCTCAAAGGAGCGGACATCGTCTTCATGCCCCATGCGTCGCCCCGGGGCACACCGGAGGAGAAACTCAAGAGCTGGCTGAGACACATGACCGGCAGGGCCTTTGATAACGCCATGTTCATCGTGGCCTGCAACCAGGTGGGGGAAACGATGGCCGGTTTCTCATTTCCAGGCGTAGCGGTGGCACTAAATCCCGGAGGGCGTGTCATCAACAGCTATGGGGGAAAGGGCGAGTCGATGATGGTGGCGGATCTCAGGATGGGTGAGCTTGAGGAGATTCGAAAACACCGGCTAAAGTACTTCATCCCGAACAGGAGACCAGAACTCTACGGTCCTATCATCTCCGATTGACCTGACCACCATCGAGGCATCATCTGCCATTCGACAGGCTCAGGCCCTGAGCAAAGCCGAAGGGTGGCGTTGCCTTCGATCGCTCCGACCTGCGGCGTATTGCGACCTACGCCTCAATCGTCGCTCCTTGGCGCCTAACACCTGACACCTTGCTGGTGATCAGGCAGAGTGCGTAATCGATTGATTTCATGCGAGCGACCCAAGGGAGCAATGATTTTGTGATAGAGCCTCTTGACGAAGGGGGAAGCTGTCAGTACTCAAACCGCATAAAAAAGGCACGTAGAGGGCGAAAAAGCCTTCAACGTGCCTTTTACTGTCTGGTCTGAATCAGATATCTAATTAGACGCAACCTGTGGGCTTGGGTAGACCGGCCATCTTACAAGCGCCCTTGCCGGGACCTGATGGAAACAGCTCATAGATGTATTTCAGTTTGTAGCCGGTGACCTTGGAAAGGATCCTGACCATGGGGGCAATTCCGTTTTTCTTGTAGTATTCTTGGAGAACGTTAACGACCTTCCAATGTTCGTCGGTAAGCTCCTCGATACCCTCAGTCTGCTTCACGTGCCTTACCCAGGGTTCATTCCAATTGCTGAAATCATCGATGAAACCGTCTTCGTCTACATTGTAACTTTGCCCTTCAAAATCTACTGTAGGCATATCCTATGACCTCCTTCTGTTGATTATCTCTAATAATATCAAATACTTAATTTAAAAACAGTTACCTTGTATAACCTATTATTCTATGCTTGTCAATCCCCCTTTCATGAATGTTCTAAAAAATTTTCGCATTTATTCGCCTTCCATTTTAAAGCTGCATTGAACAGGCCCTTTCCCCATAATTCAGTGCCGCTTGCATGAAGATGCGTATAGGTGGCGAGCAGATTGCCCCTACAGAGACCGTCCCTTTCCCCATCCAATCCACGGCCACGCCGCACCGTGAAGGCTGTCCTAATCGCCTCCGATTTGTGAATCAACGGCCTTGAGTAATGGAACTCATGTCCCTTGAGCGTCTCCCCCTCGGGATAATAGGGATTTTCTCCGTTTACTTCAATAATGGTATAGCCGTGCCCTTGCGGTTTCTTCTCCAATAGGAAATCCAAAGGAAGTGCCCCGACCATGGGATAACGATGATCTCCCAGGATGAGTTTGTCACCGAGGTACATTAATCCCCCGCATTCGGCATAAACAGGCAAACCCTGTTCAATCCTATTTTTAAGCGATGCCCTGAAATCGCTATTCTCTGCGAGGGTCTGTGCCTGAGTTTCAGGAAATCCGCCTCCAATATAGAGGGCATCGACTTCCGGGAGTTGTTTGTCCGCCATCGCGTTTATTTCGACAAGTTCGGCACCCAGAGATTTAAGTTGGCTTAGGTTTTCAGGGTAGTAGAACCAGAAGGCGCTGTCACGGATGAAGCCGATCCGTGGAGAAACATCCCGTTTCAGCGTTGAAACGGCATCCTCGTTCTCCGATGCTTTCCCCTCGATCTGTTCCGCTCCCTGGGCCAGTTTCCATAATTCCTCGATGTCGAGATTGTCTTCCACAACTTTTCGGGCCCAGGCAATGGCCTTTTCAGCTTCTTCTCTCTCCTGGTGAGGGACGAGACCCATATGTCTTTCCGGGAAGGGATTTCCCTTTAGCTTGGGAATTTGCCCCAAAACAGGAATGCCGCAGTATTGTTCAATGGCGTTTCTTGCAATGGAGGCCTGTCGGGGACCGGCCACTCTGTTGAGAATGACGCCGACAATCTTCAGATTAGGATCGAAATTCTGGCATCCCATCACGAGGGCTGCTGTGGTTCTCGTCACCATAGTCACGTCGACAATGAGAAGGACCGGGCTTTTGAGCAATTTGCCCAACTCGGCCGTACTGCAACAACCGTTTACGTCTAACCCATCGAAAAGACCTCGGTTTCCCTCTATCACGGAGATGTCAGATTCTCGGGAATTGGTCACAAAGGACCCGAGAATTTGGGCATCGTTCATCATGAAATTGTCCAGGTTGAAACAATATCGGTCGGCTGCAAGCCTCAACCACCCGGAATCGATGTAATCCGGCCCTTTTTTGAAGGGGGCAACACGGTAGCCCCTTTCTCGCCAACTGGAGACAAGGCCCAATGAAACCGTGGTTTTCCCTGAACCGCCTTTCAGGGCTGAAATGGTAATGCGTGGCAAGGGAGCAAGCATCTTGTGCCTAGGCTGAATAATCGAGATATTGAACAGGAAAGTAACATGTTAGCAAGTGGGGAAAGACAGTACAAATAAAAACAAATCCGAAGAAACAGGGACAAGAATAAAGAGAATTTGGGATACGGATGCAGCCCCTCTTGGTCTTGTTTTTTTTAATTGACAATTGGCAGTCGTTTTGACTATAAGTCAGGCTTTGACGGTTTTTATAACTAATAAATCCCTGTATTACCTTATAGTTATTCGAATATAGAAAATGTGGCGTTTTTTTTCTGAACGCCCATGAGAACTTTTTCACATTAAAGGGGAGGAGGTGAGTTACGTAAACAGAAAATTTTAGGGGCATGCCCCTTGAATTTGTCATCATAACCTTTTTATTACTCAAAAGGAGGCAGTGATAATGGCTTTCGAACCAAAAGAGGAGCAGAAAGAGATCAAATACGAAGAGAATAGGATCTACTCCGAGGAAGAGCTCCACAATTACACAGAAGAAGAGCTCAAAAACTTCAAGATTAAGCACGATATACCCATGTGCGATGATTTGGAAAAGGGGCCCTGGCCGAGCTTTGTAGCCGATGCCAAACGAGAGGCCCTTCACCGGAGAAAATTGGGCGACGACCGCATGATGATTGATCGTGATGTGGTCGAAGACTTGCTGGGCCAGTTAGAGGTCTCATTTGAGCACGGTGAAACCCACTGGAAACACGGCGGTATCGTGGGTGTGTTCGGGTATGGCGGCGGCGTAATTGGCAGGTATTCGGACCTGCAAGACCAGTTTCCTTCAATCGCACACTTTCATACCATTCGTGTCAACCAGCCTGCGAGCAAATTTTACAAAACTGGATATCTAAGGACCCTATGCGACCTCTGGGAGTACAGGGGCAGCGGCATGATGAATCTGCACGGGTCCACGGGTGACATCATTTTCTTGGGTACTTTCACTGAACAACTTGAACCCATCTTCTATGAGCTGGGTCATGTCATGCAGCAGGACCTCGGCGGATCCGGATCCAACCTGAGGACCCCCTCCTGTTGTATCGGGAAGGCGCGCTGCGAATGGTCCTGCTATGATACCCAGGACATGTGCTACGAATTTACCCACTATTACCAGGACGAATTACACCGACCCCAATTTCCATACAAATTCAAATTCAAGTTTGACGGTTGCCCCAACTGCTGTGTGGCATCCATCGCCAGGGCTGATATGTCCTTTATCGGAACCTGGAAAGATGATATCCGCATTGACCAAGCAGCGGTCAGGGCCTATATGGGTGGTGAGATTACGCCGAACGGCGGCGCCCATTCGGGAAAAGACTGGGGCAAGTTTGATATCGAAAAAGAGGTAATCTATCTCTGTCCGACCCAGTGTATGTGGATGGAAGGAGACAAGCTCCTCATCGAAAACAAGGAGTGCAGCCGCTGCATGCATTGCATCAACGTCATGCCTCAAGCCCTGTGGCCGGGACAAGACACAGGTGTTAGCATTCTGTTGGGTGCAAAGGCCCCTATTCTTGAGGGCGCGCAGATGGCTCTCTTGACGATACCCTTTATCAAGGCTGAGGCGCCCTATGACAATATCAAGGAGAACGTGGTCGAGCCTGTCTGGGATTGGTGGATGGAAGAGGGAAAAAACCGTGAGCGTTTGGGTGAACTCATCCAGCGGCAGGGTGTCCAGAAACTTCTTAGTGTCCTGAACATTCCCGCTATGCCGCAGATCGTGAAAGAGCCCCGCTCCAACCCCTACATCTTC
Source organism: uncultured Desulfobacteraceae bacterium (assembly GCA_964459445.1). Lineage (GTDB taxonomy): Bacteria > Desulfobacterota > DSM-4660 > Desulfatiglandales > HGW-15 > CAYWMP01. Next base: position 7,059 of record CAYWMP010000079.1, read on the forward strand.
TGGAAATCGGAAGAGGTGCCCGGGGGATTTGACAGAAGCATCGATGACTATCGAACCAGACACGCGAGATAGCGACAGAATAGGAGGTAAGAAACCATGGCATTATCGACTGAAAGAATGGGGCTGTTCAATCCCGACAAACCAATGGAAAACAGGCTCACGGACCTTGGCCCAAGGCATTTCTGGCCGAATTTTCCGCCTGTTATTCAGAACAACTATGGGAAATGGAAACATCACGAGATACTGGAACCAGGGGTTCTGGTTCATGTCTCGGAAACCGGAGACAAGGTCTTCACCGTAAGGTGCGGCGGATGTCGCTTCATGACCGTGGAGCACGTCCGAGAAATATGCGATATCGCAGACAAACACTGCGACGGATATCTTCGTTTCACTACCCGTAATAATATTGAATTCATGGTGGATAGCCTGGATAAGGCAGAGGCCCTGAAGAAGGATTTGATGAGTAGAAAACACGTCTCCGGCAGCTATAAGTTCCCCGTCGGGGGAACCGGGGCAGGCATTACCAATATCGTTCACACCCAGGGCTACATCCACTGCCATACGCCTGCAACCGACGCATCCGCAATGGTCAAGGCGGTCCTGGATGAGCTTTTTGATGATTTTGGCAAGATGCAATTTCCGGCACAGGTCAGAATATCCATGGCCTGCTGTCTGAATATGTGCGGTGCAGTCCATTGCTCGGACATCGCTTTGTTGGGCTATCACAGAAAACCGCCGATCATTGATAATGAGGTCCTGAGCAACGTATGCGAGATTCCTCTGGTCATTGCGGCCTGTCCCACGGCAGCCATTTCGCCTGCAAAGACGGAAGAGGGTAAAAAGACGGTCAAGATCAAGGAAGAAAGATGTATGTTCTGCGGCAACTGTTACACCATGTGCATGGCCCTTCCTTTGACCGATAAAGAGGGTGACTGCGTGACCATCATGGCGGGTGGGAAGGTTTCCAACCGTATTTCACCTCCGAAGTTTTCCAAGGTGGTCGTGGCCGGCGTGGAAAATAACCATCCGCGCTACCCCGAGGCCGTTGATGCGGTCAAGAAAATCGTCAATGCCTATGCCAACGGCGCCAACAAATATGAGAGGATTGGTGACTGGGCCGAGAGGATCGGTTGGGAAAGGTTTTTTGAGGCCTGTAATCTCCCATTCACAGAGCACCTCATTGACGATTATCGACTGGCCTATGATACCTACAGGACTTCAACCCAGTTTAAATACACCGAGGCGTCCTGGAAGGTTACAGAGGCAGTCAGTGGCTAGAGTCGCCTCTATCTAAAATAACCAAAGGAGTTTTCAAATGGAAGACATTAAAAAGGCCATCCTTGAGTTTGCCGAGAAGAGCAAAAAGACCAAGTTTTATTTCAACGATATTACCAAGGCCGTTCAAAAAGTGATGCCTGATCTTAAACCCAGGGAAATCAAAAAGGCGGCGACTGCCCTGGTCAATGAGGAGAAAATGATCTATTTCTCAACGGGCAGCAGCACGATGTATGGCCTGAAAGGTCGCGGGCAGACCGAGGATCATTAGGTCTTATTAATCGCATAAACTTTAAGGAACATGACAAGGGGTCGCTATCCCGGCGGATGGCGACCTCTTTTGTTTTATCCGGCCACCAAGGCACGAAGACACTAAGTATGTTACTTGAAGGGATCGTTTCAGGATAAAAACTAAATAATCCTTCTTTGTGTCCTCGTGACTTTGTGGCTGAGTTATTATGGTTTTTGAAAGAGGTCTGATATGAAAGTACCGCAAGATTCCGATAAGTGGGTCGCAGAACAAAAGATAAGGTTAGCTGAGAATCCCGAGTGTGCCACAAGCTTTTACAACCTTGGCGTCGGACTCATGAATCAGGGAAAACTCGATGAGGCCATCGATGCGTTTCAGGAAGCCATTACCAACAGCGGTCGAATGTTTGAAGCATGGGTTAACCTCGGCTTTATCTATTTCCAGCAAGGCAAACTGGAGCAAGTAATTTATGCAAACCAGAAAGCCATCGACATTGAACCCAGATATTCCCGAGGGTATGCCAACCTGGGATTTGCTTATCTACAAATGGAAAAGACCGATTCGGCCATCGAAGCGCTTGAAAAGGCGATTGAGCTCAATCCCGAAATCCCTCAAGCCTGGAATAACCTGGCCAACGCCTATCTGCAGAAGGACGATGTGGACAAGGCCATCGAGACAGGTGAGAAGTTGGTTGAATTTGCTCCAACCTTTGGTCTTGGGCACAATAATCTTGCCTTTGCCTATTATTCGAAAGGCCAATATGAGAAGGCTATCGAGCACATAGACAAGGCCGTTGAACTGGAATTTGAAGTCCATCCGGAATTTATGGAAAAATTGGAGTCCCATCGCAACTCATGAAAATTGCACCACTTTTGAGAAATTATGAATACCTGGTCGATAAGGCGGATAAGGCCTTCCAAAAAATGGAAGAAGATCACGCCGAAAGTATGAATTGCCAGCTCCATTGCTCCGATTGTTGTCATGCCGTATTCGGCCTGTTTCTAATCGAGGCCGCCTATATGAAAGAACATTTCGACAGGCTAGAGGCGGAAAAGATCAAAGAGATTTTTTTTCGGTGTAATGAAACGGAACGGGGCCTGAAGAGGATGGAAGTAAAGGTTCAAAACCACGCTGACGACCCTGAGATGCAGGCCCTTATCATGGCTAAGGAAAGGATCAAATGCCCTCTTTTGGGCGAGAACCAGGAATGCGACCTGTATGAGCACAGACCCATCACCTGCCGTGTATATGGCATTCCCACAAAGATCCACGGTAAGGCACGAGTCTGCGGGAAGACCGGATTCAAGCAGGGTGAATCTTATCCCATTTTTGACCTTGACGGGGTTTACCGGGAACTCTTCGTTTTATCCAGGGAGTTGCTTGAAGGTTCTGAGAAGGGAGATCCGGAGAAATCCTCGTTTCTCATATCCGTTCCCAAGGCCCTCAACACGCCCCTTGAACATCTTATATTTGAAACCTTTGGATAGCCTGGAAAATTTCGTTGATATGGATATCCTTTTTCTGTTTGATAAGGAATAGATCCGCCGAGTCATCATCGTGATATAGACCCAACACCGATTCGAATATCCCTTCAAGTTCACTTTGGCTAAAGGATTTCAAGAGGGTATCCAAGTCCACAATCTCACCCAGGTGATATCTCCCCTCTGCCTTCATGATAAACAGGGCCTCGAAGTAGCCTTCAATTGCCGCTTCAACCGTATATCCTGGCGCCCAAAGAGGATCTCCGGTGCCATCCAGTTTGTCCAACCGCATTCTAGTCAGGAGATTCAATAGGAAATACACTATAGCGATAAATGGACCCGGTTGTTCGCCCTCAAATGCAGGCAGGATAGGGTCATAACCCCTCACGGTTGTGAGTTTGACCTCTATTCTATCCCCTCCGGCCTTAACAATAAAATCCCCTGCAGCATGGTGCCATGGGTAAACATGTCTATAACTCTCGGTACCGTAAAAAAGGGTCAGGATCTTGGATGCTTCCCTGAAGATCTTTAGGGCCTCTTTTTTCGATAAATACCGATAGCCCTTCTTCGTATCCCAGAGACGGATCTTTTGCACCCTGTGAGATGGATCCACCGACAAATGCCATTCATAGTGATCCTGAAACCATTCTGTCAGGAGCATATACAGACTGGCCCCTGGTGATTTTGACGGAGAGGAGACTTCTCCGCCAAAATAGGCGTATGGCAGGTAGGTCGAAGAGTTGAGGCTGGAAAGGGTCTCGAGCAGTTCGTATTCTTGCTTCAGGCATGCCTTCCCTCTGGCAGAAACAGCAGTGCTCAAGGCATATTTTGCATGAGTATTGCCAATGAGGATATCAATACCGGCTATATGGTAAAGGGCCCCGTGTTTCTCACTGCATATTCCGATTTTATCGATATCGCCTAATTCAAGAGGTCTTTTCAAACGATCCATGAGAATTTTTATCAAAGACCCTTTTTGATCTTTTAGAATAAATAACTCCATGGTGCGGAAATAATCACCTAGTGTCAAAGTGGGGTGATTTTCGGTAGGGGTGAGTTTGAAAGGCTTCTTGAGTTCTTTGGAGTCTAAGGGAAGTTCCCCCTCGGGGGATGAAAGGAGGTATTCAATAATCATAGTTTGTTTAGGGCTTCAGAGGCCAACAGAGCCACAGACGTCTTTTCAACAACGCCATTGGCGTATCTCTCCAGCGTTGAGGAATCATCCGTAAGGTTTGAAAGGTCATCTTTTGCTTCCTTTGCCCCAAGATTTCCTAAAAGAATAGTCGCATAACCCCGGATCTCATCGTCCGGATCTTTGAGTAGGGGCACAAAATGGAAAGCCATTTTCCGCAATAATTTAGGTTTTTCTTCGGCGATTTTTCCAAGGGCTCGAAGGGCTTGGGAAAGCAGGGCCCTGTCGCTCAAGTATTGAAAGAGCTGGGGCATATACCCACCGAATTGCTCCGGGTTGTTGAAGACAATCTCTCCAATCGCATCCAAATAGCCCCAGCTTGAGGCAGCCGTATCCGAGACGGCAGTAAACAGGCTCTGAAGGAGTTTTGAGACGGCGCCGGGATCATATTTTGCGATTTCAGCCGAAACCCTTCCCAACATTTCGGCTGCCCGCAATCTGAGCTGCAGGTCTACGGAGTAGAGAAGGCGCTTCAGATCCCTGATGATCCTTTTGTCCTGTTTCGCAAATTCCAAAAGAGGCTCGATATTGTAATCCCTGACCAGTGATTCCACTTCTTTTTTTGAAAAGGATTTCTTACCCCTGGAAGCCAGTGAAGGCTCGGGAGTGACAGGGGTCGCCTTTTCCAATCGTTTTCTGGTCCCCTCCTCCGTAACTTCTCGGACATCCTTATGGAGCCTCACAAAATATAGAACACCCGATATACTTCTTCCTTCATAGGCCCCTCCGGAAACAACCAGGTGAGATTCAATGTCGTAGTTTTTCACCTGCGCTTCGATGTAGTCCTCATCAGGAAGCAGATCCCACGCGAGATCCCAATCGCCATTACATCCAAATACAAGGGCCTCTGTCATCGCCGTCCCCAGGCTATGCCCGGTTGTGTCAAAGGCATAGACAGCGCCGCAACTGCAGGATCCCACCGGCATTTCAGAAGGCATGCGGGTTTCCAATTCCTTGGGCTTCTCAATCGCCAATCCGCAAAAAGGACAGGTGGGTCTCTTAATAATATCTCTACCGAAAAATCGTCCGACCATAATTAAATATCTCAGAGTTTCTACAACTTATTGAAATTCTATTATATCATAGAACCCAATGATTTTGCCTTTCACTTGGCGTTTCAGGTGTTAGGAGCATAAGCGCAGATTACTGAAACCTGAACACTCAGAACACCTGTGGTTTGTCAACGCCCAGCAGATTTTTTTGACTCGTTTAGTCAAAGAATCGCAGTATAAGGAGTTAGAGATCAAGATCCATTCCAGCCCCTTCCTCGTCGTATTCAAAATCCAAGATTTCGAAATCGGAACCCACTGAACGAAATTGAACACCCCATTTTCGATATCGTTCCCCTGCAAATTCACAATTCAAAGTCCCCAGACGCGCCCCCAGTTTTGTCAATTTTGGCACAATCTCCTCATGGAACACCATTAGGATATGCTCTTTCTCATCCATGGAAAGGTCCTTTTGAGGATTGAGTTCGGATTCTATTGTTTTCGTGGATTTCATGTCTTATGAGTGCCGGATTTGTAAGTGGGAAAACCGCCCTGGGGCGCGAGTACACAAAAAGCGCCACCCTAGAGCATTCATAGTAAAGTTTCTCCGATTTGCGATTGATTCCAAAAAAATATCTAGGTCAGGACCATAACTTATTAAATAATGCGATATGCTTTCGAGGGGGACAGAGGGGGGCCATTACTTTGTGGGTCCCGGCAGGTCCATGGTAAAGCATTTGTTTCCGGGAGAGCATGATTTGGAGGTGATTTCAGCCTTTTTGGCATTTGAACCTGCGCCCATCGTAAAACTGGTTCGGCTGACAACGCGCTCAAGGGAATTGCAATTACATTCCGGGCATTCTATATCTACTTTTTCGTCAGATTTGACGAACAACTTCTCAAAGGTGTTGCCGCAATCACAGCACCGAAATTCGAAAATTGGCATAGCTATTCTCTCACCTCAAATGATATTCATATCATTAATATGCTGATTTCAATGGCACTAAATATAGTGATTAGATCGAATTAAGTCAAATATTCACGAGCTAATTTCAAAACGCTCGATTTCGGCCAATCTCCGCGTCAGGCTCAAATTCTAATCCTCAAAATACCCGATGTATTCCTGCGGTTAGAATTATCGCCTTCCTAGACCTTGGCCTAATTTGAGCGTTTTGAAAATACCTAAGGTAGTTGATTGATTTCGGAATGACAAAAAAAGGCAAATCATCATGATTCTCTCCTTCCACCCATGTTTCATGGCGGATACCCAGGTTGTACTGGGGGATGGTCCCCTGGATCGGCACGATATCACCCATATTCGTGCTGCGGATGCCATCATCCTGCCCCAAACTTGCACTTTGGAGTTGTACCAGGCTTGCATCAATTCGTCCGCGCGATTGTTTCCGAGATACGACGCCCGGTTTGATTTTCCGGGGAAGATCGGACAGAGCCAACTCTTTGGAAGTATGAATCTTCCACACCCTAAGACTCGACCATGGGCTTCTGTGAGTCAGTTCAAAAAAGTCTATCACGAGAAGGGAGTCCTGCCCCATGGAATGCCTTTTCTAATCAAGGCAGACGGTACCCACGAGGCCGAGAATATTTATCTGATCACGGGGGCAGAGTATCTGGACTCGGCTTTGGATAATCTGATGATCCTGGAGCGGTCAGAGAAATCGGGATTTGTCACGCAGGATATGATTCATGCAGAGGGGCATGTCCTGCGGGCGGTGGTAATAGGTCAAAGCATCATCACCTATTGGAAACGCCCTGAAAAGGCGGGACAGCTCATTACAACCATCAGCCAGGGAGGAAAAGTCGATAAGGATTGGCGGCCGGATCTTCAAAAAAAGGGAAGAGAACTTACCAGAATGCTATGTGATAAAACCGGAATTAATCTGGCAGCCATCGATTTTATTTGTTCATTAGCCGAGCCGGATCCGGTACCTCTCTTCCTTGAAATCAACTATTATTTCGGCAGGCACGGTCTGGGAGGGAGTGAAGAATACTATCGACTTCTATTCGCGGCCATTCAAACATTTATGAGCGAAAACGGTCTAGATCCGGAGGGGGTGAAACTGTTGTAAATGACAATTGAAAATTGACAATTGAAAATTGGAAATAAAAACAAAATCGATGAAAAAGCTTCAATCTTCAATATTCATTTTTCAATTTTCAGTCTTCAATATCTTTACGAAGGTTTTCCGTGACCTAGGGCCGTCGAAATCACAGAAAAAGATCTTTTGCCAGGTTCCCAGGACAAGACGGCCGTTTTCTATAATCACCGATACCGAACTCCCCATCAAAGAGGCCTTGATATGGCTGTCCGCATTCCCCTCTAAATGGCGATACCCTCGGCCCTCAGGAATCAATTCATTGAGTGTTGCAATGATGTCTTCGCAGACCGCCGGATCGGCGCCTTCGTTAATGGTAATCCCTGCCGTGGTATGGGGAACATAGACTGTGCAGATGCCGTCTTCGACGCCTGCCTTTGATACCTCCTTCTGAACCATTGATGTGATATCTGCCATCTCGGTCCGGGAGTTGGTCCTGACACTCAAAGTGATGGGCATGTTGACCTCCTCGTTGCTCTAATGAAAATGCATTTCGAGAAACTTTATCACACCCGTATCCTCCTCATCCACTTTAAAACTCTCCAATTTATCCAAGCCGTCGCAAAGGGAGCGCACACCTTCCCTATTACGATAGATCAGGTACCACTCCGCACAGAATTCCGTAAGTATTCTGTGATAGTGCCCATCCAAAGAGTAATTGGAAAGCATGACGGTTCCTTCACCCATCAGCAGCTTTTGAATGTGCCTCAGAATGAATTTGCAGGTTTTGTCATCAAAGTAGTCAAATAGACCGAAGATGTAGATGAGATGGTATTTTTTCGAGTGCCGCCTTTTCCGGGCCACTTCCTTGAGGTAAGAACCGACGGCCTTATGGATGAAGGAAACCTCAAGCTTGCTGTTATGAATGATCCTGTTCTTATAGATATTTTCCTGGGAAAACCGAAGTGCTTCAATCTCCTGATCGAGCAAAGTCAGCGAGATTCGATCACTCATGTCTCCGTTTTTTTGAATAAATTTTTCAATCTCAAGGGCCGGACCTGAACCGATGCTGAGGATGTTGAACTTTGATAGGTTCGATTCCCGGACGAGGGTAGCAATCTTGTCAGAGAGGAAATGGGTCCTGTTTCTGCTCGCCTGTGATAACGGGGTTTCCAAGGCATATTTGTTGAGAATCTGGGCATAGAGGTTGGGGCCTTCATATCTGTTTTCATCAATCATTCTAATAGTTTCATAATCACCGGCATAACCAAGAGGTTTGAAATAAATGCGGTGCCAGAAGGGGCAAGGCAGAAGCAAGGGAAGCAGTTGATTTTGGAAATAGGCCTTATGCAGCCTTAGATCTTCATCCGACAATTCAGCGGCATAGGTTGCTTTGTCAAACTTTCCTATGCGTCTGTCAAAGCGATCGAAATACAAGCCTTTCAGGGTTTCAAGCAATTCCTGGATAGGGATTTCCTTTGAGAGGGACAGGATTTGTGGGGATTCCAAATACGTTTTCAGGTCTTCCAGAAAACACCGCGTATCGGCCACGATACTTTTGAAAACAGGATCGACCTTGGAAAATTTTCTATATTTTTCTCTGAGCTCATCCGCGGACCGAATAATGAGGTCCAAAGACTCCTGTTTTTCAATAAGATCGACATTGAAAATTTGATGCCTCGGTTCGACTACTATTTTGTATGTCTTGTCTTGGAAAAGGGCCTGGGTGATGATAACGGAGCCTTCGTATAGGACATCACCGTTTGAAAAAACCTGAACACCTCCTAGCGCTGTGCTCACCCTTAAGGAAAGGGCCTCTTCCGGAGAGCAAAAAAATGCGGCGCTATACCTAGAAATGTCAATGAGTTCAAATTCCCAATTTTTTTCATCAAGTGAAAAGCACATGAAGTGACGCTTCTCTTTGTCCTGAGAAGAATAGCGTTTTGGGCGTATGGCGTATTTATTGGCCGAAGCATTTCGATAGGACGCATCGATTTCCAATCCAATCCTATAAAAGGATTCTCCAAAAGCTTCATCCTGCCGGTGGTAGTACCGGACGATTCCATAACTGTGGATCTTTTTCCCATCACCTTTATCGAAACGGAACTCAAGAGGCGTTCCAGGCAAAAAATAGCCTTCATGGGAAGGAATGAGGAATGAAAGCCCGAATTCGTCAAATTCACGGACCCTATATACCGCTTTCTTGATAGGTCCAAAAGGGTGCTCTATTTCAATCAAGACCGGATCGTCCAGAATGGGCGCGCTCCTCTTCCTTTTTCTCTTTTCGTTATAAGACAAACGACTTCCTCCTAAGGATTTTGCGCAAGATTTGTGCAATGTTCGTACCAGGGAACCTCGGTGGATCGATCCGAATCGTTACGAGATTCCGGAGCGACAGGGACAAGGAAGATGCAGGCGATTTTGCAGGGGCTGTGTGTCAGAAATACATGAATGGCGAGGTGCAAGAAAGTGTGAGTCGCCTAATATTCAATGATGCCTGAAGTAGTGTTATCTTCAAGAATACCGGATTGCTCGGTATCCTCGGCTTCTTTCCGGAAATACTCAAGAGTGCGATCAACCATGGCCTCAAGAAAAGGATCCAATTCAAGGATCGA
>CAYWMP010000079.1:17014-25230 GCA_964459445.1 uncultured Desulfobacteraceae bacterium
TCCTCCATGAGCGGTTTGACCTTATCGGGATTCGCAATCCATGAAACCATCATGGGATGGTTGAGTAGTTTGTCGACCTGAGAAGCGGTTAGGGCGTCTCCAGGAAGGTTATCGGTTGAAAGGAATTCGTAAACCATGGCCCTTTCGAGCAATGGGACGTTTTCATTAAGATAGGGTCTCAGTTTAAGGTAATCGGCCGAAGGATCTCCGGGGCCGGATTCTTTCAGACTATGGGCCTTTTCCAGGAGGGTCGCTGCATGGGGCAAAGAAGTTTCAATCATTTCGCCAAGATCTTGGAAGAAGGTTTCTTTTATGTCCTTTGATTGTTTCTTACTGTATCGGCCACATACGAATTCCAGTATCCCTGATTCATCATTAATGATACCCATGCCGAGATCGACCCCCATCGGCTGCTGGGGTATGAGGAGAAAGACGGCACGGTTTCCGAATCCATCAACCGGGCTGAGGTAGGCAACCGGATCATCCAGATCCAGAGTTTTGAGTAGGAACGGTGCGGGCTGAGAGGTCTCAAGCGCTTCGGTCGCAATCCCTTTTTGCTTTAGCCTGAATATCGTTTTTTTAACGGCTTTCTGTACCGTTTTGTGATCAAAGGCCTCCCTGACGGCTTCGATGAGATCAACAACATTGGGCGCATCCGCTGGCAATTTTTCAAGGAATGCCTGTGCCATAGCGGCGTTCGTCATTTGCTCTGTTACGTCGGCGGGCGAGAGTTGATCGGGATTTTCGAGGAGAGCCTGAAGACAATTCCTGTCTTCGGCAGTCAGTTGTGGAGATGGTGGGGTTTTTTTCTTTTGTTTCTTTTTTGCGCGCACCATTTGTATAATCTTTTGTCCCATTCGGAGTTGATTAAACCCTATGCCACGGGGTGACAACTGATAACATAAACCCAATTCAACATCAAATAAAAACCCTAGTAGTTTTCTTGACTTAATCTCCCGTAGGTTTCTATAGTTAGTTAGTGCCCATCCAGAAATGGCTATTTTTCGTAATTTTCCGTCTTCGCTAAAGCTACGACGGGACAAGCAGCGTCACGCTCAAATTCCAATCCTCAAAATACTACACGTATTCCTGTGGTTGGAATTCTCGCCTTCCCCTGCACAAAGTACGGGATCTTCGACTTGAACTTGCAAAAACTATCTCATTTCTGGATGAACACTTGTAACCATCTATATCAATTATTGAGATTTATATGATGAGCGGACTGATCCACGAACAGGAATTGCAGACATTGACAGGAAAGCTGGGATATGAATTCAAGAATGGGGATTTGTTGGCCGAGGCCTTAAGACACGCTTCTTATGTCAACGAACTCACAAGCTCGAGTAGGAGGGACAATGAGCGGCTCGAATTCCTCGGGGATGCCGTCCTCGATCTTGCCATAAGCCATATTCTCATGGATCTGTTTGAGGATGCAAAGGAAGGGGATTTGTCAAAGTACAGGGCCTCTGTTGTCAATGAGAAAGGGCTTTTTCAGGTGGCAAAGGAACTCCAATTGGGCAATTTTTTAATGCTCGGTAAGGGCGAAGAGCTCAGTGGAGGAAGAGAGAAACCTTCCTTACTCGCGAACGCCTTTGAAGCCCTTATCGGAGCACTATATTTGGACAGCGGATTCCTCCGAACAAAGGAAATTATCAATGCCCTCTTCCTGCCCTATTTAAGCAAGATTGATAGGGAGGATGTCGTTGAAGACTTCAAGAGTCTCCTTCAGGAATACACCCAGGAAAGCTTGAAGACCAGACCGGACTATGTTCTCATAGATGAAAGAGGCCCGGCTCATGATAAGGTCTTCACCGTCGCCCTCCGCCTCAATGGCGAAATCATGTCTGAGGGAGTAGGCAGAAGCAAAAAAGAGGCGGAACAAAGGGCAGCGAAGGAGGCCTTTCATTGTCTATCAGAAAACCCGAAAAACCACTAATCGTTCCCGTCTTTATCCCGAATCAGGGCTGTCCCTATCAGTGTATCTATTGCCGCCAGGAAACAATCACTTCACAAACATCCTCGTCTATAGACGGGTCATTTGTTAAAGCGCTTTTGGAACAGGCCATCAATTCCGCAGGGTTTGATGTCAAAAGAAATCCGCAGGTCGCCTTTTACGGCGGAACCTTCACGAGTCTAAAAAGAGACCTGATTTCAGAGCTCTTGAAGGCCGTCACGCCCTTTATTGAGCAAGGACAGTTCAAAGGCATTCGTGTATCGACCAGGCCGGATACCATGGATGAAAGCGTGCTGGTGCTGATGCGTCGCTTGGGCGTATCGACGGTTGAGTTAGGGACACAATCCATGGATGATCACGTATTGAAGATCAGCCAGAGAGGCCATAGGGGGAAGGACACCGTCAATTCGGTCCGCCTTTTGCGAAAACATGGATTCGAGGTAGGGATCCAGCTCATGCCCGGCCTCCCGGGCGATTCGGAAGAGAGATTCATTAATACCGTAGATAGCGTCATTAAGCTTCGACCGGATATGGTAAGGCTCTATCCAACGATCGTTATCCGCGGGACGGCCCTGGCAAAATGGTATGAGCAAGGGATCTACACCCCTTTGCCATTAGGGGAAGCTGTTCGGATTTGCAAAAAGAGCTGTATCCGCTTCGAAGAGGAAGAGATCCCCGTCATCAGGATCGGACTCATGTCGTCTCCAACCCTAATAGAGGAAGGCCGGATTTTGGCGGGGCCCTGGCACCCTGCCTTTGGTTTTTTGGTACGTTCGGCGATGCATTTGGATCGTATAAAAGCCCATCTGCCGGAATACGGTGAAATGGAGAGGATCAAGCTCAGGGTTCCTTCAAGAGAAATCCCTCTCGTGAGGGGATATAAGAATCGCGGCGTGCGTGAAATCGAGACGAAGACCGGAGCGAAAGTCATCAGCGTTGTGCCGGATGAAGCAATTCCAAGGGGCGAGGTGAGGTTCGATTGTGTTTAGGGGGATTCCGTGATTTTTTTAAATCCAGTATCCAGTTTCCCCGCGCCTATGCGACGAGGTATTACTCTCCTTCGCCAGAATGCCCCACGGTTTGCCGCGGGGAGGCTTCACTGCTGCGATATCCATAAAGGAAAAGCAATCATGAAAGACCAATTTCTCTCCGCCTTCATCGCCATCGTCGGGCCACCAAATGTCGGTAAATCGACATTATTGAACCTTTTGCTGGAGAGCAAGGTCGCTATTGTTTCGCCAAAACCTCAAACCACAAGGAACCGCATACTCGGTATTTATCATGGAGATGGTTATCAGATGGTCTTTATGGATACGCCGGGTATTCACAAGACCCGGACGCCTCTCCACCAGAGTATGGTGGCTTCAGCAACGGCGGCGTTCACCGAAGTGGACGTCATAACGGTGATGATTGAGATATCTCACCCGGAGGATCAAGAAATAGATATCATTTTGGGTCAAGTGAGAAAGGCCGGAAGGCCCTGTTTCCTTGTCATCAATAAGATAGATTTGAGACCGAGGGAAGAAATCCTCCCGATTATGGAACATTTCAACCGTTTGTATCCCTTCGAAGCAATCGTTCCGATATCGGCCTTAAAGGGCGATGGTGTTGATGAGCTCTTAAAGGAATTGGCATCAAGGCTCAGGCCCGGCCCCAAGTTTTTTCCCGAGGACATGAAAACAGACCAGACTGAATCATTTCTCATAGCCGAAATCATCCGCGAAAAAATCTATTTCCATACAAAACAGGAAGTCCCCTACTCCGCCGCCGTGACGGTAGACGCTATAAAAGAGGTATCCGAGGGAGATCTTTTGAAAATCCAGGCACGTATCCATGTGGAATCGCCCTCCCAGAAGGCCATACTCATAGGCCGTAATGGTAAAATGATCAAAACAGTTGGCATGGCGGCGAGGTTGGATCTTGAGAAAATATTCGATTTGAAGGTCTTTTTGGACCTGACGGTTCGGGTGGAAAAGAATTGGAGCAGGGATCCAAAGGCTCTTAAAAGACTGGGTTATTGACCAAGAGGAGACTAATTAGAGCCCAGAACTTGAACGGATTCATAAAAAAAAACCAACCTGGGAGGACAGGTTGGTTTCTCTTTAGGAGGAAAGAGGTCAATACTCTTTGATGGTTAGAAAGAGCAAAACCCTTGCCAAAGTCGAAATAATCACAGAAAAACTCATATCTCGCTGATATTGCAATGATATTTCGATCACGCTCCTTTTCTAACAACCTATCGAATCCTCCTAATAGTACAATATGTTGTACCGAAAAAATCCAGTAGTCTGGGATTATGGTATAACTACTTGAAAATGTTTGAAAATTTTAAGTACAACAAATAATACTGTTAAATCAAAATGTTGTACTTCTTCATCTTGTGCTGGATAAGGCTCTTGGTGATTCCCAGCATTTCGGCGGCATGGGCCTGAACATTGTCGCATTGATTAAGGGCCCGCCTAATCAGTTTTTCTTCGATTTGTTCAAGGATTTCAGGCAATTTTGCACTCAAAGGGATAAGCCCGTCAACATCCAGCTCTTCCGGTTTTCCTGAAAACTCGGGGGGCAAATCAGCCAGTTCAATCAAGCCATCCGAGTTTAATACGACAGCCCTCTCAATGACATTCTCCAGTTCCCTAATGTTGCCGGGCCAGCCATATTCATATAGGGCCCTCCAAGTTTCAGGGCTCAATTGAATTTCGCTCTTTTCCTCGCCCTTCCGGTATTTTTCAACAAAATGACCCACAAGCAATCGGATATCCTCCGTCCGTTCCATCAAAGACGGGACTTCAATATGGATCACATTGAGTCTATAATAAAGATCTTCCCTGAAATTACCCCTGCTCGCTTCCTGCTTGAGATCCCTATTGGATGCGGATAAGACTCGAACATCCACCTTGATCGTACGGGTTCCGCCAACCCTTTCGAATTCCATTTCCTGAAGCACCCTTAGAATTTTGATCTGAAGCGACTGGGGCATATCAGCGACTTCATCGAGAAAAAGGGTCCCTCCGTCAGCCAATTCAAATCGCCCCTTTTTCATGGCAATAGCACCGGTAAAGGCACCCTTTTCATGCCCGAAGAGTTCGCTTTCCAAGAGGGTCTCCGTTAAGGCGCCACAGTTAACGGAAATAAAAGGGCGGTTTTTCCGCGGGCTTTGGTAATGGATGGCCTGGGCTATGAGTTCTTTTCCTGTGCCCGATGGCCCCGTGATTAAAACGGTGGCTTTGGATTGGGCCACCTTTTCAATGAGATCATAGATCTCGAGCATGGGTTTGCTTTTTCCGATGATATTGCCGTATCTCACCCGATCGGAAAGGGCATCGCTGAGACGGCGGTTTTCCTTTATAAGTCGATAATTTTCGAGGGCCTTTTTGACCGTGAGTTTGAGTTCTTCGTTCTTGAATGGCTTTGTGATGTAGTCATAGGCCTGTTTTTTCATCGCCTCGACAGCCAACTCAATGGTGCCAAAGGCGGTCATCATAATAACCGGTAGATCCGGTTTGATCTTTTTGGACTCTTCCAATAACGCCATCCCGCTCATCCCGGGCATTTTCATATCGGTAACCACCAGATCAAGGTCCGATTCCTTTATGAGTCGAATGGCCTTTTTCGCATTTCCCGCAGTAATGGTCTCATACCCCTCCGGTCCCAATAGGGCCTCCAGGACGACCAAATAGTTTTTCTCATCGTCGACAATTAGAATAGTATCCATTAACTACTTTCTCCATAATACCATGGCGCTTTGATAGGGTGTTTGCTTTGAGCGGGCTCGGGAAGATTTCTGAGCCCCCACATATTTTTTAAAAAAGGCCAAATTGGGAATCTTTCTCCAAGACAGCCAGAAAATTCCGGACAACAATCGGAATCCTACCACCTGGGCAGGTGTATCCTCACTTTCGCACCCATGCCTTCTTTGCTCTCAATGGCCACTGTTCCACGATGGGCCTCAATAAGCTTTTGAACGATGGAAAGGCCGAGCCCGCTTCCTTTCTCCTTTGTGGTAAAGAAAGGATTAAATATTTTTTTTTGGTGTTTCTCACTGATACCAGTACCGGTATCCTCAATCTCCAACACGTAATAACCTCTCTTTGTGGAGGCCCCGACCGTGATGAAACCGCCCTCATCCATGGCATGCATGGCGTTGATAAAGGCGTTCAGAAAGGCCCTGTAAAGGAGATCTTGATCTGCCATTAAAGGGTAGGATTTACCGTCCAATTCGTTCCTTATCACGATTCCTTTTTTCTCAAGTTCGGGATTCAGAAAAGACAGGTTCTTTTCAATGATTTCTGCGAGATTGCATTCTCTGAGGTTTGGGGCCTGGGGGCGGGCGAAATCAAGGAATTCCGTCACAATCCTGTTCAACCGGGTGGATTCCTCAGTTATGACACCTGAAAGTCGTTTTTGGGTTTCACTGGCATCGGGCATTTCGCCCAATAATTCCGAAGTGCTTCGAATGATACCCAAGGGATTCTTGATTTCATGGGAGACCCCCGCGACCATCTCACCTAAAGCCGCCAATCGTTCTGCCTGGTGGAGTTGTTCCTGCAAGGCCCTTTGTTCTTCCGCCCTTTGCTCAATGGTCTTTTCAGCCTTGCGAACAATGAGAATGAGAGCCAGAAAAATGAGTCCAAAAATGATGGTGGAAAGACCGAATATGAGATACTGAAATCGAACGATGGCTTTGTATTGATCCGTTAAATCCTGGATCAGTTCAAAGACGCCGAGTATCAAAACTCTGCCTGTGAAAGGATCTCTTCCCCTGAAGGGGATATATGTTCTGAGCTTTTCACCAGCCCCTACGGCGTCGATATCAATGCCCCACAATTGTTCGTTACTCGTGATCATTCCGGAGGAGAGTTCTCCCTTTACGGCCTTCAGGTAGCCTTTGTTCTTATTTGGCTTTACGCCAATGAGCTTAGGATCCATGCTGTAGGCGATGACCCCTTTACCGATATCGTATATATTGACGAGATCTACATTGAAACCCTGAATGGTGTTTCGGACAATCTGGTCCATCAAGGCCGATTGATCTTGGTCGCTCAGTCTGCTCTGTCCGGAGGGCCGCGTTGCAATAGGGAGTGTATATTTTTGAAAGACTTGACGATTCAGATTTTGGCCCACGAGAATGGCATTGTTCTCGTGGCTTTTCAGCATAATCTCTTTGGCCCTTTGAGACAGGACCACTGAGAAAGGGAAGCTGAACCCGATAAGGACGACAAAACTGGCCACAGAGAAGAACTTGACCAGTCGGAATTGGGGGCCTTCACGTAGGGGGGTATGGGTTTGCGTGGTCATAAGTATTCCGGGAAGTGCAAGTTGCAAATAACTAGATATAATATATACAACAGCAACAATTCCCAGGGCAAACAATAAGTTGCGGTTTGACTTGGTGCAGTGACGAATGTAAAAGTGATTGTTGTGTAATGTAAGGTCAGGAAAAATGAACGCGAATGAACTTAAAAACCTTCCGCATATGCTCTATGCGGATCGGGAGGGAAAAATATACGACCATCCCTATCTCCGGATGGCAGGTTTTTCAGGTCTTGAGGTTGTGCCCATTCAAACTAAAGAACTCATTCCCATGCCCGAGCTCAGCAAGCTCTTTTTTATTCCCGATTGCCCGCCAATGGGGCTGGATCCGTCAACGGGGGAATACAGGGTCGTTCCCGAAATAGACATTAAAGGCAAAAAGGCACGATGCTACGGTGTCGCCGCTTTCCTTGAACCCGGCATAGTAAGGAGTCAGCTTCCGGCGGTCGATTACGGCCCTAAGACCTATACCCTGCCCACATGGGCCTATACCGCAGTCGGCTTCAAGAAGGGCACCTACTGGGCGGCAGGTTTTGAAATTGAGTACAATCATCGATGGGATCCGCGGAATTATGATGATAGGGAGTTGCTGCCGGCCATTGAAGCCTATGAATCACAACACAAATCAGGGCCGCTGGTCGATCATCTTATCAATTGCGCCACCAATCATCATTGCTTTGCCGCAAAAAACCTCTTTTTGGGGAGGTGGGAAGCACCCTTGCCCCTGAGCAGGGGATGCAACGCGGAATGCCTGGGGTGTCTATCGCTTCAACCGGAGCGTTCATTCGAGGCATCACACAACCGGATAGACTTCAAGCCCTCCAGGGAGGAGATCGTGACCTTGGCCGTGAGACATCTGAATCAAGCGAAGGAGGGGATTGTCAGCTTCGGCCAGGGATGCGAGGGAGAGCCCTTGACGGAGTATGAACTCATCGCTGACAGCATCCGA
>CAYWMP010000080.1:0-25197 GCA_964459445.1 uncultured Desulfobacteraceae bacterium
TGAATGAAGGGGCGAAAGAGGTGAGTAAGCATACAATCATATGGGATTTTGACGGAACGATCCTTCCTTTGGAGCCCTATGACAGTGAACAAGCATTGCTCATGCATCTACTGGATCGGCCTGAAGAGAAGATGCCCTTTTTCAATCTCTTGTTCACACGGTTTGTCGTGTATGCCGATAGAAAGGAATGGTTCAGAAGGGCCTTTAAGATGCACTTTGAACGATCGCTTCGCGGCAGAAAAATTGAAATCCTTGATCGCTTCGCTGAATTCATCGCGACAACTATTCCAATGGAAGATCGAAATACCTATCATGCGTTAAAGGATAATGGACACGAGATGGTGGTTTTGAGCTGCGGAACGGCCGATCTTAGCGAGCGGATTTTAAAGGCTGCCGGCATTGGATCTTGCTTTAATGCGATCGAGGCCAATAGGTTTCGTATTGAAGGAGATGAAATCACCGGAGTTGAAGTATGTATGCCGGAACCTGAAGATAAAGTTGGATGGTTGGAGGATAGGGGGATACATCCCAATGAAACCATTGTGGTTGGAGATGGCTACACAGACCTTCCATTATTGGAATGGACCGAGAATCCCGTTATGATAGATCGTTTCGGAAACAAAAGGCAGCGATATGGGAACAGGGGTTTCACATTCATATCCTCAATCCCTGAAGTTGTGCCATATGTACAAGAATTAGCGAGCAGCAGCGAATGAGGCAATAACTCAAGGTTCTATTTTAGACAGGATTAACAAGATGGACTGGATTCATTTCATCTTGTAAATCAAAGAAAGAGTCCTGTTCTTTAGCATACTTATTATTCGTTTTGGGTCACCTATACTTCACTAATTCGAATTGGTATTTTAAAACCTTTGAAAAGAAATTATTGGTGCTGCAATTATAAAGATAAATACATAAAATCTTGTTTATCCTGTAATCCTGTCAAATGTTTTTTGTCAGATGACTTATTGCATATGAAAAAACCGAAACTCATAGTTTTTGACATGGACGGGGTCCTCATTGATGTATCCATGTCTTACCGGGATACGGTAAGGCAGACCGCCAGATTATTTTTCAAGGTCGCTGCAAACTGGGACCAATTGCCCGATCCTCTATTTCCATTGTCCGATCTTGCGGTTGTCAAACAAAGCGGTGGTCTGAACAATGACTGGGATTTGACATTCATGGCGATCAATCTCCTTTTTACCCTGGTCGAGGCGCCTGATCGGGCGCCTGCCCCGAAGAAAGAAGACACAGGCTCGCTGGAGGGCGAGGACAATTGGGACCTATACACCAAAAGCGTTTCCGAATGGGATGTAGGCAATCTTGAGCAATTCTTGAAAGACACGAAAACCCCTTTGGGCCTCCTGTTGGAGAAGGAGGGAAGGCCGAGGGATGCGTATATCGCAAGCTTTTATGAAGGCGATGTGGGCACGGGAAACATCATCAAGCAGATTTTCCAGGAAGTCTATCTTGGGAGGGCGTTGTTTGAAAGGACCTACGGCAAGCCACCCAAGGTGTGGTTTGAAGAGGGTTTTATCCATCGCGAAAAAATCCTTGTGGGTAAAGATATTCTTGAAAATCTGGGCAGGGACAACATCCTGGCCATCGCCACGGGACGGCCCAGGGCTGAGGCGGAATACCCACTGGTTTCCTTTGGGTTGGAGAAGTTTTTTAGATCCATGTACTGTCTTGAGGATTGTATCAATGAAGAGGAGCGGGTCCTTGCAGAGGAGGGCAGAATAATAAGCCTGAGCAAGCCCGACCCCTTTATGCTGGACGCGATTGCACAGGGTTTGGAAGGCGAATATTCGGGATGCTACTATATCGGGGATATGCCGGATGATATGGTAGCAGCCACAACATCCAAAGCGGGATTCAAGGGAGTAGGCGTTGTGGCGTCAGCCCCGGACAGAGATGCTTTGAAAAAGTCGCTTCTGGGTGCAGGGGCAGACTTTATTATTGAAGAATTAAGTGAGCTTGAGAAAATCATCAAGTGACTTCATTGATTGTATCAATTCAGCTTTTCCCAATAAATCGGGGCCTCAGCAATCTCTTTACAGGGACGAAAGGGCTTATAGGCAATGCGATAGGGAGTTGCTGGTCAAGCGGGCGGGCCGGGAGTTTTGAAGAATGCAGAGATCATCTTCCGGCTTATTGTTGTAATAGTTCGCGCCCGCCATAGTATGGCAACGTGCAAAGGCCGGCTCACTGAACCGAGTTCGTCCCTTCCAAGAGATCCCCGAGCCCCCTCTCAATCAAACGCGCTTTCAGACCGCGATAGTGTTGTGATCATTCAAAGACGACGTAATCGCCTCGATAACCGTTGAGGCGAGCATTTCTCCGAATAGGACATGTTTTCCGCAAAAGGCGATCTCAACAGGCCCAAATCCGTTCACTATGGCCACGGCATCCGTCCCTGTTCCCGTTGCGGGGGCGCCGGTAAGGGGATCTGTGATGCCTGAATCCTGAAGGGCGACGGACTTAGCCTCCGTGACTGTGATAATGGATTCTGCCAGGGCCGAAGGGGTCAACAGGGCATTTGTCAGGATGATGATATTGATGGTCCCCGACGCCGGAGGACCTTGGGTGATTTCTCGACACTCGGCCGGTGTTCCAGCCCGCTTCGCATTGGACAGGCCAACCGTTACGAGAGCCGTCACCTCCACACCAGCTTCTTTGCGAGTCACTTTGCGAAAAGAATCGAAGGTCGCAGCGGTCATCATACCCACCACAACGCCTTTCCAACCCATTTGAAGGCAGTATCGGGATAAGGTCTGTTCCGACGGTTCAAAATCGGTCTTTTCTCCCCTTGGATTCTTTTCCACTCTGAGATTGACGATATGGCGGGATTGGGTCAGGCCGCCGTTCAGAACGGCGGAACTAAGCACCCAGCGAGGCTTTTGGAAATGGATGTGAACATGATTGGGTAAATGTTCAATGATAAATGAAGGTGGCGGTTTATGGGACATGGTATTTCAGAAAAATGGAGAAGCCCGCTTGGGGCGGATAAGTATTAAACTTAAATTCTTAGGCGAAGTGATGCTGGTTGCTAGATGCTCGATACCGGATAAGAAAAAAAAGAACCGCAACATATGTCATCTCCGCCCTAGACACAGAGACGAGATTATCGGGATCAGAATGCGGTCTTCAGCACAGCAAGATCGAGCTGATCGGCAGCATCTTCCGCACGGTCCGATACCTCTACTATGGCCTCCAAACACTGCTTCAGATGGATTTTCTGGCTGTGTTCAATGGGAGAAATGAAGATCGCCTTGGTCAGATCCCATTCGATCTTATCAACTACTGATTCCATTTTACCGACATCTCTTGCGTATTCTCTGACCGTTTCAACCTTGCATTCGCCCTTGAAGTAGCACAAAATCGCATCTTTTAACGGTTCTATGATGCCCAGGGATTCTTCAACGGCCATGGCGAATTGGCCATTCAAATCATCAGGTATTTTTGGCCGCTGGTTAAGAAAGAAGTCACTTGCCGCTTCCCCTGCATTCGCAACCTTGTCCAGACTTTCGACAAGCTTGTAGATATCTTCCCGAAGCACTGGAAGATAGGCTCCGGAATAAAGTTTATCTCCGATAATGTGCCTGGTCCCGTCAGCCTCTGATTCAAGGGCTCGGGTCTCGCGGGCAATCATCTTTGCCTCTTTAACATCCCCTTTTAGATATATTTCGATTCCTCTCAGGGCTGTCAAAACGCATTTCTCTATCTCATCCATGTATTTCAGGATAAGTTTTACGACCTCTTTTTCCTTTTTGAAGATCATGTCTTCCTCTCCTGTTGTCGGGTCCCGGAAAGGTGAAACACCGTAACCAGGATTACCTAACAAAATGGTTTTCTTTTCACAAGACTCTTTCGTTCAGCTTATCTTCCCTTACCGCCTCTAATCCCTTTATCTGATGATACTTGAAATGAGTTTGTAAAGAATGAAAGATGTGCCCGCAGCCAATAAGGGCGTCAACACCCATCCGAGGAGAATCGTGATAATGGTTTTTTTTCTGATCGATTTTGCACCCTTAACCAGACCCACGCCCACAACGGCCCCAACAACTGCGGAGGAGGTTGATACCGGTATCCCAAACATCGAGAAAAGGTGCATCCCAAAGGCGGCTGAGACCTGTGCGACAAAAGCGCCCGGAATGTCCAGGGGCGTAATTCCTTTACCAACCGTATAGGCCACCTTTTTTCCATAGGTTATTGAGCCCACTGCAATTGAGAGCCCCCCAATCAAAAGGAGAATATTGGGATCGATCACCCCCAGATTGGCAATCGGGCCAACGGCATTCCCCGCATTGTTGGCGCCCATTGAATAGGCGACATAACACCCGGACGAGATGGCCAGCCACCCAAGGGCGTTTTGAAAGACGATGCTTCCTGTCCTTATTCTAGCCAAGAATAGACCGATTAACTGGGAAAGGATATAGGCCATTGCCATGACCAGGATAGGACAAACGATCCAGCTCTCTGCAATGGTGATGAATTTCGAAAAATCGATCCTTGCGTCAACGGCGAGTCCGATGCCGAGGACACCGCCAACGATGGCTTGTGAGGTTGAGGTAGGAATTCTGAAAAAGGTGGCGAGTGTTACAAATCCGCCGGAACAGATCAGGGCCACAAGAACGGCCAGGGTATCCAGTTCATCCTTGACAATGCCCTTGCCAATGGTCTTCATGACGTGTTCACCCTGAAGCACGGCGCCGAGCACGGCAAAGATGGAGACCAGGATCACCGCCTGTCGAAACGACAAAAGACCTGCACCGACGGTTGTCCCTATGCAGTTGGCCGTGTCATTGGCCCCTATGTTCCATCCCACATAGGCCCCGGATCCAAGCAAAATGATGAGCATTAACTCTATGTTTGAAACCCCCTTACATCAGTATCTTTTTACGTTCGGGATCGTATAGGACTCGGCTGGGTTCCCGTTTGGCCGGATAAACCTCTTTGTAGATCTCGATTTCAAATCCTTCTGCTTGGTTTGCCCGGTCGACGGGGATATAACCGTAACAGATGGTCTTGCCTACTGTATGGCCATAGCCGGCGCTCGTAGTAACCCCAACCACTTCTCCATTCATGAGGATCGGTGCACTGCCATGAGCCATAAGAGGCTTGCCTGCATCAATGGTAAAGGAGCAAAGTTTCCATCGGGGTCCTTCTGCCTTGACCTTTTCCAGGGCTGCTTTGCCTAAAAAGTCCTCCTTTGAAAGGTCTACGCAAAAGCCCAATCCGGCGTCATAGGGCGTATATTCCGGGGTCAATTCCGATCCCCAGTCCGCATAACCCTTCTCCATGTGCGTGGAGGCAATCATGCGATAGCCTGCATTTTTCACCCCCAAATCCTGGCCCGTCTCCCACAGGGTCTCGTAGACGAGACCGGCGAATTCCGTTGGGACATAGAGCTCAAAACCCAGTTCGCCGACATAGGTCAGTCGAAAGGCCGTGAGGGGAGCGAAACCGACCGCAATCCTTTTCATGGTGCCGAAGGGAAAATTCTCGTTTCTCAGATCCTCACGGACGACTCTCTGCAAAAGGTCCCGGGATTTTGGTCCTGCCACGTTGATGACCCCAAAGGCGGAGGTGACCTCCTTCAAGGTCACGGAGTGGTCCCTGGGAAGATGTTTTGAGATCCACCAGGAGACGCGCCGGCCGAAGGCGGTTCCTACCACGAGGAAGAACCTGTCTTCGGCCACCCGGGCGATGGTCATATCGCATTCTATCGTGCCCCGATCGTTACACATCTGGGTGTAAATCACCTTTCCCACAGGGCGATCCATCTGATTGGCGCAAACCCGGTTCAAGAAGGACAATGCCCCGGGCCCCTCCACCTCGAACTTGCAAAAGGAACTTTGATCCACGAGCACCACGCCCTCCCTGGCAGCCTTGTGTTCGTTTCCCACATGTTCGAACCAGTTCGGAATCTCAAAGGACAACTCATCCTTTGGTTCCACGCTCTCCGGAGCAAACCAATTGGCCCTTTCCCATCCATATTTTGCACCGTATACCGCCCCCTTCTCCTTGAGGAGGTAATAGAGCGGGCTGCGTCTGACATCACGGGCGGAATCGTGTTCTTCGCTGGGCCAATGGATAGTGTAATGCTTGCCATAGATTTCTTTGCTTCTTTCCACATTATAGGCGCGACTCCTATGGTAAGGGCCGAACCTTCGGATATCGAGAGGCCAGATGTCCAGGCTGGGCTCTCCCTCAATGATCCATTCCGCCAACATGCGGCCGGCGCCCCCG
Source organism: uncultured Desulfobacteraceae bacterium (assembly GCA_964459445.1). Classification (GTDB taxonomy): domain Bacteria; phylum Desulfobacterota; class DSM-4660; order Desulfatiglandales; family HGW-15; genus CAYWMP01. Next base: position 6,256 of record CAYWMP010000080.1, read on the forward strand.
CCTGCGGCAATACCAAAGGCATTGAATCCAACGGCGACGAAACAATTATCCAGTTCCGGAGCAGGGCCCATGATGGCGTCACCATCGGGTGTGAATCCTTCGGGGCCGTTAACCAGTCTTGAAATATCCGCTGTTTCGAGGCATGGGGTTCGTTTCAAGGCGGCCTCGGTGAGCGGTTCAAAATGATCGAAATCAGAGTCGAGCAATTGAGAGGTAAAATCATTGGAAACCCCTTCGACTGCCCAGGGAATGCCGTCTCTCTCATAGCCGCCCATGACCAGCCCGCCGACTTCGTCCTTGTAATAAAGGAGGCTGTCCTTATCTCGAATGGTGGGTAGATTCGGGGGCATTCCCTCAATGGTCTCAGTCACAAGAAACTGATGTTGGAATGGCACCACAGGCGTATTAACACCCAGCATCTCGCCTAGCTGGAATCCCCACATGCCGGTGCAATTGACAAGGATTTCACATCGGATGTCGCCTTTATTGGTCTTGACCGAAGAAACACGAGTCCTATCGAATTCAAATCCGGTCACGAGGGTATTTTCATATATCTTGGCGCCCCGGTTTCGCGCACCCTTTGCCATTGCCTGGGTGATGCCGGCAGGGTCGGCTTCTCCATCCGTGGGCATGAACGCGGCCCCGATGATGCCGTCCAGGGATATAATCGGGCAAAGGTCGTAGGCTTCCTGGGGCGTAATGAGATTCATTTCCAACCCAAAGCTTCGAGCCGTGGTAGCCCCTTTCTTCAATTCGTACATGCGTTCCTTTGTCGTAGCGAGATGCAGGCATCCGCTCTTTTTCCAACCGGTGGTCAGGCCGGTCTCCTGTTCCAGACTTTCATAGAGACTCACGCTGTATTGCAGCATTCGCGTTATGTTTCTCTCAGAGCGCAATTGTCCCACCAGACCTGCGGCATGCCATGTCGATCCACTGGTCAATTCGCCCTTTTCAACAATGACGACATCTTTCCATCCCATTTTGGTTAGATGGTAGGCCGTGCTGCAACCGATGATACCGCCGCCGATAATGACTACTTGTGCTTGATCTTGCATTCCCGTTCTCCTTTTTTCATACCATTGAAAAACGCCGATTCCATGTTTTCGAAAACTAGAATCCTGTGACGTCCTATGGAACTAGAATTCGACCGTGCGTTATCTGTTATTCGTTATTGGTTATCTGTCCTTGAAAAATAAACATTAAAGATCCCAGCGAACTAGATTGGATATCCCGAGTCATTCTCCTTTAGAACGTATCGTCCCAGTTCGATTTCAAATATGTATTTGTCCCCCCGATAATAGGAGCAAAGGACTTCGATGGGGACGCTGTTTTCATTGTAGGTGATACTCTCCATATAGATTCCTGCGGTATTTTTTGGAACTTCCAGGGATTTTGCAATGTCATGATTCAGGTTGATTGCCTGCAATTTTTGCTCGCAGCGGGCCAATGCAATATGAAATCGCTCAGAGATGATTTTGTACATGGAACCCGTAAGATCCATATTGAGGATTTTCTTGAATATGTCATAGGGAAGGTAGCTCTCCTCATAGATAAAGGGGATTTTATCTCCTGTTCTGAGGCGTCTCACTGCCACAACTTTTCCATTTTTGCCAAGCATGAGAGTCTTTGCGACATAGTCCGTGGCCTTTTCAACGCCTTTTTTAAGAATGATGGTTTTATCTCGGATTCCCAGCTCTCGAAGGTCATCACTAAAACTGGAAATGCGTTCAAGTTTGTGCTTAAGGGCTATGGGCGCAGAGGACGCGACAAAGGTACCACTCCCTTTTTCCTTCCTGAGTATTCCTTCTGAAACCAATGCTGCAACAGCCTGTCTTAGGGTATTTCGGTTTACCTCGCACATGCTTGAGAGTTCAACCTCTGAGGGAAGTCTGTCCCCCGGTCCGTATCGCCCGGTTTGAATAAGATCCTTTAGCCACGCGCTAATTTGAAGGTATTTTGGTATTGGATTTGTGGGATCAACGATTTTCAAACTTTGAATCCTCCTTCATTATATCGTTGGAAACCCGGTTCTAGTGGCCATGTCGAAGATCTCGCTCTGCGGGAGCATGAAACATTAGCTAAGCCATTGTGGAATCATTGCTGCGGCGAGGTTTCTTTTTTTCAAGCCCTATCTATGGTCTTAGGTGGCGGTTCCCGCAGAGGTCAGGGCTCAATAGAGCAGGTTATTTTATGGGAAAGGACCATTCTGTCCTTCGACATTGCTCAGGACCGTGAGCCTGTCGAACGGCCATGGGTTCAGTGGTGTGAACCCTCCCATCTACGGGAACGGCAAAGTTCGGTGGAATTTTTTTTGAGATAGGGCTTGAAAAAAAGAAACCTGCCTCCGTTCTTGCCAAAGGTTGTATTCTACATATGCGCCCCTAATGGGCCATGATTCGAAACCCGGTTCTACTCCCCGTTGGGAAACGTGGAATGTTCCATGGGCGAGGATTCTTTGCTCAAAAGGAACGGAGGGACTAAGGAACGCGTAAGCCCGTAAAAAAACCGCCTTTCCGCCGTTGCGCCGTCCCTACGCCCCAGTGGTTCAAACCTCTGACACCAACCCTGCCGGTCGCTTCCCCGTCTTTTTGGCGACGATTTGGAGGATGCCAAGCATGATTAACACGATCACAATGATGCAGGTACACATGGCATTTGCACTTGCCGTCCACCCATCATTATCGAGCATGATGATTTCAATTGCTGCAAGATGAACAGTCGCAGATACAAGGAAAATGACCGCGCTAATCGTCGTCATGGAGCGCATGAAGAAATAGACGAAATTCTGGAAGAATGCGACTCGTGAAAGGGGAAAGACGATCCTGAAGAACGTCCTTACCGTGTCCCCCCCCAGGCTGATGGATGCTTCCTCAATAGAGGGATCGATATTTCTGAGGTTTGAAATGCTGGAGAGTATGCCGAGGGTGAAATTGCAGATGATGATGTTGATAACAATAATCCAGGGGGTGCCGTAAAAGATATAGTAGGGTTTGTTGAAGGCCAGGATATACCCTAACCCCATGACAAGTCCGGGTATCGCAGCAGGCATCACCGACAGGAGATACATGAACTGCCTGCCAAAGGGTTTTTTGGTTTCTACGACATAGGCCGCAACCAGAGTCAAAAAGGCCCCGCCGATTCCGACAATCAGAGAGACCCATACACTGGTCCACAGGGCCGAGTACCCGGCGATGGATGGAAAGCTATAGTGGGAGAGAGTCAAGGACCAATCATAGGGCCATACCTTTACAAATGAACCGACCACAACTGTTGCGAAAACCAAAATGATACAAAAGCAGATGAGGGCGCAATAGATGGTGAAAGAGATTTTCTTCAGCGGTCTCGATGGGGGAATAAAGGGCCTGGCGGCACCGCTGATCATGGCGAAGGACTTCCGGGAGATGTAATAGTTCAGCATGAAGGCCATGAGGGACGGGACAAGCAGGATGATGCTAATGGTAGCGCCAAGATCGAAACGATAGAGATTGGTCACCTGAGCGTAGATCTCTGTGGCCAGTACGTTGTAGTTACCGCCAATGACGACCGGGTTTCCAAAATCCGTTATAGTCAGATTAAAGGTCAGGGCGGCTGCGCTGAATATGCCGTATTTTGCCGACGGCACCGTGATTCGCGTAAAGACCTTCAGTGGGGATGCACCCAGACTCTCAGCCGCTTCATCCAGCCTGATATCAACGGCGGAAAGGGTTGTATACAGAATCACAAAGGAATGGGGAAGACAATAGAGGACTTCCGAGACAATAATGCCCACCGGCCCGTAGATATTCCATTCCGTTTGCAGGAGGTGGGCTGAGATCAGACCGTTCCGACCGAATAAATAGATCAATGCCAAAGCCTGGACAATTGAGGGTGCCACCAGGGGCATCATAATCATGTTTCTGAAAAAGGGTTTTGCACGGATGGTCGTCCTGGTTAGGGCAAAAGCGAAAAAGAAGGTTACGATGGTGACGATGATCGTGGTGACAAAGGATACGTAAAGACTGTGCCAGAGGGCGTTGAGGGTATAGGCCGTGGTGAAATACTTTTCGAAATTCGCCAGGGTGAGATTGGCTAAAGCGAAATCCCCCCCTTTGAAAAAACTCATTAGAAGGATCGACCACAGAGGAAAAAGCATGAAAAAGGCGAGCAGGGCGACAATAAAGATAGCGACAGCCGGGACAACAAACTTGTCAAAAGTGATTCTCGCGGAAGGAACCAGATAGGTGTCTGTTGCGGCTATTTCCTTTTGCGCAGTGTTCATTTTTCTTGACAGGATAACGGGATTAACTTGATTCTTTATAATTCTTGTTGATCATTCTGTTTAGATCCCTGACCTTACGCTTAATTTCAACCTTTTTCTCTCTAAAATTTAGAAGAAGGCCAACAGGTTTCCCTGTGGCTTCGAGGTAATTAACCAACTGGATTTATCTTTTAAGCCTAGAGCGGCTAACTCCCCCCACAACTCCGACGAATAAACATCTAGTCCATCCTGTTATCCCGTCAAATATTTTAACATTGGGTAGCAGATGAACCTTTATTATCAGCCTGTTATATTAGTTTTCTAAATAATTCCTTGTACACATGGAAAGCATCGGGGGGGAAATAGAGATCCATCTGTTCCCCTCTCTTTAATTCCATTCGCTCGAATTCCTTTTCCGGAAGGTCCACGATCATCTCTTCACCCTCCAGGGTAAAGGTGATTCTTACAATGGCGCCCAGAAAATTGATGACCTCTGCCGTAACTTTGACGATATTTGCAGGGATACAATCTTCAGAAGGGATCGTGATGTTCACCAGTTCTATATTCTCGGGCCTCAAGGCGAGATGAATTTCTCCGTCTCCCATTTCATCGATTCCCGAAATCACAAGTTCCCGCCCTCCAAATTTGATTTTTCCATCGGTCTTCAGGCCGGTCAAAAAATTTGAGGTCCCCACGAATTCCGCGACAAAACTGGTTTTCGGTTTCTTGTATATTTCCCAGGGCGATCCTATCTGTCGAAATTCACCGTCTCTCATAATCACGACGCGGTCAGCCAGGGCTAGGGCTTCTTCCTGATCGTGGGTCACATAAATCATGGTCACGCCCAACTCCTGTTGAAGACGCTTGATCACCGTCCGTAGTCGCAGCCTGATCTTTGCATCCAGGGCACTTAGGGGTTCATCCAGCAGTAAAACCTTGGGCTTTATGGCAATAGCCCTTCCAAGGGCGACTCTTTGTTGCTGTCCGCCACTAAGCTGCGAGGGGTAATGGTCGTGCCATCCCGTCAATCCGATGAGCTTCAGTATTTCGGCGACCCTTTCATCAATGAGTTTTTGGGGCATTTTCCTCATATTTAATCCGAACGAGATATTCCCAATAACCGTCATGTTGGGAAACAGGGCATAGGACTGAAAAACGATGCCGAAATCCCGTTTCTGGGGAATTACATCGTTTATGACCTTGTCGTCATAGAGGATATTCCCTGATGTCAATTGCTCAAACCCGGTGATCAACCTCAAGAGTGTGGTTTTGCCGCATCCACTGGGGCCCAAAAAACATAGGAACTCTCCGGGCTCAATCTCGAGATTAACCGCATTAACGGCAATCAATGACCCAAAATGCTTACTCACTTTTTCCAGGATCAGCTTCTTGGACATGGCGGGAACGCTCCTTGGGGAGGTAACTGTTTATATGATTAGTTGTATATACAACAAAATCCCTTCCGGGATTTTATAAAGGGCCTCCCGAAAGCATTCGGGAGGCTTCAACGCCCCCGGGAACCGGGGGCGTTATCTAAAATTTTCCAAAGGAAAATTTTAGCGGAGGAAGAGTTCCTGCCAGGTCTCAAGGATTTCTGCGCGATGTTTGGACTGCCACGCGAAGTCCATGGGAGCCAATTTGACGGTCTCCAATTGGGGGAGATCTTTGGGACCGGAAATGCCGGGATAGGTCACGCCTAATTTGAACGTGGCATACTTTTCCATGGCCTCTTTGCTGATGGCCCAATCCAGGAACTTCTTGGCTGCTGCTTCATGTTTTGCGCCTTTCAACAGGGCGTTTGCCTCCAACTCAAAGCCGGCACCTTCCTCAGGCATAACCATGACGACCGGAAACCCCTTTTTCTTCAAAGAGGAGTAAACGAAGGCAAAGGAGCAACCCACGGCATATTCCCCAGCGGCCGTGAGTTTTGCAGGCTTCGACCCGCTCTTGATATACTGGCCCATGTTTTTATCCAGTTTTTTGAGGAAATCCCAAGCCTTGTTTTCCTTCACGGGCTTATTTTTGTAATCGGGATCCATCATCTCAAGAAGGCTGGCAATCTGTAGAAACCCTGTGCCCGAACTGGCAGGGTTCGGCATGATGAGCTTGCCCTTATAGGCAGGATTGAGGAGGTCATTCCATCCCTTCGGCATGGGTAAGTTTTTGCTCTCCATCACTTTGCTGTTGGCCACAAAGGCTGCGGCGTAAAGATCGATAGCCGTCCAGTAGCCTTCCGAATGTTTGAACTGTGCAGGGATCTTGTCCCAGCCCTTGGGTTTGTAGGCTACGAGCATGCCCTTTGGGATAAACTCCTCCATGTTGGTGACCGCCCATCCCCAAACACAATCCGCCTGGGGATTGTCCTTTTCGGCAAGCATCCGTGCACCCAGTTCGCCGGTGGATAGACGAATGGCCTGGATGTCTAGGTCAGGAAGCTGATTTTTTGCCATCTTCAGGTAGTCGACGACCTCTTCATTTTCAAGGGAAGTGTAAACGACCACCTTTGATTTCGCAGCTGCCGAACCAATCATGAAAAAGAAAACGACCGATACACATGTAATCAACAACACCAATTTCTTCATAGGAAGCCCTCCTTTCAATTTGAGTTTAATGTGAAGTGAACAATTTGCGATTACACTAATTCCAGGAAATTCTCTAACGGGCCCTTGCCTGGTAAAGGCCGTGCAAGGTTAAAGAAGTTTCGTTTGCGGAAATCCGATTCCGCACCTATGAATAGCTGTCTATATAACGGAGGATCTTAACATTGTGTCAAGTTTTGTAAGATAGTTTGGTGCAAGAAACAATTGATCCAGGATCCAGGATACAAGATACAGGTCAGCCATTTTATCGAACCTATGCATATGTCATGCATCCTGCATCCTGTATCTTGCATCTGCTCGCATAACCTGACGGAATCCTTTACACCTTCAATTCATCGGTTTGAGGCGGAGCTTCGCTAAGGTTTAGGGATTGGCTCTTAAAGCATTACGGCGTTTTTCTTGAAGAATGGCCTTTTGAGGTACTATTACATTTTAGCGGTAAACTTCAACAAAAAAATTTAGGTTCATTCCCCTATAGAAGCCTGAGCTTAGAGGGAAGCTGAAAAAATGGTTTGATAAAAGGGAAGGGGATGCAGGTTACAATTCTTCCTGGAAAAGTTCTTCACATTTTTTGACCGTTGAATCTATTTCTTGCAGGAGGGAATCCCACTCACAATCTTCATTGTTTTCATCAAGGATGATAGCACCCTCTTCATTTCTATGCACATGAGTAATGCCGGGGTGTTCTCTCTCAATATTCTTGATGATAGAATTCTGTTTTTTCGTGGTTTTTAAGAGTCGTTGGCTCTCTTCAAGCAGTTCCTTGTGTTGAATGGCCTGGCGAACCGTGATCGCGAGATCAATGACATTGCAGGGTTTTGTAAAAAAGCGATAAATCTCTCCTTCATTAATGGCGCGAATGGCCGCTTCTAGACTGGCATGTCCTGTAAGGATCATTCGGATGGTATCGGGATGTTCCTTCCGAACCAGAGAGAGGAATTCAGATCCGTGCATACCGGGCATTTGTTCATCAGAGATCACCACATCGACTTCTTCCTTTTCAAGAATTCCCAGGGCATTCTCCGCCGAGTCTGCGCTGAGTACTTGGAATTGCTCCAATGCAAATGCATCTTCCAGTACGCCTCTTACTGTCGGCTCGTCGTCAACTATGAGTACCTTTCGGTTCATGGTCTAGTCTCCCCTATGTCGCTTCTGCGTTGATTCCCGCATTCGCTATAAAGGTTTTCTGGGCATCATGGAAAAATTATAGAATATATTTAAACAAAATAGATGCAAGACAAGTGCCAATGATGAAGATATGCGTAGAATTAGTTCAGTTTGTTCCTTTACTGATGATTACTGTTAGACAATCCTTTTCTGAAATAAAACCCTATGTTGGAGGAGACGACAATCCTAGTCCTACAAAATTTGCCTGCCCGGTTTCATTTTTTAGGTTTCGGACCGCCTTCTTCGTTGTTTCGAGATTATGGCGTGCATCTTCGTAATCCGGCTTGATGCGAACGGCTTCCGAAAAATGATGGATTGCTGTTTTGATGTCTCCCATTCTTGCTAGAGTCAGTCCGATATTATTGTGAATTTCAGGATTTTCGGGTTGGATGGACAGGGCTTTTGAGTAATGGGAAAGGGCCTCCTTGAATCTCTTTTGGTCAGCCAGGACATTCCCCAAATTGACAAGGGCCTCATACATTTCGGGATCGAGTCTAAGTGCTTTACCGAAGTATTCAATGGATTCTAAAATTAGCCCTTTTTTCTTTAGTGCATTACCCATGTTGAAATAAGCCTCAGCAAGGTATGGATCATGCTTCACTGCCTCAGAGTAATGCTTTATTGCCCCTTCAGAATTTCCTCTCTCCTCAAGGATCAGCCCCAGGTTATTGTGAGCATCAGCCATGCTTGGCGCCAGCTGAATGGCTCTCCAAAAGTGATCAATTGACTCATCCAAGCGCCCCTTTTCCCTTAGAGCGACACCCGTGTTGCTGTGTGCCTCAGCACTATTTGGATTGAGTTGGAGCGCTTGCTTGTAATGAGATAGGGCCTCATCGAGTCTCCCCCGATCCTTGAGGGCAAGGCCCAAATTATTGTTTGCCCGATAGCTTAGTGGTGCTTTGGCAAGGGCATCGGACCAGAAGACAACAGGATCTTGCCATAGGCTGTTTCTGTGAAATGTGGTTACGCCCAGAGAGATGATGATCATGGCAGCAAGAACATGACTCCATCGAGGGAAATTGGACAAAAGCTTGAACAAAAGGAATGCTGTCAAAAGAGCGAAGCCGAACATAGGTAGATAGAGTCTGTGTTCAAAAACCAGTTCCAAACCTATGAAAGAAGATTCAATGACCAGGTTTATGAAGAACCAGAGGATACAAAAGGAAATCAGAGGGCGTTTCCTCCTGAGATAGAAGGCCCCAGCAACCAAGGTGATTATGAGAGCCGCAGAGAATAGAGTTGTTATGGGTTCAAGAAGAGATTGTGAAATGGGAAACTGATGCGTGAGGTTGAGCCTTGCGGGATGGGGAAACAGCAACAAGCCAATGTAGAATACGACCACGTTGAATTGAGTCAACACCCTTTCCACCATGGTGAAATCGCGAACCTCATAGCCTTCCAAGATCCTATCAAAAGGATGGCTTCCCAAATAAAGAAACGCCACAAGCCCCAAAGTCACAAGAGCGCACAACAAGTATTTTAGATTCTGTTTTATCCAATCAAATCTCATATCCCGATTAAAAAGCCATTCATAGGCAAAGACAACAATTGGCAGCGTGTAGGCGATCTCCTTAGAGCCCAATCCCAGAACCCAGGAAAGTACGCTGCCTCCGAAAAGCATAGAACGTTTAAGACCTTTCTTTGTCTTTCGCGCATGCACATATAACAGGAAAGAAGTGAGACAAAACATGGCAGCCATACTATTCATTCTCTGGACGATATAGGTGACGGATTGGGTTTGTATTGGATGGGCTATGAAAATGCCTGCGGCAAGAAGTGATATGGATTGAATTGAGCTTTGGGATACCTGAATGCCTCCGACCGGATGCAGTTCAGATTGCTGTCGGAGCAGTAGAAGTGTCAAGGCGTAGACGAGGAAACCGTTGATCATATGAATAAGTATGTTGACAACATGATAGCCCGTCACGTCGTAGTTACCGAAATAGTAATTAAGGGCAAAGGTTATGCTGGGTAGCGGCCGATTTGAGGAGGGGCTCTTGAAACCAGCTTCATAAAGGCTCTTGAATTCAATGCTTCTCAACCTGATGAATCCATTTTCTTCTATATTATGGGCGTCATCGAAGAGGAAAGGTGAATCAAGGGTGTTGGAATATATGAGGGTCGTAAGAATTATCAGGGTGATGAAACAGAGTCGATAGTGGAGGCGGGCATGAAAGATTGATCCTTTCATTGTTCTCCAAGATTCCTCGATCATTTCAAATTGGACAACGATCTATTGATGGCCTTCTCAAAATCCGGAATGCCAAAGGGCTTGATAAGGTAAGTGGTATTATGTGTCCGGGCGAATTCATCGAATTCATCTTCCAAAAATCCATTAACAAGAAAGATAGTTCTTTGGAGTATCTCCGGGAGATTTTGACCCAAGTATACATGGAAAGAATGCCCGTTTATGTCCTGCATGTCGAGGCTACAGATCATCACATCGAAGATGCCTTCTTTAATCTTTTCTTGGGCTGTTGAAGTATCGGACGCGACATCAGGTTGATAACCCAGAACAGAGATCATGTTTTTCAAGAGATCCTGTTCATCGGCATTATTATCCAGAAGAAGAATCCTATTCGTCCTGTCTCTCGGCTTATCAGTGCTGATAGGTTTGGATTTTGTTGTTACGGAAGGCACGCTTTCAGCAATGGGAAGTTCGATCACAAAAGAGGCCCCGTGCCCTGGATCGCTTGCGACATAAATATTTCCTTTATGTTTTTGGATAATCTCATAACAGACACTGAGGCCCAGCCCCGTGCCCTTGCCCTTTTCTTTGGTGGTAAAGAGGGGTTCGAATATTCTTTGGATGTTCTCTTTTGGAATTCCCGGACCGGTGTCTTCGAAAATCGATCGGATTAATTTGTCATCGAATTCGCTTCTAATGGTTATTGTTCTATCTTTTTCCTGATCTTTCATGGCGTGATGTGCATTGTTGATGAGGTTTAAAAATACCTGCTGGAGTTCGTGATAATCGGCAACGGTGAGAGGCAATCCGATATCAAGCTCTTTGATGACATCAACATTGTCTATCATCAAATCGGCTCGCTTGAGGACTAATGTATTTTCAAGGATTTCGTTGATCTGAACAAGTTCCTTCTCAATACTTTTCTTCCTGGAAAAGGCCAGCAACTTGTCGATAATCCGCTTGCAAAGCTGAGCGCCTTTGCTAATATCTCTCGCATATTCCCTGGATTGCTCCAGGGAGCAATCCGGCATGGAAAGAAGCTCCGAAAATCCTATGACGATGCTTAGGGGGTTGTTAATTTCATGGACAATCCCAGCGATCAATTGTCCCATGGAAGAGAATTTCTCGGATTGTATTAACTGCGCCTTGACAAAGGCCAGCTCTTCTTCGGATGCCTTGATTTTTCTATGGCGTTCAACGCCCTTGCGAATTGTTTTACGGAAAGACTCCTTCTTAAAGGGTTTATCGAGATAATCGTAGGCCCCCAGTTTAAGGGCGGCCCTGGCGGTCTCCAAGTCCGAATTGGCTGTCATCATGAGAACTTCGGTGGTCGGACTCAGTATTTTAATAGCCTTGAGTGTATCGATACCTGAGATTCCGGGCAAACGAATATCCAAAGAAACCACATCATAATCCCCACCCTGTTCAATCTTCTCAATGGCCTCTTCGCCGGTCTCCACGGCGGTCACATCGAACTCCGATTTCAACATGAGCAAGATCCCACGCCTAATGTTCTTGTCATCATCTACCACGAGCACAGCGGGTGGTGTTAGAGGTTCTTTATAAGCTTGGGAATTAAACGACATGGTCCCTTATCCTTCTATTTTTTCAAACAGTCGCTCTTTCCATGGACAAAGGCATTTTTCATTTCAAAATCTAATTACCTAGACTTCTTCAATGAACCGGAGAGAGAAAGTCCCATTGCCGACTATGCGTGGGACGAGGTTCTGTTTTAAAATCCTTATCGATTTTTTTGGTTTTCTCTATGTGTTCCATTTCAGCGGGTCTATGTTCTCCATCAAAGAGTGTCGGCGTAATGAGGACGATAAGTTCGGTTTTTCCAAGATTTTGAACGTTCCGCCCGAAAAAGGGTCCAAGGCCCGGAATCGAACCGAAACATGGGAGACCCTCACGGGTCTTTGATTTTGTATCCCGGATCAGGCCTCCGATGAAAACCGTTTCTCCATCCCTGGCCATGAGCGAGGTCGAAACGATAGTGGAACTGACAACCGGTATGCCACCCTGGAGGCTGGCGGAATTGATTTCAGGCTTCACCTCAAGCAATATGCTGCCGTCATCATTGACAAAGGGGGTAATGTCGAGGATCGTACCCGTATCGATGAACTCTATGGTCTCCGTGGCTACGCCGACGTTGGTCGTCGTGACCCTGTATCCTTGCTGTCCGCCCACCTGGACCTTGGCCGGTTTGCCATGAATGGCAAGGATCTTGGGGGTTGAGAGCGTATTGACATTGGTTTGGGTCTGAAGAAGATCTATGGCAGCCGTAAACTGTCTTGCCGTTCCCGCCGCAGCAATGATATTTCCAAAAAGGCCTGTACCCGTGGAGGGGATGGGAGATGGCGCCGGTTCCGAAGTGGGTATGGTTGCCGTACTAAAACCGCCGGTACCGAGGCGTACATCGCTAAGCAAGGCCTCCCAGTTGATACCGAAAGACATATCATCGGTGAGCGTAACCTCCAGGATCTTGGCTTCGATGAGGACCTGTTTTGGTTTTTGATCCCAGTGCTGGAAGATCATTTCGATTTTTTTGAGATTCTCCGGTGTGTCCTCCACGATAATGGTCTTGGATGCTTCATGGATTTGAATGGGTCTCAAACCTTTAATGCCGCCCAGGATTTCTTTGATCTTGTCCATATCGGCATACTTGAACTTAAAAATTCGCATTTGAATCCGGTCGGCCTGGGGATCGATGGTTTCCTTAGGCTTATAAACGTAATAAAGCCCTCCTGTTTTCTTGAAACGAAAACCACCCGCCAGGGTGATGGCATCCAGAGCCTCATCCAAACTCACTTCGTATAGGTGCACCGAGACGCTGCCTGACACATCCTGCGCAGTTGCTATATTGATTTCGCGCTCCATGGCGAGGGCTGACAGGACTTCCTGGATATCGCTCTGATAAAAGTTCAACGTTAAGAGCCCTTGATCAGGCATCTCGCTCAAACCTTTGGGGATTTCCGGGGATGTGATTGCCGGCTCAAGGTTCTTTTCTTGTACGACCGTTTCAGTCTCAACCAAATCGGCTGATTGGGGTAACTGGTTCTTTTCCTCCAAGGGTTCGAGAGCGACCTCGGCTTTCGGTTTGGATGGAACCTGGGGCTCAGGGGATTCATTGGCGGCATTTATAGGCGGCGCTTCTGAAGGGACTTTCCCTTTATATAATCTGATCACCAATCGGTAGGGTCTTCTAAGGTGATAAGAGTCCAGTTCTTTAAAATCTCTGGGGAGCCCTATCGTCACATCCAGATCCCTATCCTCCTTTTCCAGCCGAACCCAGGACCCCAATGACTCGTATTTGCGATAGGGTTTGAGTTTTGTTTGCACGTCCTTGATTCGAACATGGACGTTGTTGTCTTTGATGACGGGATCATCATGCTGAATTTTGCGGCTGAACTGGAGCACGATGGATGAAAAATCATCGTTGTGCCATCCCCGGATTTTTTTTAGCTTTGGCAGGGTGGCAGCGGATACACGGGTCGTAAGGATTCCGCCAATGATAACGCCTGCAACCAGAATCAATCCCAGAATGAGAATCGATTTCCTCCGGTTGGGCTTTTTTCGCAACCTTGGGGTAGCGGCATCACTAGGGAAACTGTTGTTCATTTCAAGCTTTCCATGACCTGCAGGACGACTTCATATTCACCTGAGTTCAGATGAACCTCTCGCTTCGCAATTTTGACTACCTGGTATTCACCGATCCAATCGCCTAGATGCACAAACTGATCATCAATTATGGCAATGGGGTTTTCCCCTCCAACAATGGTCCCTTTCAGCATGCCAGGCGGCGGGGGAGGTGGTTTCGGTTCTTCTGCTATGGGTTCTTCTACTACGGGTTCAGGTTCTTCTTTTGGTATTATGGGTTTCAATGGCTCAGCAAAGATATCCCTGATCCCAGCATTGAGATATTTATCAACGGAAGCCATTGACCTGGTTTTTTGCAGCATCTTAGATTCAACACGAGGAATGCTGAGTGACCCACCAACTTTTTGAGACGGGGGTATGTAAGGCGTTTGGGCCTTGGTTTTCCCATGGATCAAACGGAAGTACCCACTCAGCACAAGAACAAACGCGAGTCCTATCGTGACGTAAATTTTGATCTTCTCTTTTTTATTGCCGGAGTCCATTAGAATTAAAAAATGAGCCACAAAGGCACTAAGATTATTAATATAATTGATTAAATGCCATTTTTGATAAACGGTATATGTTGCATTTAGAGTTTTTCAGCTATTGATTTTTCTCATTTTCATAAAGTTTTATAATTCATTTCTCTTCCCTGGCCCAGACCTGATTGATTAAGACCGGAGTTCCATAGGTTCCGGTTTTCGCCTGCTGCAATTACTCCATCCTATTCAATCGAGTCGCGCCAGGGCGGGCTTTGTGCCTTCGTGTCTTAGTGGCTGAATTACAACTACCGCTCAAGAACACTGGCCGTTAAATTAACACGACACCCTTTGGCCCTGTCGGTTTTTGAGATGATCATTCTCCCCACCACGACCACACGGGGCAAGGTCTCGAGATCATGAACGAGCTGGTAGATCTTCTCAAAAGGCCCTTTGAATACAAGGCTGATAGGGATTCTCTTGAAATGCCCCTCTTTCACGCTGGGCCTGGGTTGCACGCTATGCAACGCAAGTCCTTTCCCCTTAATCAAAAGGTCGAGCTGGTTTAAAAACGCGCCAAATTTGCCTGCTTCAGGGATCCGTTCGTTCAATGCCTTTAGTTCTGCTTGGGAGCCCTCCAGTATTGTCTTGGCCCGTTCCAAATTTGTTTCAGCAAGTTTCAGATCGTTTAGTCTTTTCTCAAGCACTTCATTTTTCTCGCGGTTTTTTCTCCGCTGATCCGCTGCCGAACTCACCACAAAGTAACCGCATAGAAACGAAACAAGGATTACAAAGGCGAGACAAATTCGATCCAGGTTTTTTAAGCTCAGACCCACAGAAGATTAACTCCCCAAGATTTCAAAATCGATCTGGAATTGGATCCGCTTATCGCTCTGTCCACTGTTTTTACTGTCGTTCTTGGCTGACACCTCTTTGGCAAATTTCAGTTGAGGGTTTTCAAATAGGGATTCGGCGGAGAGGTCGTTAATGAGATTCCCCACCTCTTCATTATGAGTACAGTACCCTGACAGCCCTATTTTGATGTTACCCCGATTCGTTTTTTCACTGGTTAATGAGAGCCGTGTCAGCCAGATATCGCCAGTCATCATGCCCGCCAGTCTATAGAGTATTTCAGAGTAAGCAGGATTCTTTGTGATGATTTCAAATGCTGCTTGTTGCTGGCTCAGTTTGTCCAATTCTGCTTTGATCCGTTGGATCCCTTCAATTTTTTTGTTCAAGTGTATTTCAACTTCTTTCAAAGTTGTTGAAATGCCTTTCTGGGCCAGGGCCACATTGTTTTGAAAAAAACGAAACCCAAAGATTAGACTCAATGAGAGGATCAAGCAACCCGCCCAGAACTTGACGTGTCGAAGCATATGTCGGCGTGAAAGGAGGTCATAGGGGACGAGGTTAATCTCTCTTAGAGCCATGGAATCTTCCTCAAAGCCAGACCCAAAGCCAGAGCAAAGGGATACCCATCGCTCTGTTTAGTTTGAATGCCTGCATCAAATGAATCCAACTTCTTCATAGGATCGACAAGCCTCGTTTGGAGGTTGAGTCGCTTTTCGATATAACGGTCGAAGTGCTGAACAATTATCCCTTGACCATAGATATATATCCCTTCAAAGACGGCATTCTGTTCCTCGGATCTTAGGTAGCCAATCATCTTGTGGAACTCGTCTAACAATTCTTCGAGGTAGGGTGTTATTATTTGATAGATCAGCCGGGAAATGGCTTTGTTCTCGGCTTCATCGGCAACTTCTACATCATCATTCGTCTCTTCTCCGGTCTCATGGCGGAGTCCGTATTTTTCAAGAAGGATTTGCGCTTTGTTTTGACCCTCCGGAAGTTCCAAATTGGTTTGCAGTTTTTTTATAAGACCATTCATTCCCCATGAGATATTTCGCTCGGCGAGTATGCCGTCTTTTATCACAACCGAGAGCAGACTCTGGGAATGTCCAATATGGCAAAGAATCACAGGATTGATGGATGTGTCATAGAAGAATTGATGCAGACGAATCAGCGACGAAACAACAAAATCCACCGTTTCTAGAACCAGGCCGGCCTCTTTAAAAACATTGAGATAACGATTTACGATATCGGAGTGTGCGGCAATGACTGATGCCCTATACTGTGTGGTGCTCCCAGAATCCGTCGCAATAATCGACGGGTAGTCGATGATCGCTTCCCCCAGGGGGAAGGGAAGGTGTTGCTTTGATTCTTTGAGAATCGTTTCTTCTATTGAGTCGTTTTTGCCTAATTGAAATCGAATAGGGAAACTGGACGTATGTTGTGCCGGAAGGTGTGCAATGGCCCTTTTTCCGGTAAACCGCTTGTCTTTTGATAGGGCCTTCAGCGCCGATATGAGGGCAATGTTTCCGTCCAATTCCTCCTGGTCTTCCCCTTTGAGGACCATGCTCGCCATTCCGCCCGCAGCTATTCCCTGTCGCGTCTCCTGGAGTTGGGCTGCGTAGATATTTCCATCACTCATATCAATGGCTATGGGGTAGGTGAATTTGAGGTCCATTTTCTAAGTACAGGACATTTTTTTGACAGGATTAACAGGATATCCTGGATTTAAGGTGTCAAAACTCTGACAAAAATCGACAAACCTTCGCCAAAAGACATCAGAAGCCGATCTCCAATTCGCCATAGGGCTAACCGAAAAGAAAGTTATCTGCGAAACAGTCGAAACACATTGATTTAGTTGGCTTCAAGAGCTTGGATTCATGGCCAAGGGCAAGTCATTGAGGCTCAATCAGCCTGCTTTTATCCGGGCTTTATATTGTGCAAGGCTTATGCCATGGGAGGCTTGAATTAGATACCGGTCCCGGCGCTTTCGAAAGGGGGATTAAGCGAAAGGTAATGCTGGACACTTAAGGTTGGAATTATGACAAAAAAATAATTGTTTCGGGTTGCGAGTTGCTCATTGCGAGGTAAAAAACCTAAAAAGCAATATTGACAAGCACTATCCATTTAGGTAATATTCCCATATAAAATGTATAATTTATATGGGTAGACCGTATGGGGAGGGAACATGTCATTAGTAAAAAAGACCATAGAGCTTGATCAGGATGCAATCAACAGGATCAAAATAGCGTTAAATGCAAAAACCGAAAAGGAAGCTATAAACATAGTCCTGAATCAATTTGACACGGATATCCGATTAGCTGAGATTACCTTTAAAGATACCGGCGCCTTTGATTTTGAAGCTGTATTTGAGGATTGATTGTGCAGCAAAAAATTATTATCGATACGAACATATGGATTTTGATTTTGAGGGGCCCTAGAAACGGATTGGCTAATCCAATCGCCAATACAATTCAGACAGCTTCTCAAGCGTTGTAGAATCGGCCTCGTCTGTCAAAACGATGCCTTTTGGAGAATTGAACTTGGATTGAAGAAGATCGGGATTATCCTCGTAGCCGCTGCTTTGGGCGGTTCCAGCCCAGTTGTTGATTGTATCATCCGAGCTTTCGACCTTTCGAATAACGTAGTTCTTTGTGTCCGGAATATAAATGTTTCCGGAGGAATCAACAACCGCATCATTCGGCTCATTCATGACCGCATTGGTGGCAAGAACGCCGTCCCCGGAGTAATAGCCGCCCTCGTCATCCCTACCGGCCACCCTCCAGATTTTCCCATCGGTATCAACCTTTCGGATGCAATGGTTCATCATATCGGCAATAAAGATATTGCCCGCTTCATCAACATAAACCCCGGTAGGCTTGTCGAGCTTGCCATTGACTGCGAGTTGACCGTCGGTTGACTTGCCGCTATCCCCCGTCTGTCCTGCCACCGTGTTGATGTCTCCTCCGGTGTCCACCTTTCTTATGGTGTGGTTTTGCGTATCGGCAATGGTGATGTTGCCTGATTCATCCACATGAACAGCCTCAGGTGCATTGAGCAAGGCATTGGTCGCTAATCCTCCGTCTCCACTGGAGCCGGATTGTCCGCACTGACCTGCGACCGTATAGATTTTCTTTGTAACCGCATCGACCCGCCTTATGCAATTATTCATGGTATCGGCAATATATAAATCACCTGTGGTATCCATAAACACGTCGAAGGGTTTAAAAAGGGTTACCGTATCGGCGTCCTGGCCCTCGTCACCTGAACTATAACCCTCCGATCCTCTGACACCTGCCACCCTCCGGATAATTTCCGTTCCAACCTCGACCATTCTGATAACACTGTTCTCTGTGTCTGCGATATAGATGTTGCCCGCTGAGTCCGTGCACACCCCATGGGGCTTGTACAGTCTTGCGCTTGTGGCAAGTATGTCGTCATCCACGTACCCGGATTGATTGCCTTGGCCTGCAATGGTCGTGATGACCATATCCACGCTATCGATTCTTCGTATGCAGTGATTGTCCGTATCGGCAATCAACCAGTAGCGATTTTCTTCCAAGGTCGCCCGGAAAGATGTCGAGAGTGCCTTTAGACCGGCCGGTGCATTGACGGTAATGGTAATGGCGTCCATATAATCAGTCACCCCGGAATCCAATACCTTGCGATTGTAAGTGACGCCGCTGAAGAAATATTCCTCGCCCGCAGGGTCTGTGCGCCAGTCCGGGGTCTTCTTTAACTGCCAGGCGGCCTGCTCGATGGCTGCCATCTGCCCAAGGGACA
>CAYWMP010000081.1:0-25182 GCA_964459445.1 uncultured Desulfobacteraceae bacterium
AGTCATTGTCTTCAAGATATCCGGGGTACTGCGGAGGCATATCAACGATTCGCCTAAATTCGAACAATAAAGGCCCCGGTAAATCCCATGTCCTCAAGCTTTTTTTCATTCACCTGGGCCTTGTTCAGCGTCTCGGATTTTGAGACAAAAATCCTGTAAAGCGTTTTATTGTCTTTGTTTTGATAGGCCTTAATCTCCACATAATCAAAGATTACCTTTAAACGATCCGCAAGGTTCCTTGCGGTTTCTTTATTCTTGAAAGCCCCTATTTGAACGGTGAATTCCCCTTCCTTGAATTTCTCCACCTCTATTTTGGGTTTGAGATCTGCGGCCGACTTTGCTTGTTTCATTTCCTTTCCCAGGGCCTCTATTTTGACATCAGCGACACCCGGTCCAATCAGATCTATATCTTTCGCAGCAGAGTATGAAAGATCGATTTCCCTCCCTTTGACAAATGGACCGCGATCATTGATGCGCACGATGGTAAATTTGCGGTTGGCGAGGTTGGTGACCTTTACCGTGGTATTGAGTGGCAGCGTCTTATGGGCTGCACTCTTCTTATACATATCATAGACCTCGCCACTTGCCGTGCGTCTTCCATGGAATTTTGGACCGTACCAGGAGGCCTTGCCGAGCTGGACAAATCCATGTGAATCCGGAAGCGGGTAATATTTCACGCCGTTCACTTTATAGCTTTCCCGAGGCTTTCCTTTTTCAGTTTCAGGCAGGGGAAGGGTTTCAGGCGGAATTGGTTTGGCGATTTTCACGTAAAGGGGTTTCGTCGCACACGCGAAAGCTAAGGTTAGGATGATAAATAGTGATAGTAGATTTTTTTTCAATAGTCGCCCGGACTAATAACAAAACATACTTGAACTTTACTTAAACTTTGAAGCTACATAATACTTTTCCGATAGTTGAGATAATGCGCGTGTTCAGGTATTCAGTGTTCAGGAAATAAAAGCCGTTGCCCTGCCATTGGTTCTTTCTGACACCTGAACCCTGAACACTAAGGCCGATAGATTATAATACCCTTTCAAATATTCTGATTCATTTAAGCAATCTCTATAAAAGAACCGAATCTAAACCTCCCCTATTTGCTCAAGGCAACGGACAGGGCTGTGGTCAGCCGTATCATATCCTGACTCGATTGTCTCAACCGGCTTATCAATAGCTCAGACAAATTCAGGAGGAGCTTTACACCCAAAGCTGGACTGCCCTCCACCATCCTGATGAAGTCATCTCTCTTGATCTCGAGCAAAAGACAGTCTGTCCTTGCGGTAATTGAGGCGGAACGGGTGTCTCTTCCGATCAAGGCCATCTCGCCGAAGACCTCCTTGTTTTCCGGACGCATAACCGTCAGCACCTTTTCCGTCTTTCTATAGTCGTTGTCCCCGAACTTCATGGTAAGGCTTTTGGATATGCCGACTTCACCTTCAAGCATCAGGTACATGGTATCCCCGTCTTCCCCTTCCTCCATGATTACATCTCCCTGATGGAATCGTTTCTCGCGAGTAATGCCGATAACTTCCTTTAGCTCTTCTTCCTGGAGAGTTCGAAAGATAAATGCGTTCTTTGCCGCTTCTCTGGCTTCCATCACCGCTCCTAAGCGCCTCCAACAATCCTTTCCATGAGACCGGCCTCTGATGGCTTCTCCCTTGATATCACCACAAGCCAGTCGTTTTTTTCCAACTCATAGTCATCGGGCGGGTTGATCAGCACCGAAACATCCCGTTTGTCCCCAAAAAAATCTTTTCCGGATTCTTCGAATTTCCTTTTTATGAACTCATCGATAAATGTTGAATCCGGAGACAGGATATCATCCAATCTTACGCTTTCCTCCTCCTTTATGACAGCCAATAGCAAGGCCCCATATTTTTCACGGAGATGCAAACTGAGGTCGCTAAATGGCTTTTCAATAAATTTAGACGGCACCGGGATTCGCCAAAGCTTGTTTTCGTCTTGGTTGTTGACGAGCTTCTTGACGGAATCCGCAACTCCCGGAGATACGGCGCCTGTCGCCAACAATGAGCCCGCGGATTCCCCCCGGACAATGATTTCATCCACATGGGCCCGAATAAGGTGTTCTCTGTTATCTTCATTGATCAGTTCGGCACATGTGCGCACCTTTGCGGCCTTGGCCTTGATGGCCATGGTTCCGAAAATAGTCCTCTCATCCGCCTTTTCGAGGTTGTGGCTCCCGGAGACATCTGCAAGAACGATGGCAGCCCTCGCCCGCTCCAAATTGGCCCGGGTCAATACCTCCTCCTTGACAAAATTGCCCCGGACAAATTGTAACCCATGGGCCTCGTATTTGTATTTGATGGATTGTATTTCGTCCTTATCCAATTCGTTTATCAGCACAATCCTGGGAATGGTATCTTTCGATTGGACGATAATCCCTTCTAGGACTTTTTCTCCATTCTCGTTCCAGCCGCATAGGATAATGTGATCCCTGACCGTGATTTTATCCAAACCCTCCTCCCTTTTCATTTTCCTTTCAACAAAGATGGACGCCACACTGGCCGTAATAAGTGAGAGCAGCGCTGGGCCGCTCAATATAATCATGAGAGCGAAAACCTTTGATGCTTTTGAAGAGGGAACGATATCTCCGTATCCCACGGTTGACAGCGTGACAATAGCCCAATAGATGGCATCAAAAATCCCCCCTGCCCCTTTGGTGCTGTAATACCGGTCAGCGAAAAATATGGCCAGCGCCCCATAAATGACGATAATGAAGGTTACAGCGATGATTTTCAGGAAGAACCGATCATCCTTGAGAATACTGTAAAGCTCTCGAAGGTAATCGATGATTCTGGTTAGGGCGGATGTGCCGGTCCTGGATCTCAATGTCAGAAACTCTTCCTTTAAGAATATTCGGAGGAGGCATTTTCAAAACATTCAAGTTTGGTCAAACTCATCCAGAACTTTCAAGAAAGTGCTGGATGAGCCTCACCCCGCTTGTCCCGTCGTAGCTTCTTGTTCGCCACAGCCTTGGCGGCGGCGGATAGCGATGACGGAAGATTGACCAAAATCGGGCGTTTTGAAATTGCCTCGAATGTTAGCAAAAATTTCTATTTATTCAACTCAATTTCTCCTATCTAAGCAAGAGATTAAATGATTAATGAGAAAAATTATTTGACCTACGAGTTTGGCTTTCCCTTTTTATTTTCCTTGACATGGAATTTTGCATTTTTTACAGTTGCCCGCATAACTATAATGTAGTTATAATGTAGTCACTTTTTTGACCCCCAACGGATTTGAAATTATGGATCTTTCCAGGGGGAGAAAAGGGTATAACCTATGAGACTCAAAGACAAAACTGCAGTGGTAACCGGTAGCAGCCGCGGTGTTGGAAACGCGGTGGCCCTCGCCTATGGGAAGGAAGGGGCAAATGTCGTTGTCAACTATACTTCCAGCGAAAATGCCGCCAATGAGGCAGTAGAGACCATCAAAGGAATGGGAAGCAAGGCTATTGCGGTAAAGGCCGACGTAGCCGCGAAGTCGGATGTCGAACACCTGATCGGGACGGCCATAGAAACCTTTGGAGGGCTCGACATCCTGGTCAACAACGCAGGGTTCACCCGTCCCGCAATGATGCTCAAGATGACGGAAGATCAATGGGACCAGGTCATCGGTATTCACCTCAAAGGTGCTTTCCTCTGCGCCCAGGCGGCCGGAAGACAAATGAAGGAACAAAACTACGGAAGGATAATCAATGTCATGTCCGTAGCAGGGCTCGTAGGCACCGTCGGTCAGATCAATTATAGCGCTGCCAAGGGCGGCATTCTCAGTATGACTAAATCCATAGCCCGAGAGCTTGCTCGCTACCAAATTTGTGCGAACGTGATCTCTCTTGGGATTGTGGCTACGGATATGACCGAGAAAATAAGGAGCGATGAGAAACTCAGGGACATCTACATGAACAGGATTCTTTTGAAACGGTTTGCCGAACCCGACGATATCTCTCCCGCCTTTGTGTTTTTGGCTTCAGAAGAAAGCAAATACATCACGGGGCAGCTCCTGTGCGTCGACGGCGGGTACGGGATGATATGATTGAGCTCAGATGACTGATGACCCGCCTCTCCATCCTCCGTAGCCCGCCCTCCATAGCATTGCGGCGGACGGGCAAGCTACTGCGGAGGACAGGCGATAGGAAGCTACGCGCAGCGCAGGCGCTTGCGCCGCGTGCGGCGCGGCAAACAAATGACCAATGACAATTGATAGCAAAGGAGGGACGACATGGCGGATGCACCCGATAAAATCTTGACCTGGCAGATGATCCAACCGACATCTCGCGATAGAGAGACAGGGGAAGTTACTCCGGGCAAGCTGGAAAGGGTGGAAATTCCAGTGCCGGATCTGGGGCCTGGCGAGGTCCTGGTAGAGGTTGAAGGATGTGGTGTGTGCCATACGGATCTCGGATTTTTTTACGACGGCGTGCCGACGGTGAACAAGCCGCCATTGACCCTTGGCCATGAGATATCGGGCACTGTTGTGGCTGGTGACGGAGGATGGATCGGCAAAGAGGTTCTGATTCCCGCGGTCATGCCATGCCGCCAGTGTCAGCTATGTAAGACGGGGCGTGGCAACCGGTGTCTAAAACAGAAGATGCCCGGTAACAGTCTCGGCATCTACGGCGGTTTTTCCAGTCACATTCCCGTGCCGAGTATCGACCTTTGCGAGATAAAAGATCGTGGTGATATCCCCCTCGCCCATTTGGCCGTCGTGGCCGATGCCGCGACAACCCCCTTCCAGGCCGCCAGGAGAGCCGACCTTCGACCTGGCGATAACGTGTTGGTCATCGGTGTCGGCGGGGTCGGCCAGTACATGGTCCAGGAATCAAAGGCCCTGGGCGCCAAAACAGTCATCGCAGTCGATATCGACCAGGCGAGGCTGGAAAACATCCTCGATCACGGCGCCGACTTCATCATCAATGCTTTGGATAAGGGGCCGAGGGATCTGTCTAACGAGTTCAAAGAAATCAGAAAGAAAAACGGACTTCCCGGATTCGGATGGAAGATATTCGAAGTCACCGGGACCAAACCCGGCCAGGAGATCGCCCTGAATCTGCTCAGCTTCACGGGCAAATTGATGATCGTGGGCTTCGGGCTTCAAAAAGTCGAGTATTCCATCAGCAGGTTGATGGCCTTTGATGCGGAAATCATCGGAACTTGGGGATGCCTCCCCGAATACTACCCCATGGTACTGGATATGGTCCTCTCAGGGAAAATCGCTCTCGAACCTTATGTGCAGACCCGTCCCATGAGCAGCATTGAGGAGGTCTTCGAGGAAATACACTCCCGGGGGGCCCCCGAAAAACGAGTCGTTCTAGTTCCGGACTTTTAGTCCCCGAGGGCAGATCCGCGGGCCGGTTCACGGGCCCTTGCGGCCATAGCAGACAAAAGACAATAAAGACCGAAGGAGGAAAAAAATGGCTTTGGATTGGATGCCGAGAGATAATGAAATCAAGGATCACATGCTGCATGCGGATGTCCATTGGGGTACCGATGCCGACGCGCCCTGCGTTGTTTTTGAAAAACGGCCTCTCAAGGACCCAAACGGAAATGTCGTGGAAGGGCTGTATGTTGCCTGGATCCGTTTGAACAACCCCAGACAGTATAACTCCTATACGACTGAGATGGTAAAAGGCGTCATTGCCGCCTTTCAGAACTCGTCTCTGGACCGGAGTGTCGTGGCGGTGGTGTTTACGGGAACAGGGCCCTATTCTTTCTGCACCGGCGGCAACACAAAAGAGTATAGCGAATTCTACAGTCTCAGAAACGACGAGTACGGCCAGTACATGGAACTCTTTAATGGCATGGTGGATGCCATCCTCATGTGCAAGAAGCCTACTCTTTGCAGGGTCAACGGCATGAGAGTTGCGGGCGGCCAGGAAATCGGCATGGCCTGCGATATCGCCCTCGCATCCGACTTGGCAATCTTCGGGCAGGCGGGGCCAAGACACGGTTCAGCCCCGGACGGCGGTTCCTCCGACTTCCTGCCCTGGTATCTTGGCATTGAAGACGCCATGTGGAACTGTATCTCCTGCGAGATGTGGTCGGCCTACAAAATGAAGGCCAAAACCCTCATCAGCAAGGTAGTACCCGTGCTCAAGGTGGACGGCAAATGGGTCCGCAACCCCATGATCGTCACAGACAGGTATGTGGAAGACGGTGAAATCGTTTACGGAGAATACAAAAAAGGCGACGAACTCAAGGAGGCCAGGGGTTTTGTCAAGGAGCATCAACCCAACGCCGATTTCGAACTCCTGGACAAGGAAATCGATAAGATCATATGGACCTTTGCCAATCTATTCCCCGGCTGCCTGATCAAGTCCATCGACAGTATCCGTCAGAAGAAAAAATTCTTCTGGGATGTCATGAAGAATGCCAACAGACATTGGCTCGCCGCGAATATGGGCGGTGAAGCGTTCTTGGGCTTTGGGGCCTTCAACACCAAAAAGATTACGGGCCAGGACGTCGTCGACTTCATCAAATTCCGTCAGAATATTGCGGAGTGCAAGTCCTGGGACATGGAGATGTTTGCCGATGTCATGGGCAACCCCAAGGAATAGTGCGATTCAGGAGGGACAATCGCTCCTCCTTCACTTTAAACACAAAGCTTTATTGGTGCCGGATGGACTGTCGAAGATTGCTAAAAATTGGACGTCCAACATCGAACATCCAACGTCGAATGTTGAAGGCAAAAAGACGAAAAAACGGATTCATGACCTCTAAGAAAGGTTATTAGAATACGCGAGTAGATTTAGAACGAGTTTCAAAACAGCTTGAAAAAAACAGAAATAGCTGAGAAATGGCATCATAAATCAGGTATTGGATTTACGTTTTTCATTCGACGTTGGACGTTCGATCTGCCTTCGCAAATGCTACGGCAAGACAGGTGTTCAATGTTCGACGTTAATCTTTATAACAACTCATTAAAGCATAGAAAAGGATCATACGCGCTATGGGCTATCAACTCATCGAGGTCGAACTCAAAGAAGGTTTGGGCGCCATCACCCTCAACAGACCGCCCGTGAATATCATGAACATCGCCATGATGGAAGAGATCAATGGCGTGTTGGAATCCTGGCAGGGCATGAAAGATCTGAAGGTCGTGCTCTTTAAGGCAAAGGGCAAGTGCTTCACTGCCGGAGTGGATGTGGGTGAGCACATGGGTGATCTGGCTTCAAAAATGATCGAAGGATTCCACGATATCTTTCGAAATATGGATAAGCTGGGATGCGTTACCGCGGCGTCTGTTTACGGTTCCTGTTTGGGCGGCGGATGTGAACTCGCGGTTTTCAGTGATGTGGTTATTGCAGCGGAAAGCGCAAAAATCGGCCAACCCGAAATCCAGGTCGGCGTTTTTCCTCCCATCGCAGCCCATATCATGCCGAGGATCATTGGGCGTAAGGCCGCTATGGATCTTATTCTGTCCGGCCGAATCATCTCTGCAGAGGAAGCGCTTCGGTTTGGACTCGTAAACAGGGTTGTATCCGAGTCGAATTTGGAGTCCGCCACCGCGGATTTTCTTAAGCCCTATATGAAATTGAGTGCGGAGGTCCTGAGGCTATCGAAGAAGGCGGTCATGGTGGGATTACCGGATGGCCTCGATCCTTCACTCAAAAAGATCGAGGACATCTATCTTAATGAACTCATGAAGACCCATGACGCTGACGAAGGTCTTAGGGCCTTTATGGAAAAAAGAAAACCTGAGTGGAAGAACGAGTAGTGTAAAGAGATTGCAGGTGCCCCGAGTACATTCAAATAGGTCTAAACAGATTCCAAGAAATCGAGACCTTCGAAAAATGCTCGATTTTGCCCAAGGTCAAGGTCGATGAGGATTTTAACCGCAGGAATACATGAAGTATTTTGAGGATTGAAATCCGAATCTGATGCAGAGATTGGGTAAAAGAGAGCGTTTTTCAAAGGTCTCAAATCATCTCTTCAGATTGCCCTTAATATAGCCGATAATCTGCTCCGTTGTGGTACCGGGCCCAAATATTTCTGCAATACCGCACTCCTTAAGAGCGGGTATATCCTCATCCGGGATAATGCCTCCTCCAAGGACCAGAACATCTTCCACATCCTTATCTTTAAGAAGTTCCATGACCTTTGGAAAGAGATAGTCATGAGCACCCGAAAGAATGCTCATGGCAATAACGTCTGCGTCTTCTTGAATGGCCGCTTCAACAATTTGTTGGGGTGTCTGCCTGAGGCCTGTGTAGACGACCTCCATACCGGCATCCATGAGTGCGCATGCAATAACCTTAACGCCCCTGTCATGGCCGTCTAATCCCGGCTTCGCTGCCAATACCCTGATTTTTCTATCCCTGTTCATATAAAACTCTCCCGTAAGATTTCCATCCCTGTCTTCTAACCGATCGTTGTGACCTGCTGGTATTCTCCGAATACGCCCCTTAAAACGTCGCAGATTTCACCGAGGGTTGCATAAATCTTTACGGCCTCCAAAATGGAAGGCATCAGGTTGTCATCCCCTAGGGCGGCTTGCTTCAAGTTGGCCAGCGCTTGCTCGACTTTCCCGTTATCCCTTTCGGATTTCAGTTTATTGAGTTTTTCGACTTGCGAAACCCGTACCGAGGGATCGACCCTCAGGAGGTTCTTCGGTCTTTCCTCTTCAATCTGAAAACGATTTAAGCCCACAACGACCCTTTCATTTTGTTCTATTTCACGCTGATAACGGTAGGCGCTATCCTGTATTTCTTTTTGGACATAACCCTGTTCGATCGCCGCCGGCGCCCCCCCCATCTCATCAATCTTTCTTATGTAATCCTCGGCCCGATCGTAGATCTCTCTGGTGAGTTCCTCTACATAATAGGACCCGCCCAAAGGATCAACCGTATCCGTGACGCCGCTCTCATAGGCAATCAGTTGCTGAGTCCTGAGAGCAATCTGGACGGCCTCCTCCGAGGGAAGACAAAGGGCCTCATCCATGGAATTTGTGTGAAGGGATTGTGTCCCGCCCAGCACGGCCGCAAGTGCCTGAAAGGCGACTCGAACGATATTGTTCATGGGCTGTTGGGCGGTTAAGGTGCAGCCGGCGGTCTGGGTATGGAAGCGAATCATCTGGGATTTGGGGTTTTTGGCTTTGAAGCGCTCCTTCATGATGTTGGCCCACAGACGCCTTGCAGCCCTGTACTTTGCAACCTCTTCAATAAAATCAAGGTGGGCATTGAAGAAGAAGGAAAGCCTTGGCCCGAAGATATCCACATCCATGCCTGCCTTGAGTGCCGCCTCGACGTAGGCAATCCCATTGGCTAGCGTGAACGCCACCTCTTGGACGGCAGTTGCCCCTGCTTCCCTGATATGGTAGCCGCTGATGCTTATCGTATTCCACTGGGGAACCTGTTCCGTGCAGTAGGAAAAGATATCCGTAATGATCCGCATGGAGGGTTTGGGCGGAAAAATAAAAGTTCCCCTGGAGGAATACTCCTTCAGAATGTCATTCTGTATGGTGCCTCTCAACTTTTCCGATGGGACACCCTGCTCCTCTGCCATCGCAATATACATGGCCAACAGAATAGCTGCGGGCGCATTGATGGTCATTGAGGTGCTGACCTTATCCAGGGGTATGCCGTCGAAAAGGGTTTCTATGTCTCTGAGGGAACTGATTGAAACCCCCACCTTCCCAACCTCTCCCATGGCCATTTCATGATCCGAATCATAGCCGATCTGTGTAGGCAGATCGAAGGCCACAGACAGTCCCGTCTGGCCCTGTTCGAGAAGAAATTTGTAGCGTTTGTTGGTCTCTTCAGCGGTCGCGAATCCGGCATATTGGCGCATCGTCCAGTATCTCCCCCTATACATGGTGGGCTGCACCCCCCGAGTATAGGGGTAGACCCCGGGAAATCCGATTTCTCCCAAATAATCCTCTTCTGTACTCTCTAGGGGTGTATAGAGTCTTTTGATAGGTGCGCCGGAGGTATTGGTAAATTCCTCTTTTCTTTCAGCCCGTTTCTTCACAATAGCTTCTGTATTGCCGGACCAATCTTCATAGGCTTTCATGAGTCGCCCATGATCGCCTTTTTCCTTTTCAGCCATATGCTTTCCTCCAGAAAGTTATTCGTGGCAGTTTCAAAACATTTCCGAAGAAAGCAATGGTCGTTAGTTATTGTCTCCCACGGAAATGCGACGATTCGAATCAAAATTCAAGCCATCTGGGAAGGTATTTTATTTTTGAAATGACTGTCAACCGATTTTTGAAGAAATGGTTTCGGTTTGGGCGTTTTAAATGGCGTCTGTTTGGCGGGGGCTCGGGGATCTCTTGAATGGGACGAACACGTTTCAGTGAGCCGATTTTTGCACACTGCCATAGGATGGCGGGCGGCCCACTATTTCTCTAACATGCCACAAGTTGATCACCGCATGACTCAAAATCCAGCCCGCCCGCCTGGTCGGCAACGGATATCGTTCTGCTTACATCGCCTTTCGTCCCTGTAAAGAGATTGCTGAGGTCCCGTGTGTTTGAAAAGAATATCATTGCTATGATAATTCTGATTTGCGCAGGAATTAGAATGGTAGCTTGACTATTGCCCGCACATTGTTCTATGGAAGATACGAGTGTTTTTTTACAATCTATTACCAATGAGTAAGGTACTGCCCTATGACTGCTAATGAAATCCTCGATATGCTCTATGGCATACTTCACACGACCGGATTATACAATTTCCAATGGAAAGTCATCATCATGTGGGGCGTAGGCTCCCTCTTCATGTATCTTGCCATTGCAAAAAAGTACGAACCGCTTTTGCTCTTGCCCATTGGGTTCGGCATTTTCATCGTTAATTTTCCGCTGGTCCCGCTAATGGGCCATTCCCACGGGCATGACCAGCTTTTAATGATTTTTTACCATTACGGATTGCAGTGGGAAGTGATTCCCTGCATTATTTTTCTTGGTCTCGGAGCCATGACGGATTTCGGCCCTCTCATTGCCAACCCCAAAACCCTGTTGATAGGTGCTGGCGCACAACTGGGGGTTTTTATTACCTTCACCGGAACGGTACTGGCCGGCTTTACCCTCAAGGAAGCCGCCTCCGTGAGTATTATCGGCGGCGCAGATGGGCCTACTACGGTCTATCTGACCCAACACCTGGCCCCCCAACTCCTGGGGCCGAACGCCCTTGCTGCCTATTCCTATATGGCTATGGTCCCGCTTATCCAGCCAGGCATTATGCGGCTGCTGACGAACGATAGTGAAAGAAAAATCCGGATGCGGCAATTGAGGCCGGTCTCGAATCAGGAGAAGATACTGTTCCCTCTGGTTACGGCCGGTATAATCGCTCTTCTCGTCCCCTCCGTGATTCCGCTCATGGGTATGTTTATGCTGGGCAATCTCATGAAGGAGAGCGGGGTGGTGGGAAGGCTCTCCGACACGGCTCAAGGGTCCTTGATGAATATCGTCACCATATTTCTCGGGATATCCGTTGGGGCGACCATGCACGCGGATAAGTTTCTGAGTTGGAAACCTCTCTTTATTTTCGGCCTTGGACTTGTCGATTTTGCCGTCTGCACCGTGGGGGGCATACTCACAGTGAAAGTGATGAACCTCTTTCTCAAAGAAAAAATCAATCCCCTTATTGGATCTGCCGGTGTTTCTGCCGTGCCCATGGCTGCGCGCGTGTCCCAGATGCAGGGGCTTAGGTATGACAAGACCAATCACCTTCTCATGCATGCCATGGGACCCAATCTTGCGGGCGTCATAGGATCAGCCGCCGCAGCAGGCATGTTTATCGCGATGTTTGATTAGGGTGGGGGTTACTTAGAGTAAGGATTTATGAATAGTAGAGGTTGAAGCATGAAGATAAAAGCCGTGGTATTCCTAACCTTGCTTATCGGATTTTCGGGTCATGCATTCGGTCGTGACTTTTTAGGGGCGCCGGTGATGCCCGAAGGAAAGCCGTTAAAGAAAACCGAAACGCGGCTCGAGATGAGCGTGGAGCGGTCCCATGATGAAGTTGTCGCTTTCTATAGAGAAGCACTCAAATCTTTAAAGGATATAAAGTTCCGGGAATGGAAAGATGCGACCTATATTGAAGACGATGGGAACCTTGATTGGCACTCTATTACCGTTTCCAAGGACGATCAGATCGAGACCAAGATCATCATCATGAAAGACAACTGGACGTGGATCATTGGGACATTGGTCTTAAGATTCATCGGTGTTTTTGTGGTCCTTCTTTTTCTAATGCTCGGGATGGTCCTTTCGGGCGCCATCATTTCGAGATCTTTAAAGGGGGCCGACCAAAAAGCCTCCTAGTGTCCATCCAGAAATGGCCATTTTCCACAATTTCTGCGTCAAACTCTAATTCCAATCCTCAAAATACTACATGTATGGATGCCTGTCCCGTTGCGCGTCTTCAGCGGGATGGTTGGAATTCTCGCCTTCCCCCGCACAAAGTACGGGATCTTCGACTTGAACTTGCAAAAACTATCTCATTTCTGGACGGACACCTCTTAGAACTAAAAAAAACATGGCCGTCATTAAAAAAGCCCTTCCCCATTTGGAAAGGGCTTTTTCGATTTAATGATGTGCCCCTGCCTGGTCAAAAAAAGCGCAGCAGGGCTTACTCCAAAACGATCAATACGGCATCCGCTTCTACTGCATCTCCTGCTTTGCACTTTACCTCTTTTACGGTGCCCGATGCCGTCGCGACGACGGGTAATTCCATTTTCATTGCTTCAAGGACCACCACTTCGTCTTCTTCATTGATTGCATCTCCCACGTTCACTTTGATATCGATAATCTTTCCTCCCATTGGAGCCGTGATTTCGCTCACAGTCGTTCCCTCCTTTGTCTGTTTTTCGTGATGTTTCGAAAAATTTAGATTGTCATTTAACACTGGGGATAAAGTTCTTGTCAAGGGTAAAAACAATGCAATACTGATACAGCAAAAAAGTTCCCGGTAATCGAAGTCGAAATGGGCATCTGTCGCCTGAATATTGACTCCGGCAGAACCACTCTGTTATAATGATGCCTGGAAATCAGAACATCTCAACCCGGTGCAGATATCCTGGATTCTTGACATTACTTCTCAATTTTACTAATATTAATAAAAATATGCTAAACGACGACATGGCCTCTTAAGCATTTATCCCCTTTTCGCGGATAATTTGTGGCCAGAGGAGGACTGCTGAAATGCCGATCTATTCATGGGTCGCGGAAACAAGGAAGGGCAGGAAACTTAAGGGTGAAATCGAAGCCGCCAACGAAAAGATAGCCCTGAGTCAGCTAAAAAAGCGCAATTTCACGGTCAAGAAACTTAAAGAAAAACCCAAGGATCTCTTCGCGGGGATTGCTTTATTTGCACCCAAAGTGACCAATAAGGACATTGTCATATTCACGAGGCAGTTCTCCACCATGATTGATGCCGGTCTTCCCCTTGTCCAGGGGTTGGGCATTCTCGCGGATCAATCAGAGAATCCGACCTTTAAAGGGATACTAAAGCAAATAAACAGAGATGTGGAAGGGGGTTCGACCCTGGCCGAGGGGATGAAAAAGCATCCCAAAGTCTTCGACGAGCTATTCGTGAACCTGGTCGCAGCCGGTGAGGTTGGGGGTATTCTCGACATCATCCTTAGGCGTTTGGCTGAATATATTGAAAAGGCCGAAAAACTCAAATCACAGATCAAGGGGGCCATGACCTATCCTATCGTGGTCATTGCCATTGCCTTCATCGTCATCGCGGTTATTCTCATTTTCGTTATTCCCGTGTTCGAAGATATGTTCTCGAGTTTCGGTTCGGCTTTACCTTTGCCCACCCAGATTGTCGTGGATGCAAGTGATTTCATGAAATCCAACATCCATTGGTGTCTCCTCGGTCTAGGGGCCGTGGTTTATGCCTTCAAAAGATACCGGGCTTCAAAGGGCGGCAAAAAAACAACGGATACACTTGCATTGAAGCTTCCCATCTTCGGCGATATGCTCAAGAAGGTCGCTGTAGCGCGATTCACTCGAACCCTCGGTACGATGATCAGCAGCGGTGTCCCAATCTTGGATGCCCTGGATATCGTGGCGCGCACCGCCGGCAATGTGGTCATTGAAGAAATTATCTATGAAGTCCGATCCAGTATTGCGGAAGGCCAGACCATCGCAGAGCCTCTATCAGAAAACGATGTGTTCCCCGGAATGGTCGTCCAGATGATCTCGGTGGGTGAGGCCACGGGGGCCCTGGATGCCATGCTTGAAAAGATCGCCGACTTTTACGATGACGAAGTCGATGCAGCGGTCGAAGCACTTACCTCGATGCTCGAACCCTTGCTCATGGTTTTCCTTGGTGGTTCCATCGGAGGTCTTGTGGTAGCCATGTATTTGCCCATCTTCCAGATGGCAGCTGCCATGGGTTAGTCATTTCGATATGGTCAATCCTGACCCCAAAGCCCCGCATTCTGAACTTGCTGAGCGCCTTCAAAAACTTATGTTTTTGAGGGTTCTCTTTGTATCCTTCCTCCTGGGCGCGTCTATTTTTATCCAAATTAGGGAGACGAAAACCTATTTCGGTGATATCCAGACGGCCCATTACGTCCTCATTGCGACCGTTTACTTCCTTACCTTTATCTACGTCGTCCTCTTCAAACGCAGCCAAAATTTGATCGGCCTAGCCTATGGCCAGCTTTTGATGGATACTTTCATCGTAACGGCCATGATCTACACGACGGGCGGCATCGAAAGCATCTTCTCCTTTCTCTACATCCTCACTATCATCAACAGCAGTATTATCCTATACCGCAGAGGAGGCATGACCATCGCCTCGGCAAGCAGCATCCTTTATGGGCTGTTGCTTGATCTGCATTACTATGACGTTATTCACCCTCTCGGAAGCCGTTTGCTCTACCCTGCCGAGTACCAAAGCATTTATATCTTCTACATGATCCTCGTGAACATCGTCGCCTTTTACCTTGTGGCATTCCTGAGCAGTTATCCTTCCGAACAGGCGCGCAAGAGCCGTGTTGAACTCAGGGCCAAAGAGGTTGATCTCGTTAAATTGGAAGCCCTCAATGAGTGGATTATCCAAAGTATCACCTCGGGTCTCATAACCCTCGATGATCGTAAGAGGATCATTCTTTTTAATCCCGCTGCCGAGGCCATTTTCGGTGTTAATGCAAACCAGGCGGTTGGGAAGAGGGTGACGGAGGTCCTCCCATTCCTGGAGGATCACCTGATGGTGGATCCACCAGCCGGGGAAAGGGATTCCAATTCTCCTGAATTTATCGATCTCCCCTTTCTTAGACAAGATGGCGAGAGGCTATTTCTTCGGTTCTCTATTTCGCCCTTAAGCCTCCCGGAAGGTATGCAGCGGGGGCAAATCCTGTTCTTCCAGGACCTCACTAAGATAAAACAGATTGAAGAGGAGATGAAAAAAGTAGAGGGTTTGGCACTTATCGGCGAGCTTGCCGCCGGCATCGCCCATGAGATCCGAAACCCAATGGCCTCCATCAGCGGGTCCTTTCAGATGTTGAAAGAAGGGCTTGAGTACGATGATGTCAAAAAACGACTGGTGGACATCATTACCCGGGAGATAAGCCGATTAAATAACTTGGTCAATGATTTTTTACTCTTCGCCCGTCCGAAACCGGCCATTTTTCAGAGATGCGATCTCAACCAGCTTATCTATGAATCCTTGGAGTTGTTCCAAAACAGCGGGAATTGGTCTCAGAACATGCACATTGAAACGGATTTCCGTCAACCCTTGCTTATTGAATCCGATCCCGAGCAATTAAAACAAGTGATGTGGAATCTTTTCCTCAATGCCGGCGAAGCCATGGAGGATGGCGGCGAGCTTCGAATAATCACCGAGATGAAAAGTTCTCCCTTTAGTCGAGAAAACAAGAGGGAGTCGGCCAGAATTACGGTCAGAGACTCGGGCGAAGGTTTTAGCGAAAAGGCCTTGGTCCATATCTTCACACCCTTTTTCACGACAAAAACAGGCGGTTCAGGGCTCGGATTGGCCATTGTTAAGCGTATTGTAGAGGGGTTGAAAGGCTCGGTTCATGGGACAAATCATTCCGATGGCGGGGCTGAGGTGACTATCACCCTCCATCCATTCCCATCTTCTCAAAGCTGACCCATACGGGAGGCAAAGGTTCAGGGGTTCAGGGGCTAAAAGGTTAAAATGTTCTTCCGCTCAGCGCAGGCGCTTTCGCCGCGTGAATCATCAACCTTGAACGCCTGCCTGCGCGATGCCGCTACGGCGATGGCAGGGAGAACTTCGAACCTGGAACCTTTAGTTCGGGTCCCTCGTGATCTAGTGTTTAGAACAAAATTTACGTGATGAATCAAAGCAATAACCAGAACCCATCCATCCTAGACGAGTCGTGGTTTTCCCATATCAGGCGACCAAGCCGGTATATGGGAAATGAGATCAATGCCATAAAAAAGGATCCTCAGACCGTGGAGGTTTCCATAGCCCTGGGCTTCCCCGATGTCTACGAAGTGGGAATGTCCCATCTGGGCTTGAAAATACTCTATCAAATCCTGAACAGCCAGGACTGGATTGCAGCGGAAAGGGTCTTTTGTCCCTGGGTGGATCTCGAAGTGGAATTAAGAGACAGAAAACGGCCCCTGACTACCCTTGAATCCAATAGGTCTGTCTCGTCCTTCGATGTTGTGGGCTTCAGCTTGCAACATGAACTTTGTGCAACAAATGTGCTCACCATGCTTGATCTCGCAGGCATTCCATTTCTTGCAGAGGAAAGAAACAGCGCCTTCCCCTTGATCATCGGCGGGGGACCCGCTGCATTCAATTCGGAACCGGTTTTGGGTTTGTTCGATGCCATACTGATAGGAGACGGTGAAGTTGCCACCCTTGAAATCTGCAAGACGATCCGGGAGGTAAAGCGTCGGAGCGTCACTTCAAAAAGGGATATTCTGATTCAATTATCGAAAATCCAAGGCGTCTATGTCCCGGCCTTTTTTGACGTCCAATACGAAGCGGACGGCAAAATAGGTCGTATAGAAAGCAACCTTCCCGGCTATGAAAGAGTGGAAAAGGCCATCGTTCCTGACATCGAACAATGCCCTTTCCCGGCTGCCCAGGTGGTCCCCTTTGCAGAACTCGTTCATGACCGTCTTTCCATAGAAATCTCAAGGGGCTGCACCCGGGGTTGCCGTTTTTGTCAAGCGGGAATGATTTACCGCCCAGTAAGAGAGCGGCGGCCTGAGTCGATTATTGAGCATGCGCACCAGGGCCTTTGCCACACGGGTTTCGATGAGTTGTCTCTTCTCTCCCTCAGTTCGGGCGATTATAGCTGCATCGGGCCGCTTCTCAAAGAACTCATGGACCGGCATTCAAAAGACAGGGTCGCCGTTAGTTTCCCCTCTCTGAGGGTAGACAGTCTGGATCCCCAATGGTTTGATGAAATCAAAAGGGTGAGAAAGACCGGATTTACACTGGCGCCGGAGGCGGGAAACGACCGACTCAGAAGGATCGTCAACAAGGCCCTGACCGATAATGACATCCTGGAGACCTCTCGAGCCGTTTATGGGGCCGGATGGAATTTGATCAAGCTTTATTTCATGGTCGGCCTGCCTGGGGAAGATGATAAAGACCTGGAAGACCTTATCCAGCTGGCTTTGAAAGTCAGCCGCTTGGCAAAGAATAGGGGTCGGGGAGCCAATCTCAATGTAAGTCTGGCAACCTTCGTCCCCAAATCCCACACGCCTTTTATGTGGTTCCCCCAAATCCCGCTGGAGGAGAGTGTAAGAAGGATAGGTCATATCCAAGAAGCCCTGGACCGTCATCGATGGATTCGGGTCAAGTGGAATCAACCGGAAATGAGTTGGCTTGAGGGGGTATTCGCAAGAGGTGACAGAAGGCTGCTGGAGGTTGTGGCCACGGCCTGGAAACTGGGTGCACGTTTCGATGCCTGGGGCGAACAATTTAAAAAGGATCTTTGGGACCAGGCCTTTGAGAGATCAGGACTCGATCCAGGTTTTTATCTTTATCGATCCAGATCATTCGATGAAATCCTTCCCTGGGATCATTTAAAGAGCGGCGTCAAAAAAGGGTACCTAAAGCAAGAATGGGAAAGAGCAATGGCCCAAAGACATACCCCTGATTGCCGCGATCAGTGTCTGGAATGCGGGGTTTGTGACCATACCCTGGTCGACCCGGTGATCCAAAGGGATTGGGGGCCCGATTTAAAGACGATATACCAGAACTCTGAGCGCACCGAATCCGATGAAAAGACCCTGCGTCTGACTTTTTCCAAAACCGGCGTGGCCAGATGTCTGGGCCATCTGGAACTGATGCGGGCCTTTATCAGGGGACTAAAGAGAGCAGGCCTGAACCTGGTTTACTCCCAGGGTTTTCACCCCCTCCCAAAGGTTTCATTTGCTTCTGCGCTCCCGGTCGGCGTGGAGAGTATTGAGGAATCCGTGGATTTTCAGATTCGCGATTCCCTCTCCCCCTCAGATGTAAAACAGCGAATCGGGCCCCAACTCCCTGAAGGGATTCGAATCATAAATGTCGAAAATATCAGTCGTCGTGCAAAAACAGCCCGAATAAAGGAGACCCATTTTACCATCACCATCAATGGACTGGTCCTGGATCTCTCCAATCTTGAAGGGTTTTTAGCCTCAGATGCCTTCCCCATTGTCAAATCGGGGAAAAAGGGTAAAAAAAACGTGGATGCACGGCAAGTCGTGAAATCCATGGCACTGGACAACCAGGGGATGATAAAACTGGTTATGAAACACATCAATGGCCCGCAGCTCAAGCCGATTGAGATTGTAATGGCTGTTTTCGGCTTGACCCAAAGTGAAGCAGAATCCTTAAGGGTATTGAAAACAAGGCAAGTGATAGAATAACAACCTGATTGACTAATGTGCTCAGAAATGACTAAAATCCTCTTTTTGAGTGGGTAAAGTGAAGCGCCTTTCGACCCTTTAGACAATTCAGACTCCCCAAAAAAAATGATGCCCAGCGAACTACTGATCAATGCAAGACCCCATGAGACACGCGTGGCCCTTGTAGAGAATGGCGTTGTGGTTGAACTCCACATTGAGAGAAAAACGGGGCAGGAGCTCATGGGCAACATCTATCGCGGTCGTGTTGTAAGGGTCCTTCCCGGCATGCAGGCATCCTTTGTTGATATTGCTCTTGATCGCAGCGCCTTCCTCTACGTCTCAGACGTGCACAAGGATTTTGAAGAATTGGAGCAACTGATGCTCCAAAACAGCCTTGCCGAAGACACACTCTTCCACCAGGAAGGCGAGGAATCCAAGCCAAGTCCCATTTCAGGAATTCCCTTCAATATCGAAGATCTCCTCCATGAAGGCCAGGACATCATGGTTCAGGTGGCAAAAGAACCAATAGGAACCAAAGGCGCCCGCCTCACCTCTCATGTCTCCTTACCCGGCCGTCATCTCGTCCTCATGCCCACCGTAAACCATATCGGTGTTTCCAGACGAATTGAAGATCCTGCCGAAAGAGAACGATTAAGGACCACGATCCAGGATATTCGACCCAATAGCTACGGTTTCATAGCGAGAACCGTGAGCGAGGGCGCCGAGAGGAGCAAACTGAAATCCGAAATGGATTTCCTGCTTAAGTTATGGACAAATATACAAGAGAAGATGTCCCGATCCTCCGGACCGGAATTGCTGCATCGGGATCTGACGATTTCATTGCGCTCTGTTCGCGATCTGTTCACCCGTGAAGTGGATCGACTCATTATTGATTCAGAAGAAGAGTACAACAAGATCATGGCGTTTATTGATACCTTTGCCCCGCGATTGAAGTATTCGGCGGAACTCTATGATGGGACGGATCCGCTGTTTGATGCCTATGGCATCGAAATGGAAATCTCGCGCGGTCTCGATAAAAAGATCTGGCTAAAATCAGGCGGGTATATCGTCATTGAATTAACCGAGGCCCTGACTGCCATCGATGTCAACACGGGCAGCTATGTCGGAAAAAGAAACCTCGAAGAAACGATCCTGAAAACCAACCTTGAAGCGGTTAAAGAAATTGCTTACCAGTTGCGTCTCAGAAATATAGGGGGCTTGCTTGTCATCGATTTTATCGATATGGAAAAAAAGGCCAATAGGGATCGGGTCCATATGGCCCTTAAAGAATCATTGAGCAAGGATAAGGCCAAAACCCATGTCCTGCGGATGTCGGAACTTGGCCTTATCGAAATGACGAGGAAGAGAACCCGGGAGAATTTGAATAGACTCCTGACCGAACCCTGCCACTATTGCGAAGGCCGAGGAAACCTGAAATCGAAAAAAACCATATGTTTCGAGATATTCAGGGATCTCGAGAGGGAGACCTCCACCAACAACGATGGCGGCAACATCTATGTGGAAGTCGAACCTGAAATAGCCAGTATGCTCAAGGAAGAGGAACAGGAATCCATCATAGATCTTGAAAAACGGATTAACAGAAGGATCATCATCCTTGCCAGAGAGGGCTTCCATTTGGAACAGTATGAGTTAGCCACATGAACTAAAAGCCCCCCCGCCTCTTCGATTTGCGGAAAACTGTTTGAGTCTGTTATGCCACACCCCGAATCGCGACAGACCATTATTGGAGCCATCTTCCTTGTCTAAATGGCTCCAACTTAAACAAGTCTTTCTATCTAAAATGCACGCCCTATAGATTCCATTATGCCAAACAGAAATTTGAAATGGCTTAGGCTCTCAGGGATTCTCATCATCCTGATTTTCATGCTTCTTTCTTTCAAGGAAGCATTTTTCATGGATGATCTGGACCAAGCCGTCTATGAATTTGAATCCGGTTTCCTGGCGCCACCCGGGGATTTTAGTCATAGAATCGTTGTCGTTGAAATCGATGATGATACCATCAAAACCTATGGCCAACCCTGGATTTGGCTTCGTCGCCATTTGGCACAGGTGGTCGATATTCTCAACAACGATGGCGTGAGGCTTATCGGCATTAATATTCCCCTTCTCGCCGAAGAACGCCACCTCGCCCTGTCGGAAACTAAGGTCCTGCAAGAGAAGATCCGAACCCAACCCTTTGCGCGAAAAAATCCCACTACGGAAAAATGGCTTTTGGAAAATCTCACCCTGTTCGAGCAGAA
Organism: uncultured Desulfobacteraceae bacterium; assembly: GCA_964459445.1. Lineage (GTDB taxonomy): Bacteria > Desulfobacterota > DSM-4660 > Desulfatiglandales > HGW-15 > CAYWMP01. The sequence continues at coordinate 21,069 of CAYWMP010000081.1, forward strand.
ACTGGATGTGGACCGAAGATTGGCTGAAAGCATCCAAAAAGCCGGCAATGTCATCCTGCTGGCGCCGGGACAAAAGGGAAAGGGATCGCTCGGCCCCAAAGGCCAAGACCTCGAGTTGGTCTCAGGGAATGTATTGAAACGAGGTACGGTACCCGAGATCCACGAAAATGTTCATTCTTTAAGCCAAGTAATACCGCCCCTCCCCCTCTTCTCAAGCAAGGCCCTGGGAATCGGGTTTTCGTCAGAGGCGACGGAGGTCACAAAGGCGAGCCCTAACAAATACCCCATGGTCTACTCCAAAGAAGCGTTGCTTCTTCCATCCTTTCCCCTTCGGCTGGCCATCGCCTACCACAAACAGCGCCCGGAAACGGTCGTTGTTGAAGATCGGAACATTCGGCTCAACACGTTTTCCATACCCCTTTACCGGGGCGAGTTACTTATAAGGGCTGACGGCGGTCGGAGGGCATTCAAGCGTTATTCATTCGGGAACCTATTGGAATCCGGAAAACCAACCTCATCCTTGAGGGGAAGGATTGTGCTTTTGGGCTTCAATACTGAAAATACGCGGCCATACCTTCCCACGGAATCCCAAGGACTCTCAAGCAACCAGTATGCCGCCTATGTGCTGGATACGATTCTCAGAAAAACCTTCATCACGAGGCCGCCTTTCGCACGGTATATCGAACTTTCGGTAATGGCCGTGCTCGGGGTCCTCGCTATCCTTATTTTTCCTCAAAAGAGAGCCTTCAACGGGTTTCTATGGATGGCGGGTCTCGGAATGTTTATCCTCCTGTCCGGAGGGGTTTTGTTCATATTTGCTGACGTGTGGTTTAAAACAGCGGGCATCCTATGCTGCCTTTTTGCAATCTACTTCTCAACCCTTCTTTGGAAACTTGGTTTCAAACCCCATGCTGAAGATAAAATCGCCGAATTGAATCGATCCCTGGGCCTCCGTCTCCAAAATCGCGGGCATTTGGACCTTGCCCTTGAAAGATACAAAGAACTGCCTTTGGATAAGGACACAAAAGAGCTTTTCTATAATCTGGGCCGCGATTTCGAAGACCAGGGTTTGCTCAGTGAGGCGCTTGCCGCTTACGAATACCTAGCCCCTATCGATGATGATACGGATCTTGCCCGGCGGATAACCGAACTGAATGCCAATAGCGGATTGGCCTCTGCAGAACCGCAGGAAAGTGCGAGGGAAATCTACTCGAATGTCGATGCTTCCATTAGGGTCGGTCCCTACCATCTGTTTGAAGAACTTGGCAGGGGGCCTATCGGCAAGGTATACGAAGCCCTTGATTCCCGTAACGAGCGCACTCTGGCCTTAAAGACCCTCCGTCTCGGAGGGACCTATGAGGAGAATGTCATCTCCAGTATTAAAGAGTGGTTTTTCAGGGAAGCCAAAATGGCGCGAAGACTTTCCCATCCTTTGATGGTGCCTGTTTATGACTTTGGAGAGGAAGAGGATCTCATCTATCTTGCCATGGAGTTGTTGAAGGGGCAGGAATTATCGAAGTTCACCAAAAAGGAAAACCTACTGCCCCTGCGAAAGGTATTGAATCTTGTGGGAGATATTGCTGAGGCCCTCGACTTTGCCCACAAGGCAGGCTTCCTTCACGGCAATTTAAAGCCCTCAAACGTCATTCTTCTCGATGAGGACAGGCTCAATCTGACTGATTTTGGTGTCTCGAGGCCTATTTTGTCATCCAGGACAAAATCCGGAGAAATCATTGCCATCCCCGAGTATATGTCCCCGGAACAAATCATGGGACAAATGACGGATTCCCGATCCGATATCTTTTCCCTCGGCATTCTCTTTTACCAACTTCTCACAGGGGAATTGCCTTTTCAGGAAAAAAACCTGGACACCCTTTTACACAGAATCACCCAGGAAAAGCATCCCCCCCTGAGTGACTATAACCCCAAAGTACCAAAGGTCTGCGAGCAAATTGCCGATAAGGCCCTTGCCAAGGACAGGCAAGACCGGTTTGCAAGCGCCGGAGAGATGGTCAAGGTCATCAGATATCTTGTTTCGAGGATAGATCAGGGCAAAGAAAAGAAGTCATGAAGGTCTAGGGGTTGGTCAGGGCCCAGCATCCCCTGCTATTTTTTGACCCTTGCGTAGGTTCTTGAAATCAATCAACTTTGACTCGATATGGTCCTTCTTGAATGTTTTTAGGCATTTCGTACATTGATAGAGTTCATCCGTTTCCATATCGTATATGAGATCGTCGGAAAAATTGACGCCGTGGAATTTTACGGAGAAGTTATAGATCGGTTTGAAATCTTTATTATCGCATTCATCACATAAAAAATAATCCTGAACAGACTCCATTTTTCTTCTTCCCCCCTGGTTTCCCAATTCCATAGCGCTGTCCATCCAAAAATCAAAGATTCAAGGATGAGTGTTCACCATTCAGCCCAGTTGTTTGTTGTTTATTCTTTGCTGATCGCTGAAAGCTGACTCCTGAAAGCGCGAATCCGGAAAACGCCGTTTCCGGATGAGCACTACCTGAGAGGTTTTCGCTTTTATCCTATCTCAGTCTCTTTTTCAATGATTTTTTGTTTATGTGATACATGAATTGGGTCAGCATCCGCTTTTACCCAGCTGTGACGGGCGTTATGAATATGAAAAAAGTTCAAGCCCCTTGCGCCTCCCTATGGCCTCTAAGACACCGGCGGTTCCGGTCATCATGTTATCTCCCAAGGGCGCCCCGAGCACCATCGGGTGCCGGGATTTTTCCAGAAGCCTGCGCTTCGGCCCTGTGGCTACGATCATCTCAATTGAATCAAATCCGGGAGTCTCTCTAGTATAGGCCCCATGTCCGCCCTCTTCCAGAATCCTCTCGTGTTCCAGGTTTCCTTCGGCAAGGTCTATCAGCAGGTCATCCACGCGCTCAAGGGTTATATCCTTTGTGTGGTATTCGAAAAATCCCGCTATTTTTCCATTGCTGAGGGATGCCCCCACTGTGTGGGATGTCGCCACATCCAAGACCTGGATTCTTTTCTTTGAACGTGCCCGGGGGTCCAAGGTCGCCCCCAGGATCGCTGCCATGCCGCTGTCCATCACAAACACCTCTTTGGTGGGCAACCTCTCTGCCGAACCGGCCATGGAAACGAGACGGTTGAATGTGGCGGGAACCTCATCACTTCTATATAGCAAAGCCTGGGGATAGGGATTTTCATCCAAAATAGCCTTGAAAAGGTTGTGTCGATAGTCAAGATGGGACATGCCCGGCGCTGCCACGCCATGATCCTGGGCGCAAACGCCGACCACATCCAAGGAAAAAGGAACACCTAACCCTTGGACAATGGCCCCTATGCGATCCGTTTCCAGATCGCCCAGGGTTAAATGGCTGAAAGATTGATCCTGTTTTAGTTTTTCGGCCTTATCATCCTCCAGGACATCAATACCCAAGGCCCGCACTCGGTCCAAATCATGATGAATGGTGGCAGCAGAAGAGACGGACATGACCACCCTCCCCTTATTTGCGCGATTGCCCAGGACCTGGGATATTGACCCGCCCCCCATCTCCACGCCGGTTACGAGAAGATCTCCTTTCAGGCCTGCTGCCTTCTCGGCCAGGGTGCGAATAGGCGATTGAACGACCGCTTTATAGTGGGTTCCGGTTTCGGAATCATACCAAAGGATGTCCATGGTCCCCGCACCCACATCAATGATTAAAAAACGACTCATACTTCAAACGCTCCTTATGCATTTTCCCAATGGTAATTTCTCAAAAAGTCCGGGAGAATCAAAAGAATAAAAATATCATTTCCGGTCATTCACAACTGGGAAAGCTTTAGACCGGATAACATGATCACATGATAAATATAATCAGGAATTGCTCAAGTTTTCTGGAAGAAGACCCTGAAGAAAACAATAAACTCGTTCTTGTTTTCTTTAGGGCCTTTTTCCAATGTTCAATCCCTGTTGAGGGATTGACTGCCGGGAGGCAGGAATCTTGAGAAATTCCTGATCTTTTTAATCCTGTTATCTTGTCCAAAGGGTTCAAGAAAAATCAAGTGGGCTTTTTGCCTCTTTAATGGTCTGGCTTTTAATGGTATGGGTATAAATCATTGTGGTTCTTACATCGCTGTGCCCCAACAA